>JBIISL010000049.1:0-15387 GCA_044341035.1 Ilumatobacteraceae bacterium | reverse complement strand
CGCTGAGGCACTAATTGCAAATGCACAAAAAGCATTCGACAACGGTGACTACCGATGGGTTACAGAACTTCTCAACCATCTTGTATTCGCAGACCCCACCAATACTGCTGGGCGTAACTTGCAAGCAGACGCGCTTGAACAACTCGGATACCAAGCAGAATCTTCAACATTCCGTAACGCGTACCTGATGGGTGCACAAGAACTTCGACAAGGGCCTCCAGCGCCTGCGCCGATAGCGGTTCGAAACAGAGGCTTGCTTCTTGCAATGACAATTGAGCAGCTCTTTGATTCTCTTTCAGTACGAATGAAGTCAGAAGAGTTAGGCGGAGTGTCACTCTGTATAAATTGGCACTTCACTGACACCAAGGAAAAATGGATATTGGGCATCTCAAACCGCACGTTGTATGCCACCCCTGGCCGTCACGAAAGTTCAGCAGCCGCCACAATTACATTGACGCGACTCACCATGCTTGATGTTGTTACTCAGGCAACAACATTTATGGACCAAATCACGGCCGGAACAATCACTATTGACGGAGATGCGGCTGCATTGCTTGAGATTTTTGGCAAACTCGACTCGATTACCACTGGCTTTGCCATCGTCGAACCGTAAATATTCTTGGTCAACAAGACAAATGAATAAACCGTGTTCCTCGCGGCGTTCATCATTGAAGGCATCGCCCCCTAAGGTTGCGATATGACATTGATCAATGACATCCCACGCGTGAATACCCCTACTGGTGGTTGGCACGGAGACATGCCTGGCCCTTTCCTAACTGCAGCGACAGAACCCCTTGTTGCGGGAGCCCCCGACCTACGAGGAACATGGCGTGCGCTAGAAGTCACCATCAACGGCGAGCCTGCACCAGAAAACATGCCCATGTGGAAGCACGTAGAGCGGATTGAACAAGTTGGTGACCGTGCCATCGTGACGGCCGGCCATGTCATTCATGACTTCCCTCACGTTGATGGCAGTTTCGAAAATGGTTGTCACGATGTCTTGGAGATGGACCTCAAAACTCCCCTGGTGGTTGCCGCTAGTTACGAAGCTGGCGTTTTCGTTCTACGTCCACAGGGAATGCCCGGTATTGAGGTCAAGCGCTGGCGAGATGGTAAACATCTGATGTGGGAATACCACGGCGCTTTCTCTATGAAGCTGGAGCGCATAATCTAAAGACCTCACCGAAATGGGGTCATCAGATGGCGCATCGCGTTACTGCACCAGCAATGCAACGAGCACGTCGGCTGCTCGACCAACGCATCACACCTTTTATTACAAGTGGTGCAATAAATTTCTCAGTTGCGGCTACGCAAGAGTGGTTTGAATCGCCTGGCTACGACGCTGCCGTTGCAGCCCCAGTAGAGCCTTTTTCGATTGGTTCAAAATGGGGTCAGGCGTGGCACACACGTTGGTTCCATTTGACTGCGGTGGTGCCAGAATATTTGGCACACACAGACATAGCGGCCTATGTCGATATTGGTTTCAACGGACGCGGCGATGGTTTTCAAACCGAAGCCCTTGCTTATATGAACGGAAACATCGTTCAGGCCATCCAGCCGGACCGCAGACTGATTCATCTCGGCGCACACGATGCCGGAACCGAGATTGATATTTGGGTTGAAGCTGCAGCAACACCAATCATTGCAGGCCACGAATACGGGTACGGCCCCACAACATTTGGCGACCCAGCAACCGCACCCACGCACCCTGTGTACACATTGCGTGCCGCACAACTAGTCGCGTTTAACAGCGCTATTAACGATCTTGCTATTGCATTACACGCAGTCATAGACATCACTCTTGATTTACCAAAAGAGTCACCGCAGCGTGCTCGAGCATTTGCCGCACTTGAACAATGTGATCTAGCGCTCGACGTAAACAATGTTGCTGGCACCGCCACATCTGCGCGCCGCACCCTTGACGCAGTCTTAGGAATTGGCAATGGACCTTCTGCGCATAACATCACCGCAACTGGACACGCACATCTTGATACCGCATGGTTATGGCCTATTCGTGAAACTCGTCGCAAAGCTGTGCGAACATTTGCAAACGCAGTTGATCTACTGACAAAGAACCCAGACGCCGTGTATTGCCACAGTCAAGCACAGCATTATGCGTGGGTGGCAGAAGACGCGCCAGATATTTTTGCTCGTGTTACCGAACTTGTGCGCGAAGGCCGATGGGAAGTCATCGGTGGCATGTGGGTGGAAACTGACCTCAACTTGCCATCAGGTGAAAGTTTGTTGCGCCAACTTGCTCAGGGCCAACGTGCGTTTCGTGAATGGTTTGGTATTACATGTTCCGGCGCATTCCTGCCAGATGACTTCGGATACCCCGGTTCTCTACCGCAAATTGTTTCCCACGGAGAATGCCGTTGGTTCTTTACACAGAAACTGAGTTGGAATGAAACGAATGCGTTTCCACACCACACGTTCTGGTGGGAAGGAATTGACGGCACTCAAGTATTCACACACTTCAGCCCAGTAGATACCTACAACGCGATTATGACTCCATCACAATTACGTTTTGCCGAACGTAATTACAAAGACCATGTAGGTTCCTCAAATTCTTTGGTCCTCTATGGCCACGGTGACGGCGGTGGTGGACCAACACAAACAATGATTGACCGTGGTCGGCTAGCTGCAGACCTAGAAGGAGTACCCCGAGTCTCTTTCGGCACCGTTGCAGGCTTCTTTGAAAAATCACAAAAGGAATATGGCGCTACTGCCCCACGTTGGGTAGGCGAAATGTATTTCGAAAAACATCGTGGGACATATTCAACGCAAGTTGGCACCAAACAGGGCAACAGATCAAGTGAACGTTTGCTGCATGAACTGGAATTATGGTCAGCACTTGCTCGCGTTCGCCCGCCAGCTCTTGATGAGCTGTGGCAACACGTTCTGACACAACAGTTCCACGACATTATTCCGGGTTCTTCAATTGCGTGGGTTCACGACGATGCCGAGGCAATTCACGCAGAGGTTGCTTCAAACATTGAAGGGTTACTGGTACGGGTCATTCCAGTTACTACCGGTGATACTCATATTCTGAATCCGGCACCAGTTGCACTTCGCGCAGTTGTTGATGTTGACGCAACACCAATGTGGGCAGAAGCAGAGTCATTTGGTGCAGCCCTGCCAACGGCAAAACTTCCTGCAGACGTAAAGCCGGTTTCCGTTTTGACAAATGACGATTCAATCACGGTCAGCAACGGCATCATTACGGTTTCGTTCAATTCTGATGGTGCAATAACCCACATCACAAATGGTCTCCGGAATCTGATTCCACCGTCGTCGCAGGCCATGTTTATTTTACGACAAGACACTCCTGCCGAATACGACGCCTGGGATATAGATGCAACCGACGCCAATGCGCCAGCTACACAATTGCTTGCAACTGCACCACCTGTCATTGTGGAGTCGACTCCCCTGCGCACCACTGTTGAATGCGGGTTTGCCACAGAGGTATCGCGCTTCACGGTTCGATTCTCACTTCGAGCTGGCGCAACACAACTTGATGTTTCAGTTGATGCTGATTGGCATGAACAAGAACGTCGATTGCAATGGGTTCTGCCTACTGACCTTCGCTCTCTCAGCGCAACATGCGGTACGCAGTTCGGTCATGTCATACGCGCACGTCATGCAAACACCACTTGGGATATTGCACGGTTTGAAGTGTGTGCACACCGATACGTCGCCATTAGCGAACCATCGTTTGGTGCAGCGATCCTTGCGGACGGTCCGCGTGGCTACGACATTCGCGGTGACGAATTACAGCTGACCGTTCTGCGGTCTCCGAAATTCCCTGACCCCGAAGCAGACCTTGGCCAGCAACATCTTCAATGGTCTATTTCGCTATTTAATGGAGATCCAATTTCAAACGGAATTGAGAACGCGGCATCCCTAATGGCTCACCCTGTGCGCATCCTTGATGGTGTGCCTCGTGTTCCTGCTTCAGTGATTTCGCTAGATGTTCCCGGCGCGCTAATCAGTGCCGTGAAGCCCGCCGATGACGGCAGCGACGACATCATTGTGCGCATCTGGGAAACACATGGTGGACGTACACACGGAATATTGACCATTGAGGGCATGACGGCCGCACAGTCATGCAACGCATTAGAAGACGCGGGCGTCTCACTTGAAGTGTCCGAAAACGGAACAATGGCAATTGAGCTACAGCCGTTTGAAATTGTGACCTTGCGTATTACGCAGGACTAATTACGCAATAGCGCCAAACATGGCCATCAAAGGTATTGCTGCACGCATATCGCCTGTTGTTCCTTCACCCATTCGATTCATTACGTAGGCGTATGTCAATTCAGCATCAAGGTCGTTCACTACAAGCGAACCGCCCCATCCGCCCCAGAAGCATGCGCGCGGGTTCGGACTTAACGGTGTGAATTCAGAATTCAATCCGTATCCCATTCCGAATTTCATTGGCACTCCAAGAATGATGTCGTGACCAGACATTTGTTCGGTGAACAATGCTTCTACACCAGCTGCAGATAGGAAACGCTTTCCACCTGCTTCACCGCCATGAGAAATGATCGACTGCACTTGTGCAACAGAGCGGGCATTGCCTTGGCCATTTGCGGCAGGACTTTCACATTCGCGCCATTCTGGTGTCCATGCGATTCGCGCATCAATTTTTGGGTTGCTATATGTGCGAACTGCAATACCATCGGGTTCGGCTGCTGGGTCTAGCAAGCTCACGCCAGGAATCACATTCGTGATGCGATGGTGATGTTCAGCTGCCGTACCAATGTGGAAATCAGCACCCAGTGGATCTGCAAAGTTCTGGCGGAAGAAATTGCCGAGCGACTGTCCTGTCACCCGTTTCACTACTTCACCAATGAGGTAGCCCTGAGTGATTGCGTGATAGCCCGATTGTGAACCTGGTGTCCACCATGGAGCCTGCGCTGCAAGAACAGCGGCACATTTGTCATGGTCATACAAGTCCTCAGACGTCATTGGTTCTGCCCAGCCAGAAAGCCCAGCCGTGTGTGCCATCAGATGACGAATCTCGATGCCCTCTTTTCCATTGACCTTGAATTCGGGCCAATACTTGTAGACCGGATCTGTGAGTGATATTTCACCACGATCAGCAAGGGTGAGCAGTGCGAGAAACATCATTGTCTTTGTGGTGGACCACACATTGACGAGTGTGTCGCTCTGCCATTCAGACGTGCGCTCCATCTCGCGATGGCCACCCCAAATATCAACGACCATTTCGCCCTTATAGATAACCGCGACCGATGCGCCAACCTCGAAACCATCGGCGAAATTATTAGCGAATGCCTCGCTCACCCCTTCAAAACCCGGCTTTACTTTTCCATGCACAGTGACCACGACTGCCTCCTTTTGTTCCTGCAGACACTACTGTGAGTGAGACGCGCTGCAGGCAGTGAACACATGGAGGAAACGTAATGGCTGACAGATTTGAAAATGGATACGGCGGCTTAGTCGCTGTCGTTACTGGCGGTGGCACTGGTATGGGCCGTGAACTCGTTCGTCAACTCACCGCACAGGGTTGTGACGTTGCAACATGCGATGTCATTGCAGAGAACATGGCAGAGACAGTTGCGATCTGTACTGCCGATGGCAACTCCGGAAAAATTCTCACTCACATCGCCGACGTCTCAGACGAAGCACAAGTGCTTGCATTTCGAGATGCAGTCGCAGCTTGGAAACCTCATGTCAACATCTTGTTCAACAATGCCGGTATCGGTGGCGGTGGTAGCATCGTTGAAAACAGTCGTGACCAATGGGACAAAACTTTCGGCGTCTGTTGGGGTGGCGTGTACTACAACACCCGCGCATTTATGGACCTACTTCTCGCTGCGCCGTTTGGTCACATCGTAAATACGAGTTCAGTTAATGGCTTTTGGGCATCGCTTGGGCCAACTACTCCTCACAGCGCATACAGTGCTGCCAAATTTGCTGTCAAAGGTTTTACCGAAGCCCTCATTACCGATTTCCGCATGAACGCGCCAACATTGCGCGCATCGGTTGTCATGCCGGGCCATATCGGAACTGATATCGCTATCAACTCAAGCAAGTTGCACGGCAATGACCCTGCCACCATGACTGCCGCACAGTTAGAAACTTCACGTGAGCGGATGGCTCGTGCCGGTATGGACACTGCGACCGTGTCAGATGCCGACCTTCGCCAATTGATGTCTGCAGGTGCTGAAGCATTCCGCGATATGGCACCTATGTCAGCTGCTGAAGCTTCGGCCTTTATTTTGGCAAGCGTTCAGCGCGGCGACTGGCGTATTCTTGTGGGCGATGACGCTGTCGTTCTTGATGAACTGGTTCGTGAAAATCCGAAAGATGCATACCTTCCTGACTTTCACCAAAAAGTCCAAGCCCGCGGCGCACTCGGCGGAATTTCACGCTAATTCCTGGTAACCAAAGTTGCCCTAAACGTTTCATTCTGTTGAACTGACGTTCACCAGAATTCAATGTTGATGATGAACCATAGGTTCATGAGCAACTTCGTCGTTACATCCAATTCCCTCCAGACAGCAGGCGCCTATCTCGGTTCCCTGGTCCCTGGGGTTTACATAGCTGCGTCATATACAGGAATCGCTGCAAAGATGGTTTTTGTTCTTATTCCAGTCCTTGCTCTTAAAATTGCACGGGCTCGCACTCGCACGACGAGCGACGTCATTCGGTTCCCGGCCGAGACTGCAAGCGCATCTACGCAAGAACTCGCAGTACGTGATCTTGATTTCCATTCCCGCTATATCGACATCATCAGTCACGCTTCCTGATTTCGTTCCCGCCATCACCGCCTAATGTGTGGAGATGGCAAAGAACATCACACTCGGGTACGGCAGCGGCTATTGGGGCAGTGGCCCTCCAGCAAATGCACTAGAGGCAATTCAAGAAGCTGACCGACTTGGTTTTGACAGTGTGTGGACAGCTGAGGCTTACGGCAGTGACGCACTGACTCCCCTTGCGTGGTGGGGCTCACAAACAAAAAACATTCGTTTGGGTACTTCAATCATGCAAATGGGTGCACGCACTCCTGCCGCAACCGCAATGGCTGCCATGACTATGGATCATCTCAGTGGTGGTCGATTCATCTTAGGGCTCGGTGCATCAGGACCACAAGTTGTTGAAGGCTGGTACGGCCAACCATACGAGAAACCTCTCGCGCGCACACGTGAATACGTTGACATCATTCGCAGCATTGTCCGTCGTGACAAGCCAGTGAACTACCACGGCACGTTTTACAACATGCCGATTGAAGGCGGAACCGGGCTTGGTAAACCGTTGAAGAGCACAGTGCATCCGTTCCGGACCGATATTCCAATCTTTCTCGGTGCTGAAGGACCGAAGAATGTTGCCCTCTCAGCGGAAATTTGTGACGGATGGTTGCCACTCTTCTTCTCTCCGAAAGAAGACGCGTATTACCGTCAATGCCTCAACGAAGGGTTCGCAAAGAGTGGTGAAGTAAACAAAGCAGATCGTTTTGAGATTGCTGCCACAGTTTCCATCATTGTTGGAGACGATGTTGAAAAATGCGCCGACATGATGCGACCAATGCTCGCCTTGTACGCAGGTGGCATGGGTGCACGCGGTACCAACTTTCACTTTGAAGTTTTCGCTCGCATGGGATACGAAGATGTCGCTTTGAAAGTGCAAGACCTATACCTGGCCGGAAAGAAAGACGAAGCTGCTGCTTGTATTCCCCTATCAATGGTGGAAGACGTTGCTTTGGTTGGTCCTATTGAAAAGATTCGTGACGACATGGCTAAATGGCGCGAATCGTGCATCACTACATTCCTAGTCAGTGGACCAGCACAAGTGCTGTCGAAGTACGCAGACATTATTCAGGGGTAACACAGAAAACATTTCTGCTACACCGACATGAGAGAATAAGACCATGTTCACGCCACCGGATTACCTATCGCCCTCCTCCATTGGGCTCTTTCGCGATTGCCCTCAGAAATTCAAGCTTTCATATATCGACAAGATCAAAGAGCCCCCAGCGTGGCACTTGTATCTGGGTTCCTTCGTTCATGAGGTACTCGAATACCTCTATAAAGAGGATGCAGAAAATCGCACACACGAAACATTGAAATCAATTGCCGCTGATCGTTGGACAAATCATGAATGGGCCACCAAAGTTGAAGCACTCGAAGAAAAGCCAGGCACCCTGGCCGATTTCAAACGAGCCGCGTTTGAATCAATGACAAACCTGTGGTCATTAGAAGACCCAACCGATACCGAGCTTGATGGCATGGAACATGAAGTGTTCGCAAATATCGATGGTGTTGCTATGAAGGGCTACATCGACCGTTTTATCTTTGCCGATGATGGAAGTGTTGTGATTTCCGATTACAAAACCGGAAAGATTCCGAACCCAAAGTTTAAATCAGATGATGACAAATTCTTTCAGCTGTTGGCGTATGCCCTCATGCTTGAAGAATCTGATCAGGAATCCACCTCACGCGTAGAACTTCTCTATCTCACGCAAAAAGCAAAGCATGATCTCACTGTTACCCCTGTGAAACTGAATATTGCTCGTGGTGTCATTGTGGAGACTCGTGAAAATATTGAAGCATCATGTGCGACAGGTGAATTTCACTGCAATGTCACAAAACTTTGCGATTGGTGCCACTACAAAAAGATTGGCATCTGCCCCGCTCACGCCGGGAAGTAACTACTCG
This sequence comes from Ilumatobacteraceae bacterium, assembly GCA_044341035.1. Lineage (GTDB taxonomy): Bacteria > Actinomycetota > Acidimicrobiia > Acidimicrobiales > Ilumatobacteraceae > UBA2093. The sequence continues at coordinate 6,706 of JBIISL010000049.1, read as the reverse complement.
TAAACGAGGCAACCGTCATCAAGATTGATGGTTGGCAGAATGTCTTTTTCTAAAGAGTAATTCTGGTCATGCTTCCACTCTTGCTTGTCGCCTGACTTTGGCATGAGGTGTTGACTACGCATCAGATAATTCGGATTGAAGTTATCCGGATCCATCCATGCACCAATCGGCATATCTGCATCTTCAGGTCGCAATTGCGGAGTAACACTACGTACACCTTTAGCTTCCATGTGCTTAAACAAACGAGCAATAAAGTCACCCATAATGTCAACACGCAAAGTCCAGCTGGCACGGAAGTAACCAAACACCCATGCAAGGTTTGGCACACCAGTGAACATCATGCCGCGATACGTCACGGTGTCTGCCCAGTTGAGAGGTTTGCCATCAAGGTCGAATGGGATATCGCCAAGAACGCTGAGATGGAAGCCAGTAGCAGTGATGACGATGTCCGCGTCAATGACGGTGCCATCTTTCGTACGTACGCCTGTTGCCGTAAACGTTTCGATTTCATCTGTAACCATTGATGCTTTGCCTGATTTGATTCCGGCGAATAAATCACCTTCTGGCACAAACGCAATGCGCTGTTGCCATGGGCGATACTTCGGCGTGAAGTGTTTGCCTATGTCGTAGCCCTCAGGCAACAATGGCTTGATTCCTTCAAGAAGCGCGTCTTTCACCAAGTCCGGATATTGAAACGCCATGTCGGTAACAGTTTGGCCATCAAACAAAACCTTGCGACGGACTATTTCGTGAATCCACTCTTCATTGATGTCAAGTTGGCGAAGTGTGTCTGCGAGTTCATTGACGTTACGACCCGGGATAAAATACGTTGGGGAACGCTGCAATATGGTGATGTGTTCACAGTCTGCCGCCATGGCAGGAACAAGGGTTGCAGCAGTCGCACCAGAGCCGATGACCAACACTTTTTTGCCTTTGTAGTCAAGATCTTTTGGCCAAGTTTGCGGGTGCACAATTTGGCCCTTGTATTGGTCCATCCCTGGCCACTCTGGTGTGTAACCCTGTGAGTGCTTGTAGTAGCCCTGACACATCCACAAGAAGTTGGCTGTCATCTGGAAGGTTTCACCTTTTGCAAGGTTTGTAACCGTGACGGTCCAGCGTTGGTCGCGACTGCTCCATGATGCTGCTGTAATTTCGTGGCGATAACGAATGTGCTTGTCAATGTTGTTTTCAGAAATTACTTCTGCCATGTATTTTTTGATTTCTTCTGCACTCGCAATAGGCGCTGATGTCCACGGCTTAAAGCGATACCCAAATGTGTAGAGGTCACTGTCGGAGCGAACACCGGGGTACGTATGCATGTGCCAAGTGCCGCCAAACGTTTCGTACTTCTCTAGGACGACATACGACTTATTCGGAGCCTGCTCTTGCAAGTGATACGCAGAACCCACACCGGAAATTCCGGCACCGACAATAAGAACATCTACGTGCTCGGTTTTCCCTGCGGTCGGGGCGTTAATTGTGCTTGCCTGAGTCATGGGGGCCTCCTCGGTTGGCTTACAAATACTGTAGTTCTCGCGCCACTTATGTGAACAGTCCGCTTGGCATCGGGCTGCCTAACAATCGCGCAAGCCCACCCCACTATGCTGAGAAACGTACGGGGGTTCTGATGTTCGACTTACTTATTCGCGGAGGCACAGTTGTTGATGGCACTGGCGATCCTTCACGCATTGCCGATGTCGCGGTGACGAATGGCCGCATTGTGCAAGTTGCCACCACCATCGTGGGGGAAGCTGCTGAAGAAATAGATGCCACCGGAAAACTGGTGACTCCAGGTTTCATAGATATCCATACTCACTATGACGGTCAAATCAGTTGGGATACGTTGCTCGAACCATCAAGTGGCCACGGCGTCACAACTGTTGTTGTCGGTAACTGCGGAGTTGGTTTTGCACCCGTACGCCCTGGCCGCGAAGAGTGGCTGGTGCAGCTAATGGAAGGTGTGGAAGATATTCCTGGCACCGCACTGCACGAAGGCATCAACTGGGAGTGGGAAACTTTCCCTGAATACCTCGACGCAATCGATTCGCGGAGTTATTCCATGGACATTGCCGCATATGTCCCGCATGGTGCAGTTCGTGGATATGTCATGGGTGATCGTGGTGCGCGAAATGAAGACGCAACACCACAAGACATTGCGGAAATGGCAGCCATCGTGCGTGAAGCGCGTGAAGCCGGTGCAGTTGGTTTCTCTACTAGTCGCACAATGGGACACAAGGCCAAAGACGGTCAACCAGTTCCCGGAACATTTGCCAGCAGCGACGAACTCAACGCATTGGCCGACGCGCTTGTCGCCGGCGGTGGCGGAATTTTTGAAATTGCGCCCGAAGTACTGCCCGATGGTGGCGATCAACCCACAATGGGAATGACTGAAGAATTGCAATGGATGGGTGACCTTGCGTTACGCACCGACCTTAAGGTCACGTACCTCTTGTTGCAATACGCCACAATGCCCAACACTTGGAAGCAAGCTCTTGACTACTCGTCCATGATTATGGAAAAGGGTGGGTACCTGCGCCCGCAAGTTGCAGCTCGCCCATTCGGAATGATGGTCTGCTGGGCCGGGTATCACCCGTTTGCAAAGCGCTCGACTTTTATCTCTCTCGCTGCATCGTTGTCGCTTTCTGATTTGCGCACGGAATTAGCGAAACCATCAGTGCGCGCACAGATTTTGTCTGAGCCTGATGAACCAATCGATGCCGCTGTTCAGTTTGATGGTTTGGGGCCAGCGCTTGGCATGATCCCTCACTTGTTGTATGCCATGGGCGACAACGTTGATTACGAGCCAACTCCTGCAATGTCAGTTAAGGCACTCGCCGACTCAGCTGGTATTTCAACGTTCGAGATGGCCTATGACTTGCTGAATGAAAATGGCGGTACTGCGTCACTCATGTTCCCCACATTGAACTATGTAGGCGAGAACCATGATGTCATTTACGAAATGCTCACTCACCCTGCAGCCATCAATGGACTCAGTGATGGTGGCGCGCACGTCCGCATGATCTGTGACGCCTCAATACCTACGTACTTGCTGACTCACTGGGCACGTGATCGTGATCGCGGACCCAAGCTGGCAATTGAAGAAGTTGTGCGATTGCAAACCACTGCTACTGCAGGAGTAATTGGCCTTTCTGACCGTGGTCAAGTGGCCGAAGGTATGCGCGCCGACATCAATGTCATCGACTTTGAAAACTTGCGACTTAACGCACCTCGTGCCGAAAACGACCTACCAGCTGGTGGCCGCCGACTTCTGCAATCAGCAGATGGATACGTGGCAACGATTGTGAATGGTGCTGTTACGCGTCGTAATGGTGTCGACACCGGCGCTCGCCCAGGCAGACTCGTTCGCGCTTAAGTATCTATACGTTCAATCTGTCGTACTTGTTTCGACAGAAGCGGCAAGGACGTTGCCAGGACAATAATTATTCCGACGGTGACTAATGCTGTTCGCGCACCAACTAGATGCGTGAAAGGGCCAGCTAGGAACAGACCAATAGGTGCAAATACCATTGAGCCAAAAGCATCATAAGAACTGACACGCGATAATGCTTCGTCCGGAACATGTGTTTGAAGAGTTGTCATCCAATTCGCGTACATCAAATCCATTCCTATCCCAGTGCCGAGTGCGGTGATGAAGAGCACCCACAATGGCATTGGCACGGCAAGAGCAAACGCCCAGAGAGCTGCAATAGGTAATACTCCTAGTCCCAACAGAAGTGGTCGACGTGGTCGAAGCTTCAATGCAAAGACCGTACCCAAAATTGCTCCAACTCCGAATCCGAACATCATGATGCCCATGTCCTTTGCACCACCCATTGCTTCCTTTAGTTGAACAGGCGCTAGTACACCGAGAAATCCTTCGAAGCCCAAATAGAAAAAGGAATAGCCGACAACGACGTACACAATCCATTTGCGTGATGAAAACTCAAACCAGCCGTCTCGCAATTGCGAAAAAATAGACTCTCGCTTCTCCCCTTCAGCAAGTGGTGTGCTGTTCGGAACTTTCATTCGATATACCAGAACACCTGCAATCAAAAAGGTCCCTGAATCAATCAGAAGGCCCCATCCTGCGCCCGCAGTTGATACAACCACGCCAGCAACACTGGCGCCGAGCGTGAACCCCAGATTTGCGCCAATACCAACTAAAGAGTTAGCTGCTTGCAAAAGAGGATTCGGAACAATCAAAGGCATGATGCCGCTGAACGCCGGATACCACAGAGCGTTCAGAACCCCGAATACAAAACCGTTGAAACACAACAGAGGTATCGACGCGTGGCCGGAGATGAATGCAACTGCACTGGTAGCGACAAAAACACTGCCAATGATGTCAGTTACTCCAACTAAATGAGTTCGACCAAACCTGTCTGCCGCGACTCCGCCAATCAACATAAACAGCACCAATGGAATCATGTTTGCGGTCGTGACGAGACTTAGTGAACCTGCATCGGCACCAGGCAAAGACAAAACGCCAAAGGCAAGCGCTATTGGAGTAATTCCGTTTCCAAAGTTACTGATGACCCGTGCGATAAGAAGATGACGAAATTCTCTAATCTTCCAAAGTTCAGATAACTCTTTCTTCATCTTCACATTCGTAGCCACGCGACCACGATACTTCAGATTCAGTTTTTACTTGAGTTTTGTATTTCGCGGTACTTAAGGAAACGACCAACAAAATCGCTTGTCTGTTCTGTAGTCCACTCCACTTTTTCCCAGCCAACAAGCTGTGTGCACCGTTCAATGTGCAGTTGCACTGATGCTGGTAGTTCACCGGTAAGACCTAATTGACGTAGTCCATCAAGGCGTGTGTACACACCAGCCATGATTGCTTCGGCAAGTGTTGGAGTTTCTCCGGCAAGCCACGGTGAAGTCTGCAACCACTCATCAACAGTGTCCATTGCTTTCATAAAGGCCACACTTGATTCCTGAATCAGCGCGGCATCAGTTCCGTAATACACACCAATCATGGGCCGGTACACGTACTTATTCAACCATTCAACGCGTTCACGCACAACCGCTTGCCCTGCATCATCAACAGGCAACAAAGACGAGTCCGAAAACTTCTCTTCCAACCATTCGAGAATCGGAATTGAATCAGCAAGGTATTCGCCGTCAATCTTCACCATTGGCACTTCAAGTTTCGGACTATGCGCAATGAATTCCTCTGGCACTACAAACCCCTTGGGGCGCACTGCACGAGGCGGGACATCAACCACCGTGTACTCAATGCCGCGTTGAGCAAGTGCAAATTCAACGCGCACGGAAAATGGGCAGATCCAATGACCGAACAGAGTGACAGTAGATGTGCTCATGACGTGAACAGAATCTCACAACCAGTACCTGCCAACAATGCATCGACATCACGACGATCATTAACTGAAAGCTTTGCGTACTCCTCACGAATCCACTTCAAGCACTTGCGTTGATACACAAACGTTCCCTGGCTATACGGGTGGCCATCTATCACGCACGAGAATGTTTCTGCCCCGGCTTCCATTGCGGCCTCATTGGCCAGCAAGAACGGCGCGTACGTAAGACCAATCTCTGGCAATAACGCAAGAACTGTGGGTTGAATGGAATCGCGAGTGACCCAGCCGTTGTTTCCGTCTACATCCCACCATGACAAGTCATCAGTTCGTTCCACCCAGTTCACCATGCGTGGTGCACGTTCAATTCCGATACGCACAGATTCCGGATCCCAGCGCAACATTTCTGTCATCTGACCGAACAGAGCGAAGTCTCCACGTCCCGGCCGATCACCGAGAAGGAACGGTGCAACTTCGAGATGAGTCTGCATCATGTCAAGCAGTCGACAATACGACTCTTCAATTGCTGGCTTGTTCTCTTCGGTTGAACCCACTAGTGCACGTCGACCTATTTGACGCTCTGTGATGTACTCACTAAAGCGCGACAATGTTTCGACAGGCATTTGTTGATCACTATCAAGTGGTAAAAGTTTCCCGGCCTTGTCAATGGCGTCGTTGTAGTACCAGCGATAGTGATACATCTGCTTCGTCACCCATTCGTCTGCGTAATCCTCAAGCAAGTAGTCAATAAATGCCACTACAGCATCAGTCGGAACAAGACTCCGCTCTGAATACATTCCCTCAAGGCGCATTATCAGCGGGCTTGAGTCAATCATTGTGTCTGTGTATGCACCTGTTGCATCAGGGAAAGCAATTGCAGGAATCAGAGGAAACGGCGGCAAGTCATCCCATTTAGAACCCTGCGGCACCCACTTGAATGGAATTTGGCGGTAGCGCAACACAGCACGCATCTTTAACGAATACGGCGAACCGTGTACGCCTCTAATTCGTAATGGGTATTCCTGCTTCGATGCCATGATTGTCTCCCTCGTTACCCGAATTGTAGATGGGGCAGAACTGCGCTGAGACAAGCGAAAAAGAATACGACCTGTTCGGCTATGAGGGTTGGCTCACGGGACGAATCTCGATGAGTATCAGCACCAAGATGGCAACTCCGATCAGATGTATCTGTTCAAAATTGAATGCAATATGGCCGTTTGAATCATCGTAAACAGCAGCCATTGCTTGAATCACCAGCGCAAAAGATGTGGGCACTGCGCAGAACCATGCCAGCCGACGCCACCGTGCGGAGAGGAATGCCGCCATCGTGAACACCATTGCAATTGCCCCATCGCGAGCAAGATGAAGTTCTGCTGCGGTCTGTC
>JBIISL010000080.1:0-4548 GCA_044341035.1 Ilumatobacteraceae bacterium | reverse complement strand
TCAAAGGCGCTGACAATTGGTGGAGGAACCGGCGAAGTGCAACGCAATATTCTCGGAGAACGTGTGTTAGGCCTACCGGCAGAACCTGATGTAAACCGTGGTCGACCCTGGTCGCAGATTGGAAAGTAAATCCCATGAATACAAAAAATGATCGTCGAATTGTTGATCTGTTAGATCCTGAGTTGTACAAAGAAAATCCTCATGAAACGTGGGCGTGGATGCGCGCGAATGAGCCGGTGTATTGGGATGAGAAAAACAAATTGTGGGGAATCACGCGACACGCCGATGTGATGGATGTGGAACGCAGATCCTCTGTGTTTTCTTCTGAGGGTGTGTATCGCGCTGTGCTGTCTCCAGGCGAAAGCAACATGATTGCCCAAGATGATCCGCGTCATCGCCAGCAGCGAATGTTGGTACAGCCGCAACTCACGCATGCTGGCGTCGCTCGCCGAACGGCCGAAGTAGAGGCGTTGGTAGCGGAACTCATTGCAGAAGCTGTTTCGGCGAAAGAGTTTGACGTTATTGATCTCATCGCTGGACAATTGCCCGCACGGCTCACTGCTCGCTTGCTCGGTTTTCCAGAAGATATGTGGCCGCAAGTGAAGTCATGGAGCGAGCGATTAATGCGCACCGACATGCGTGACCGCGATGAGTGTGTAATGAATGAATTCATGGACGCGAATCGTGAATTTCTTGGTGCCATGATGCCGATCATGCAAGAAGTTGCAACATGTCCTCGAGATGACTTCATGTCCATTTGGACACAAGCGACCATTGATGGCAAGCCACTTCCACCAGAAGCAATTTTTCATGAAGTGGGACTATTCATCGCAGGTGGTGCCGAAACAACTCGAACAGCTATCAGTCATGGGCTTCGAGCATTTGTCGATCATCCTGATCAATGGGAAGAAATGGCAGCTAATCCTTCGCTGGTGGACACGGCAGTCGAAGAAGTGTTGCGGTGGGTAACTCCTCTCAACAATTTCTTCCGCATGGCATTGTCAGATGACGAAGTGGGTGGGCAGAAAATTGCTGCAGGCGATCGCGTAATCATGTTGTACCCATCCGCGAATCGCGACGAGTCTGTTTTTGCAGATCCGTTCACATTTGACATTCACCGCAACCCAAACCCGCATTTATCGTTCGGATTTGGCACGCACTTATGTGTTGGTGCAAATCTTGCGCGACTAGTCCTCACCACTGTTTTTCGGGAGATGTCACAACAAGCAACTGGGCTACGAGTCATAACGGAACCTGATGTCGAGGCCAATATTTTCGCTCGTGCAGTTCGGTCATTTCGCATTGTGGTAACCCCACGGCTGTAAGCCCATCTCTTGCCGAGCATTGTGCAAAAGGGCGAGGTATTATTTGGGCATGAAACGTCGAATTTTAGTCATTCCTGCTTGTGCAGCCCTCCTATTTTCAGTTGCAGGGTGCTCGTCGAAGCCCGCTGTTCGCGACGTCGTGGAGCAACCGGGACAAGACATCACAGATGGCAATATCGCAGACCCGACGGCTGATAACGGATCTATGAAAGCCGCAAGTGCAGCATGTCTGGCTGGAAAGAAGATCACCGGTCGTCCCGTGCGGATTGTTTCCACAGTTGCACCAATTACGAACCTCATTTCGCTTGTCGTCGGAGACAACAGCCCGGTTGTTACGGGCATTGTTCCTGAGGGCACCAATTCCCACACATTTGAGCCGCCACCTAGTGCGGCTGCAACTTTGGAGAAAGCCGACATTATTTTCGTCAATGGTCTTGCATTGGAAGACCCAACACTCGCTATGGCAGAAGCAAATGCTCCTAACGCCATTGTGTGCGAACTAGGAACTTCAATTCTTCCTTCGGCCGGATATCAATACGATTTTTCTTTTCCTAAAGCGGGAGGAAAGCCCAACCCGCATCTTTGGACTTCTCCTCAGCTAGTTCTGAATTATCTCACCATGATTCGTGATGTCTTGATCAATGCCGACCCCGAAAAATTCATGTCGTACGATGAGAATTACGCTCGGGTCTCAGAAATGGTGATGCAACTTGATTCGGCAATGTTCACAGCCACGGAATCTATTCCCGCTAATGAACGCAAGTTGTTGACGTATCACGATGCATACGCGTACTTCGGACTTCACTTCAAGTACGACATTATTGGCGCCATTCAGCCGCAGTCATTTGAAGAACCATCACCTCAAGATATTGCTGCATTTATCGACCAGGTTAAATCACAGAAAGTCAAAGCAATTTTTGGCAGTGAAGTGTTTCCTTCTTCTGTGCTTGAACAAATTGGTAAAGAAACCAATGTTCGATATGTAGATACTCTTCGTGATGATGACTTGCCAGGTAAGCCTGGCGAAGCAGAACATTCTTGGGGCGGCCTTATGAAGTTCAACTTCATCACCATGGTTGAAGCTCTTGGTGGGGATGCTTCTGCTATCAAATCAGTCAACATTGATACAGGATTGTCAGACAAAGCGTCTTACCCACAGTGACAAAGGAAACTCTTATTGAATGCGCACATATGTCGTGCGCATACGATTCCACTGTCGCAGTGCGCCATGTTGATCTCTCCATTAATTCAGGAGACTTTGTTGGGGTTGTCGGTTCATCGGGGTCTGGAAAAACCACATTATTGAAGGCAATGATCGGTGCGATAACGCCAGTTGAAGGTCATGTAACGAAGAAGCCCGGCTTACGTGTCGGGTATGTGCCTCAAGTTGAGTCAGTCGACTGGAATTTTCCCGTCACGGTTTTAGAAGTAATGGCAATGACTCGCTCGGCCAACGGACGATTGCCTCGTATCACCAAGTCTGAGCGATCATCAGCGCTATTGGTGCTGGAACGGCTTGGCCTTGCGGGCTTGGAAAATCGACACATTCGAGAATTGTCAGGTGGGCAACAGCAACGAGTGTTTGTTGCTCGTGCCTTGTTTCATAAACCCGAATTGTTGGTACTTGATGAGCCAACCTCAGGCGTTGATGTACGTACTCGACATGAGGTATTGCACCTGCTGGCAGATTTGCATGATGAAGGAGTTGCAATCATCTTGACAACTCATGACCTCAACGGGTTGGCTGCCCATCTGCCTCGGATTGTTTGTATGAATGTGGAGATCATTGCAGACGGTCCTCCAATTGAAGTGCTGTCGCCAGATGTGCTTGAGCGTACATTTGGCGCTCCCATGGAAGTTCTTCTTCACGGAGGCTTGCCGGTGGTAATTGATAATGGGGGCACTGATTTTGCCGCACGACTGTCTCGGTTGGCTTAAATGATGTTCTCAGTTCTACCAACAGGTGTAACCACCCCGTTTAACTATCAATTCTTTAATAATGGCATTTTGGTGGCAACTATTGCTGGTGCACTATGTGGCTTGCTCGGGGTGTTCGTTGTTCTTCGAGGGATGAGCTATATCGGGCATGGTTTGTCGCACGCTGTGTTTGGCGGAGCAGCAGCTTCTGCAGTGATCAATGTTAATTACTTTGTCGGTGCCGGCATCTGGGGTGTGGTGTCTGGAGTTCTTATCGGACGTATTGCGCGTCGCAGACTGATTGGGGCAGACGCCGCAATCGGAGTCGTTACGACTGCGTCTTTTGCATTAGGGCTCGCACTATTGAATCGATATGGTCAGGCACAAAAGAGCATTGAAGCGGTTTTGTTTGGCAGCGTTCTTGGTGTTCAGACTCAAGACATTGTTGCTGTTTCTCTGGTGGCAATTTTCAGCGTTGTACTGATAGTTGCTCTGTATCGACCATTACTGTTTGCAACATTTGACCCTGAAGTAGCCCAAGTGTCCGGAGTGCGAGTGGGCTGGATTGAGGCTTTGCTCATGGCCATGCTTTCGCTGACAATTCTTGTGACAATGCGCGTCATCGGAACACTGTTGATTTCAGCTTTGCTGGTAATACCTGCATCAATTGCACGAATGCTGACGAACTCTTTTGCGAGGATGTTGTGGATTTCTCCGATTATCGGAGCAGTAGCTGCATTTAGCGGAATGTATCTGGCGTATTTCTTGGATACATCAGCGAGCGCGACCATCATTCTGGTTGCGACCACAATATTTATTGTGGTGTATGCAGTGACGGGCCTGCGTGGCCGCACACGAATTTCCGGTCTTCACCACGTCTGATTTCAGTCCGCAGGCAAAGACCATTCCACGCCGTTTGGAGTGTCTCTCACTTCAATATTGAGGGAAGCGAAAACGTCACGGATGATGTCGGAAAGGTCGAATCTTTTTTCTGCACGCACGGTCGCACGAACAGCAAGCATTGCTTCCACAAACGGACTAGCTACTGCGCGAGGGTCTTTCACACCGTTCACAGCTGCGTCTCCCAGTTGGCTAATCATGGAGCGAAGAGCGCTACGGGCGCGATCAACGACGTCACTGGTCAAAGTATCTGCTGACCAGTCTTTCATTCCTTGTTCGAGGGCTAATACCGAACGAACCGCGGCGACTGCATCGCGTTGCGCCATCGCAGCATCAAATTCCTCTTTGGCGCGACTGAGAATGCTCTCAAGAGAATTTTCTTGGACAGGCGTAACGGCAGCCACCT
>JBIISL010000048.1:0-15557 GCA_044341035.1 Ilumatobacteraceae bacterium | reverse complement strand
TCAAGGAACAGGTGAAGTGCACGCTTCCCGATGGCAATGGTTTGTTGTTTGCAATCAAGGCTCGTAGTGCCCTGGAACTTGCTACCACCTATGACATTACTGATGGCACAGGTGCTCCTCTCGGGATAATGACTAAAGATTTCGCCGCGTCGCTTGGGCGTTCTACGTTTCACGTGGAAACAGCTGCTGGAAAGTGGACCGTTACCGAGACGAGTAAAGCACAGGCAATTATCCGTCGAGTGGTGGGCCTCGTCATCGATCTGCCGTGGTTGTTACGAGTGCAGTTCAGCATTCTGAATGCAACTGGACAACAAATTGGGCACGTGAACCGCGCCAGCATGAAGATCAAAGACACCTACGAGATCCAAGTTGACGATGAGGCACTCGATATGCGAATGGCGGCGGCAATTGGTGTAGCCGTTGACGCATTCATGAATCGATAACAGAACACCGGTCAACAATTCGCCTTGGCGCCCTCGGCAGGAATCGAACCTGCGACCTGCGGATTAGAAGTCCGTTGCTCTATCCGACTGAGCTACGAGGGCAATGGAGACAACTCTACCGAGGCTCGGCGAGGAGAAGCTTGCGCAGGTACGACAACGCATTAATCACGCTGAATTGGCGCATCTGATCGCGTTGGCCCGGCAGTTGCGAGATGCTGGAAAAGGTTCTTCCGTCGGGGAATGCAACGCCCACACACAATGTGCCGACAGGTTGGCCGTCTTGTTCGTCTGGTCCTGCAACGCCGGTAAGGGCGAGTCCGACGCTTGCGTTCAATGTTCGTTGCGCACCGACAGCCATTTGTATTGCTGCTTGTTCAGAAATCACAGGGCCACGGTCGACTCCGAGAACATCGAACTTCACGTCGCTTGCGTAACTGATGATGCCGCCGCGGAATGTGCGCGAAGCACCAGGCATTGACGTAATGCGGCCGCCGACCAGACCACCCGTTACAGATTCCGCAAGACCTAGTGTCCAGCCACGTTGTTCCAGCAAGTTGAGTACTACAGACTCCATGGTGTCAGTGTTTGTTCCGAACACAAGATCATCTGTGAGTGCGCGAACTTTGTGTTCCCATGTACTTAGCAGTGCGTCTGCTTCTGTATCGGTTGCTGCCTTCACGGTGAGACGAACCTTGATGCCTTCCCAGCCGCTTGCAAGGAACGCGAGGGTGGGATTGCCTATGGTTTCGAGTTCATCAATGATGGGGTCAAGTCGTTCATTGAGAGCAGATTCACTTTCGCCCCAGGTGCGCAACACCAAACTCTTGATAACGCTCGCTTCCCCACTGCGCTTCAACAAGTCAGGTAGTACGGCGCGACTCATCATGTCGTACATCTCGTGCGGCACACCGGGCATTGCATACATGACCTTGTTGCCGACTGGGCACATAAGACCAGGAGCTGTACCGCGAGTTTGCTCAATAATGGTTGCGCCACGAGGCACTTGTGCTTGATTCAAGTTGTTCGGCGCCATGTAGCGATTGCGTGTTGCAAATAAGTTCGTAATCAACTGAGCGATGTGCTCGTTGTGTTCAAGAGGAACACCCATGATTTCAGCAAGTGCATCGCGAGTCAGATCATCATGCGTTGGGCCTAGACCGCCACAGATAATGACTGCATCAGCGTCTTCAAGTGCCAGGCGAATAGCTGCGACTACGCGTGCCAAGTTGTCACCAACTTTGAGTTGCAGATGAGAACCAATACCAACAGCAGCTAATTGTTCGCCAATGTACGAAGAGTTGGTATCAACTATCTGGCCGAGCAGAAGCTCTGTACCAACGGCAACAACATTGCACTTCATGGCTTTTAGCCTGCCACAGAGGACTGCAACTGCATGCGCTTAAACGCATAGAAGGCCCACACAAGGAGAACGCCCGCCGCTAGTGCCGCAGATGCTGACAGCAAGTGATACCCGAATGCTTTACGGATAAAGCCAGACGACAGTCCGGCTAGTCCGCCGCAGAAACTCATCATCAAGTCTGCTGAACCTTGCACTGTGACGCGCTTGTCATCGGGAACTGATTCCAACAACATGGCAGACCCGCCAATGAGTCCGAAATTCCAGCCGATTCCTAGGAACCACAGCGCCGGAAACAGTATGAGCGACGACTCTCCGCTGAGAGCAGACATGACAGTTGCAACCACCAAAATCCAAGCACCAGCAAGCACAGCGTGATGCGTGCCCTTCTTGTCTGCATAGCGCCCAACTAGTGGACTAAAGGCAAACATGCCCGCGACGTGAAGCGATACAACAAACTGACTGAGTGATTCATGACCGTGCAGTTTCATGTGCACTGGGGTCATTGTCATAACAGCAACCATGGTGACTTGCGAGATGACCATTGAGGCAAGAGCAAGCCGACCCTTTTGCGTAGCGACAACAGTCGTGAGAGCTTCCTTGATACTTGGAAGCTTTACCGTGCCCTTCGGGCTGATGCCTCCGGCGATGACCAGTGGGTCTGGGCGCAAACGAATTGTGGTGTTGAGAAAAGCGCCGAACAACACGATGCTGGAAAAGACCCATGGGCCTGTGTATTTGGTCCAGCCGAACCAATCTTGACCAGCAATTTGGGCAGGACTAATGAGCAGCGGTCCGAAGACTGCGCCAAATGTTGAAGCAAACACGATGCGGCTCATTGAGCTAGCCCGGTTATGTGGTTCCGCTAAGTCAGTTGCGGCGTAACGGGCCAGCAAGTTTGATGCTTGACCATTACCGAAGAGAAACAGGCCAACCATGAAAAGTGCAAGGGATCGGTGTTGCGCACCGACAGCCGCAAGGATTGCGCCGACTGTTGCAAGTGCGTACCCCAATTGCAATCCGGGACGACGACCGCGACGCATCATGATGCGCGACAAGACTTGTGCCATGACTGCGGTGCCCATGGTTGCGGTTGCAGTTGCTATGCCGCCCCATGGAGTTGTGTCTCCCAGAATGTCTTGAACAACGTAGGCACCAACGGTGACCGCAGAAGCAAGAGCTGCAGCGCCGATGATTTGGCCCACCATCAAGGTGTTCAGCGTGCGCTTTTGTAATGCCGCGCGTTCGTGCGGGCTGAGGGCCGCAAGGACCACTAGCTCAGGGCTTTCACCGCGTATTGAGCTGCACTGAGAAGTGTGAGAGCAACGGCAATCCACATGAAAATAGTGAATGTCCATGTCTGATCAACAACTGCAAACGGTGCAAGAGCAAAACCAACAGCTAACTGCTGGCTAACTGTTTTCACTTTTGCGGTCTTGCTCGCAGGCATTGAAACACCCTTTGAACCCACAAAGACTCGATACAAACTGACGCCGATTTCACGCGCAGCAATAATGAGCACAGGCACAACCCAAAACACATCACGACTCACAAGAGTAAACATGGCGCCGAGTACCAATATTTTGTCGGCTAGCGGATCAAGGAATGCACCACTGCGGGTGATGCCATGCTTGCGAGCCAGATAACCATCGAACCCATCGCTGCTGCACAACACAATCCACACAACGAGAGCAACATACGAACCACGTCCGTCATCAGGAATGAGCATGAACAAAAATGGTGATGCCAGGACACGGCCCACCGTGACCATGTTGGCCCAGGTGACAATTGCTGTTTCGTCAAAGGCCATGTATTACTTCCCTGGTACTTCAGTTGCGATGAGGTCTGGGCCAAATACTTGGTCCACGACAACGGTATGAAAGCGGCCCACTTCAAGATGTTCAGGAACTTGAACTACTCCGTCAATTTCAGGCGCTTCGCGGAATGAACGAGCAATGCCTGGTTCGTCAACGAGAACTTCGATGGTTTCTCCGAGCAAGAGATCACGACGCTCAGCTGAGATGTTGTCTTGTAGTTCGCGCAATTCGGCAAGGCGCTCATTCATGAGGCCTTCTTCCACTCGGTTCGGAAGCGTTAGTGCATGAGTTCCGTCTTCGGGACTAAACGCGAAGAACCCACACCAATCAAGTTGCGCTTCGCGAACGAATGACAGCAGTTGGTCGTGGTCTTCTTCAGTTTCTCCCGGATAACCAACAATAAAGTTGCTGCGAAATGCGGCGTCAGGAGACAAGGTGCGAATACGAGCAATACGTTCGAGGAATCGAGGCCCGTCGCCCCAGCGTTTCATACGCCGAAGGTGTTCTTTGCTTGCGTGTTGTAGCGATAAGTCGAAATACGGAACGCCGGTATCCAAGATCGCGTCAATAAGTTCGTCAGACAAGTCGCTGGGGTACAGATACAGCAGGCGAACCCAGTCGGACATAGCCGCTACATCACGCACCAATTGCACGATTGAGCCTGCACCCAATTCATCAGGGCGATCTTTGCCATAGCTTGCGAGGTCTTGTGCAATCAGAACAATCTCACGCGCTTCAAGTTGTTCAACCTCGGTCAGAATTGAGGCAACATCACGACTACGTTGCGGACCACGGAAACTTGGGATGGCACAGAAGCCGCAACTGCGGTCGCAGCCTTCAGCGATTTTTACGTACGCCCATGGAGATGTTGATTTCGGACGAGGCAAGTTGAGTAAGTCAAACTTTGGGACTTCACCTGTCACTGCAATTGGTTTGCGACCTAACTGCAACGGAACTCCGAAACCTGCGACCTGGTCAGCCTCTGGCAACGCCTCAGCAAGTTCGTCGCCATAGCGCTCGGCCATGCAACCAGTAACAATGAGACGCGAGGAACGCTTACGGGTGTCATCAAGTGAAAGCATCGTGTCAATGCTTTCCTTACGTGCCTCTTCGATGAAAGCACATGTATTGACTACGACAACGTCGGCTTTAGAGGCATCGTCCGTGGCCACCAAGCCATCGGACATGAGTTTGCCCGCAATCTTGTCTGAATCGACCTGGTTCTTAGGGCACCCCAAAGTCTCAATGTAGTAGCGCTGAACCATCGGATTGAGCCTACTGCTCGTTTTGATTCAGACCGATGTATGGGTTGGGCGCTATTCGCCCATGAGGTCAAGTTCCTCAACGCTCATCATCACTGAACGAGCCTTTGAGCCTTCGCTTGGCCCCACGATGCCACGCTCTTCAAGTTCATCCATCAGCCTGCCAGCTCGTGCAAAACCAACTTTTAGTTTGCGTTGCAGAAGCGAAGTGGAACCAAGTCCGGAACGAACAACAATTTCAATTGCCTGCTTGATGAGTTCATCATCAACTCCACCACTTCCGCCGCCAAACAAACCACCAGCACCACCGCCAGATTCTTCGCCTTCAATGCCAGAGACATACACAACTTCAGGAGATTGGCGACGCCAATGAGCAACAATCTTGCGCACTTCATCTTCATCAACCCAGGAACCCTGAATACGGTTCGGCACATTGGTGTTACCAGGCATCAACAACATGTCACCTTTACCAACCAATTTTTCAGCGCCTGGCTGATCCAAGATGACTCGACTGTCGGTGAGGCTGCTAACAGCAAACGCCATGCGCGCCGGAATGTTTGCCTTGATAACGCCAGTGATTACATTGACCGATGGTCGCTGCGTTGCGACGATGAGGTGAATACCAACAGCACGCGCCTTCTGGGCAATACGAGTGATTGATTCTTCAACGTCACGTGCTGCAACCATCATGAGGTCGTTCAACTCGTCAACAACCACAACAATGAACGGAAGGCGTTCGTACTTCTTTGCGTTCTCATCAGTGTTGTCGTTGACTTCACCTTTATCAAACGCCGCGTTGTAGCCGCCAATGTCACGGAAGCCCACTTCAACCAAAAGGTCATAGCGGCGTTCCATTTCCTTCACTGCCCAACCCAAAGCGTTAGCTGCTTTCTTTGGGTTAGTAACGGGAGCAGTAAGCAAATGAGGAAGGCGCGCGTACTGGCCCATTTCCACTTGCTTTGGGTCAATAAGAATGAGGCGCACTTCGTCGGGAGTACTACGCATCAATAACGACGTGAGAATCGAGTTGATACCACTTGATTTACCAGCACCTGTGGCACCAGCAATAAGCATGTGGGGTGTTGCCGCAAGATTCAGAAACACGGCACGGCCTGCAATATCTTTACCGACTGCTACATCAAGTGGGTGCGTTGCTGCACGAGCTTCCGGAGACGAGATGAGGTCACCGAGAGAAACCAGTTGACGAACTTCATTCGGCACTTCAACACCAACTGCGGACTTGCCAGGGATTGGCGCCAAAATACGAACATCGGTTGCGGCCATTGAATATGCAATGTCACGGTTCAAGCTGGTGACCTTTGCAACTTTCACGCCTGAACCAAGTTCAAGTTCGAAGCGCGTAACGGTTGGACCAACTGTCATTCCGACAAGTCGAGTCTCAACACCGTGTGATGCAAGAGATTCTTCTAAGAGACGCCCACGTTCAGCAACGCGCGCCTTGTTGACTTCTTGCACTTCAGTAAGTCCGAGCAAGTCTGTAGGTGGCAGTACCCATTCGCCCGGAATTGCGGGTGCACCGACTGCTGATTCTTCAGATGATCCTGCGGCGCGTTTCGTGCTTGGTTTGCCAACAAATTCTGGAGTCACTGGTTCAATACGGCCAGGCTCTGGACGGCGCTTTGCACGTTCTTTTCTCGGTACAAGATCTGGGTCTTCATCAGCGTTGTAAATTGATTGTGGTGTCTCTCGAACCGCAGGTGCCGGAGCAAAATCAGAATCATCATTGCTGAATTCGTCGTATGGCCGAGATGAACTATCTCGTGATGAAACACCGCGAGCCATTGTTGCTGCGGAACCTGATTGCTTTGCTGTCCATGTGCGAATAGCAGTAATGAGTTCCGGAACGGTGGTATCAGTGATCAACATGACGCCACCAACAGCGATTGCAAATAGAACTACTAAGGCGCCAGCCCAACTAATTGTGGAGCGCAAAGGTTCAGCCACGATGGCACCAAACCAACCGCCTGCCTGCGACATTGCATCGACACTGGTAACGATTTTGTCTGCACCGTTTACGAGATGCAGGAATCCGAGTATTGCCAGAACCACAATGGTCCACCCCATCGTCAGACGTAAGCGGTGTTGCACACTTCGACGTCGCACCATGGCAACGCCGATTCCCGTAACAACCATGGGCAAGGCAAAACGGCCAAGCCCTAACAACCAACCAAAAGTCGTATCAATAGCGCGGCCAAGAGGGCCGGCCATATGGACATACATGGACAGCACCAGAACAATGCCGAGGCTGATGCAAGCAACCCCCCAGAACTCAACTTCACGCCCACGCACAACTTCTCGCGCCGCCGAATCTGGTTTCACAGGTGGGCGCTTGTTGCCCTTGGGAGGGGTTTTGAGCCCCGCACGGTTGCCTGCAGGCGCCCTGGTTCCGCGAGATGATGGACGAGAACCCTTGGCAGACATGAAAAAAGGGTACCAATGAGGTGTTCTTGCCTACGGGATACCCCTTTGGCAAACGCCAGACAGCGAAAACCAGCTCTTTATGTAGTCATTACGACGGGGACAATCATTGGCCGTCGTTTTGTGCGGTCACTCACAAATTTGCCCGCCGCCTTACGCACAATGCGCTCGAGCCCGTCAACATCATTGATGCCGTCATCAAGGGCCTTTACCAAGGCTTTTTCAATGTGTGCCTCGGCTTCATCCAACAATGCGTCTGCTTCTGGCGCATACACCCAGCCACGCGTAATTACTTCAGGCCCGTTAATCACTTTGTGCAATGCAGTATCAACGGTTGCCACGATGACAACAACGCCCTCTTCAGCCAATACTTTGCGATCTCGCAGCACGCCATGGCCAACGTCACCAACGATGCCATCGACAAACAAATAACTTGCAGGTACTTTTCCATGGAAGGCAAGGCCATCATCGGACAGTTCAAGAACGTCGCCGTCAGTTGCTTGCAAAACATGGTCTGGTGCAGCACCCATCACAATTGCTAGTTCAGCATGCGCACGCATATGGCGGTACTCGCCATGAACCGGCACAAACCATTCTGGTTGCAAGATTGAGTGGTACGTCTTTAGTTCATCGGCTTGGGCGTGACCCGTTGCATGCACATCAGCAATTCCCGAGTGAACAACTTTGGCACCAGCACGAACAAGACCATCAATGACACGATTGACATTTCCTTCGTTGCCGGGAATTGCGTGGCTTGACAAAATGATTGTGTCGCGCTCGCCCACTTTGAACCAGCGACTTTCTCCACGCGACAACAATGACAACGCCGCCATTGGCTCGCCTTGAGAACCTGTTGAAATAATGCAAATGTCCTCGGGTGCGAAATCATCTACTTTTTCAACATCAACAAAGACACTTGCTGGAACATTGATGAGCTTCAAGTCAATAGCAAGTCCGATGTTCTTTTGCATGGAACGACCCATGAGACAAACTTTGCGGCCATTATCAATTGCAGCTTCAATGATTTGTTGCACACGGTGAATGTGGCTTGCAAAACTTGCAGTGATGATTCGCCGATCACGATGCTCGTGAAATAGCTGATGCAAAACTGCGCCAACACTCTTCTCACTTGGTGCATGGCCGTGCTCTTCAGCATTCGTGGAGTCACACATCAACAAACGAATGCCAACGGTCTTTGACAATTCGCCCAACCGTGCAAGGTCGGTTCTGCGATCATCAACAGGTGTGAGGTCAAGCTTGAAGTCACCGGAGTGCACAATGACACCCTGTGGCGTATGAATGATGACTGCATGAGCATGCGGAACAGAGTGAGTAACTGGCAAGAATTCCACGTCGAACGGGCCAATTTTGATTCGCTCTCCGTCGCGCACCGTTATCAGATCAGTTTTCTTTAGTAGGCCTGCTTCTTCAATACGGTTACGAGCAAGACCCAATGTCACCATCGAGCCATAGATCGGAAAAGAGAGTTCCCGCAATAAGAACTGCAAACCGCCCACATGATCTTCATGTCCGTGTGTTGCGACACAACCGACAATGCGATCTGCATTCTCACGTAAGAACGTGAAATCAGGAAGCACCAGGTCAATGCCGTGCATGTCTGCATCGGGGAACATCAGACCACAGTCGATAAGCATCAACTTGTCGTCTTGCTCGAGCACCATGCAGTTGCGCCCAATCTCACCGAGACCGCCGAGGAAATAAATACGTACCGGTTGCGCCATGAGTTACTTGCTCAGCGCTTGACGCGCTTTTTGCAAATTGGCATGCACTGTGGCAGCACGATCAGCAAGTCCCGCAGGTGGCGGGCCCATCGGCAAGCGGCACTCGCCCACATTGAATCCGAGGTGATTCATCATTACCTTGCTCGGAATTGGGTTCGGATTGTCATCGCCAGTTTCAAAGGCGTAACTCTCAAGAAGAATATCGTTGTACTTTCGCGCCAAAGCGACATCACCATTTTTAAATGCAGTAATCATGGCCTGATGTTCTGGTGCGCTCCAGTGTGTTGCAACGCCAATGACACCACTGCCGCCGTATGCGAGGAACGCAAGCGTTAGTCCGTCATCACCGGAATAGAGTTCGAAATCTTTCGGTACCAATGCCATGAGGTTCGCTGTTTCTGCTGGCGCACCTGCAGCATCTTTCAGTGCCTTGATGTTTGGCACAGTGTTTGCCAACTTCGCAATTGTCTGTGTCGAAATCTTTCGGCCAGTACGCACTGGGATGTCGTAAATTACAACTGGCAACGTTGTTGCGTTTGCCATTGCTGTGATGTGTCCGGCGAGACCACTCTGTGGCGGACGGTTGTAATACGGCCCCACAGCCAGAATTCCGGCAGCGCCCATCTTTGTTACCTCTTTTGTGAGGTGAACAGAATGAGCTGTGTCGTTAGAACCTGAACCAGCAATCACAGGAATTGTGACTGCATTGATAACGGCTTCCCACAGCGACAATTTCTCGGCATCTGTGAGGGTTGACGATTCTCCGGTTGTTCCGGAAATTACGAGACCGTCGTTGCCATTGTCTTGAAGCCATTTGGCCAGGCGGACAGCCTCATTGAGGTCGAGCGCACCCGATGCGTCGAAGGGCGTAATCATCGCCGTGAGAACTTGTCCGAAAATGGCCATGCACCATTATGGCTGATGTGAGTCGGTGGCACCGCCCCGAATCATTGTCCGATAGGGCGAAGTTCCTTGCCGATTTCGAAATCATCAACTTCGTCAGTGGTGTCTTGCCAATCCTCGAACTGGATAACACCCATTTCTTCGAACTTGTGGCGCAACCACTTGTCATTACGGTCAAGAAGGCCAAGCTTTTTGCAGTTCGGCACGATCTTGGCGAACAACATCTGCTGGAACAACTGGCGAGCAGGGTCTTGAAGCATGATGGGGGCGAGTTCTTTGGTGCTAACTCCCATGCGGTCCCACACTTCTTGCTGCAAGAAACGGTCACGCATGCGAACGCTTGCCTCATAGGCAAATTCCTGGCGGTCTTTCATTTCAGCATCAGACATTCCGTCGTAGACCTCTTTGAGGCTGAGAACTCCGAAGGCAACGTGGCGCGCTTCGTCACTCATGACGTAACGCAACAACTTCTTCAAGAGCGGCTCATTTGTTGTGGCATGAAGGAAGCCGAACGCAGCAAGCGCCAAACCTTCCACCATGATCTGCATACCGAGGTATGTCATGTCCCAACGGCTGTCATTGACAATGTCGTCAAGAAGCAAACGAAGGTGTGTATTCACTTGGTATCCGCCGCCGAGCTTTTCGTCAAGATAACGAGCAAACACTTCAACGTGACGCGCTTCGTCAACTACTTGCGTGCTCGCGTACAACTTGGCGTCGTACCAGGGCACGGTCTCTACGATCTTTGAGGTGCAGATCAACGCACCTTGTTCACCGTGAAGGAACTGACTGAGCTGCCAGCGACGACCTTCGATACCGAATTCGAGCCATTCTTTGTCGCCCCAGATTCCGATTTTGGTATCGGCGTACATTTCGCGCTCCATACCGTTGCCGATGAGCGCTGCATCTTCAGTGATGGTCTTTTCGATATCAACGCCGATACTCCAGTCAAGATCGGTCGTGCCGTTCCACTGCCCTACCTTGGCCTTTTCATACAGCTTGCGCAGGTGAGGACGAGCCAATGAATAGTCCCATGTGAAAAGCGTGTCTGCATTGTTTTTGACAATGTGCTCGACTTCATCAACGTCTGTGTTGGTGATGGCAAGAATTGCCTCAATGTCATTGAGTTCGGCGCGGCCGATCAATTCTTCATTTGATTTATCAAGGATGCTCATGATTCTCTCTTTTGGTTTATTGGGTTACGGCTACTGACGAGGTGCTCGGCAGAAGAAATGAGCGAACAAAAATGCGTGTGGCATCTTCATTCGCAAAATCAAGGGTGGGTGACGGCGACAGGTAATACGAAATAACGAGTCGGCACATCACTTCTACAATGTGTGCAGCTTCCATAGTTGGAATAAAGTCATCTGTTAACGGCGTAATGAACGCTGTAGCTACACGGACAATGCGGTCTAGCCCACTCACTGTTAGATCGCCCAAGGTTTCACCTGGCGCAGTTGCCAACATCATTGCTAAATGTTCGTCGTGCTGCAATTCACTTGACGCGATAACAATGCAACGAACCAAAAGTTCTTCCAATGATTCAGATCCTTCGACATGCGAACGCAAGGCCGTGAAGAAGTCTTCCAATTTGCTGAGACGCACTGCCTCGAACAACACGTCACGCCCACCAGGAAACAACCGGTACACAGTGGCCCGTGAGACTCCTGCAGTAACGCAGATGTCGTCCATGGTGACTTTCTCCCAGCCCCATTGACCGACACAGGAATCGACAGCCGAAAAGATCGCTGCTTCAACATCACGAGTTTGAGTAGTTGTGGCGGAGGTCACAGTGAGACACTAAGACAGAAACTGTCTCAATGTCAAGGGGGTCTTTCTGATCCTGGCTAGCTGGGCCAGATATCAGCAAGTTCTGGAGCGCATTATTCGCGCCGGCCGCCTTTAAGCGTCTGGCAATACGTAATCAGCGAATTGTTCGCGCAGAGTCTTTTTCGAGAACTTGCCGACTGATGTCTTTGGTACTTCCGGAATAAACACCACAGCATCAGGCAATTGCCACTTTGCCAAACGCGGCACAAGATGCCCAATCACTTCAGCTTCTGTCAACGTCTCGCCTGGCTTGATAACGACACATGCAAGTGGGCGTTCGCTCCACTTGGGGTGAGGAACTCCGATCACAGCTGCTTCAGCAATCTTTGGATGAGACATCAATTCGTTTTCCACGTCAACTGATGAAATCCACTCGCCACCAGACTTAATGAGGTCTTTGGTGCGGTCAACCAAACGAATACGACCCTTGGCGTCAACTACTGCAACGTCACCAGTGCGCAACCATCCGTCGGGAGTGAAACTTTCACGTGAACGTGGGTCGTTGTAATAGTCAGATGCAATCCAAGCGCCTGCACATTGCAATTCACCTTGTGATTCGCCATCCCACGGCAACGGTGTTGTGGTGCCCGGTTCTACAACGCGCATTTCAACGCCGAAACTGATGAGACCCACAGTTGTGCGCAATTCTGCCTGTTCAGCGTCAGACAACAACAAGTCCTCTGATGACAATGTGCACACTGCCGCAATAGGGCTTGTCTCTGTCATGCCCCATGCTTGCAAGATGGGCTTTCCGGTTTGTTCGCGGTACGCCTCGCTGAGTGCTTTTGGCACTGCTGAACCACCACACGGAATAACGCGAATGTTAGATGTGTCGCGACCCTTCAATTCAGGAAGCACAGCCATCCAGATTGTCGGCACTCCAGCTGGCACAGTTACTTTTTCTTCAACAATCAAACTTGCGACAGCTGGTCCTGACAGATCAGGTCCTGGCATCACCAATGTTGCGCCACTTGCTACACCTGCGTGTGCAAGACCCCATGAGTTGGCATGAAACATTGGAACAACGGGAAGAATCACATCTGATTCATTGATTCCAATTGAGTCAGCCATCATGCAACCCATTGTGTGCAGGTATGTGCTGCGATGGCTGTACACAACGCCCTTCGGATTACCCGTAGTGCCGCTGGTGTAACACATGCTTGCTGCTTGATTTTCGTCAACGACCGGCCATTGCACCGGAGCAGCAGCTGCGATGAGTGATTCATACTCATGAACTTGGAAACCAGGAACAGATGTTGGCACTTCACCTTTGCCGTCGTACATGAAGACAAGATGTTTCACAGTGGTGAATGTTGACAACAAAGGTTTAATCAGCGGATAAATGGAAGTGTCAATAAAGATCACTTCATCTTCTGCATGGTTCACGATGTACGTAATCTGCTCAGGGAACAAACGAATGTTTAATGTGTGCAGGATGCGACCAGAACATGGGGCTGCAAAATACAACTCAAGGTGTCGTTGCGTGTTCCACGCAAAGGTTCCGACACGACCGGTTGCTGAGATTCCGAGCGCGTCTAAAGCGCCACCGAGGCGACGCGTGCGATCCGCCCATTCGCCATACGAAATTCGCTCGCGGCCAGTGGCTGTGGCAGTAATGATCTGCTTATTGCGGTGATATTTCTCCGCACGATCAAATAGGTAGCTAATCGACAATTGTGTCGGCTGCATCAAACCCTTCATGGTGTCCCCCAATGGCTCCGTGGCACGCGCCACAACTCATTGAACCGTAGCAATGCTGTGATGCATGATGAAAGCCCGCAGGCACTACGGTTTCCCAGATGCGCAAACTACTCATTGCTTTCACCTCGCTCCTGTTTGCCGCTGGCACCATTGGCACCAACATCGGCCCTGCTTTGGTGGACGATCATCCGCTTCTCATCCTTATGCTCAGTTCTCGCAACCGAAACCTCTTTGGTGCTGTCCCCTTTATCGACCCATTTCCTTTCTTTCTGATTGGGTTCGTTCGGCTGCTTATTGCTGCTCTCGCACTGTTCTATGTCGGTCGGCTTTTCGGAGAACGCGCATTGCGTTGGACCGAGTCTCAGGTTGGGGAAATGCCCCGCATCTATCGATGGACCGAGCGCATGGCGATACGGGGCGGGTGGGTCGCAGCGTTCTTTCTTCCGGGCTCAAACATTGTGTGTCTACTCCTCGGCCATCTCAAGCTCGATCCTCGTAAATTCATAGCAGCCATTGCCTCGGGCATTGTTTTCCGTCTCATCGTCCTTTGGTACGGAGGCAAAGCGTTCGAGAGCCAGATTCGATCTGCCCTTGACTGGATTGACCAGTACCAGTGGTGGATTGTCGGTGGACTTTTTGCTCTCACGTTCTTTCAAACATCCCGTCGAAAGTCCCCTGGCGCTCCTGAGGCGTAAGCCTGCCTGTTGGTTAGGCTCTCCTACATGGCTCAGACATCATTCGGCGGCACGCCCGTCAACACCGTTGGCGATCTTCCTGTTGCAGGAAAATCACTTCCCTCTTTCACATTGACAGCTGGCAACTTGCAAGAGTTCAGCAACGATTCGCTTGCTGGCAAGCGCGTTGTGTTCAACATCTTTCCAAGCGTTGACACACCAACATGTGCAACCAGCGTTCGTACATTCAACGAGTTGGCCTCATCTCTTGATAACACAGTCGTTTATTGTGTGTCGGCAGACTTGCCGTTCGCACAAGGTCGCTTCTGCGGATCAGAAGGCCTCAGCAACGTACAAAACGCATCGTCATTTCGCACAGACTTCGGTTCAGTGTTTGGCGTTGGCCTGAACGAAGGCGCATTTGCCGGACTTCTTGCACGCGCAGTTGTCGTTGTTGATGAAAACGGAAAAGTTCTTCACACGGAACTTGTTTCCGACATTGCAAACGAACCAAATTACGACGCAGCAATTGCCGCGCTGAAGTAACTACAGCAGCGAATCAATTCCCATCGTGAGGCCTTTGAGGCCCGCGACTTTGCGACATGCCAGGACAACACCAGGCATAAAACTGACACGATCATTGGAATCATGGCGTATCACCAAGGTTTGACCAGCCGTACCCAGAATCACTTCTTGTGACGCAGTCATACCGGCCATACGAACACCGTGTACGTGAATGCCTCCGGGACCAACACCTCCGCGGGCACCAGGAATCACCTCGTGCTTTGTGGGGTCAGCTGCCCATTCATCACTAGCTGCTGCCATTCGTTGCGCAGTAACCATTGCAGTCCCGCTTGGTGCATCGGCCTTTGCGTTGTGATGGAACTCGATGATCTCTGCAGTTTCAAAATACGGAGCAGCTTGTTCAGCGAACTTCATCATGAGAACTGCACCAATGGCAAAGTTGGCTGCGATCAGACAATTACTACCAGTGAAGGCCGTGCGAAATGACGTCAGGTCTTCGTCTGAAAACCCAGTTGTGCCAACCACCGCGTGCATGCCATGTAGCGCCAACCACGGCAACGTAGTACGCGCTGATGCAGCAACAGTGAAATCAACTACAACGTCGCACTTGGCATCGGCCAGTGCTCGCAAATCTGCAGCAATGGTGAGCCCATGAATAGAACCGCCGCTGCCGACAACGTCGACAGCGGCTGCTAGTTCTAGACCATCAGCTGCGACTATTGCATCACAGACTGTGGATCCCATTTTTCCAGCGGCTCCAACTACTCCCACACGAATCATGTGAAAGACCGTAGTCGCTGGCAATGGTTATCGACGGCGACGATTACCGCGGTCTCCACCACGGTCGTCTCCACCACGGGTATC
>JBIISL010000079.1:0-4640 GCA_044341035.1 Ilumatobacteraceae bacterium | reverse complement strand
CAATCTCCTCCACTCCTTTGCAAAACCATCATCTGATGCATTCATCAATATGGTGCGTGGCGACATGGCGCTTCTGTGGGATGACAAGGGCAACGAATACATAGATGCCATCGGCAGTCTTTGGTACTGCCAAATTGGTCATGGCCGTAAAGAGATGGCAGATGCAATTGCCGCTCAAGTAAATACTCTTGAGACATATTCCACTTTCGACCCATTCACTAACCCGCTGGCAGAAGCAGTGGCAACAAAAGTGTCGTCACTATCCCCTATTGCTAATTCACGTGTCTTTTTGTGCGGAAGCGGATCAGAATCAATTGATACCGCAATGAAAATTGCACGCACCTCACAAATTCAGGCAGGTCATCCTGAACGCAGTGTCATCATTACGCGTAACCGCGGCTACCACGGCACGAACTATGGCGGAACCAGCGCACAGGGCTTACCACTCAACAAAATTGGCTACGGAACGCTTCTGGAAGGCGTCATTCAAGTTGATGCTGACGACATTGAAGCAATGTCAATTGCGTTCGAACAGAACAAAGGCAACGTAGCTGCCATCATTGCTGAACCACTGCAAGGCGCTGGTGGCGTGTGGCCATCAAGTACTGAATATCTCACAGGCCTTCGTCGTCTCTGTGACGACAACGGTGCCTACCTCATTTTCGATGAAGTCATCACTGGCTTTGGTCGACTTGGCGAATGGTTTGGCGCCACGTATTACGGCGTCACTCCAGACATGATTACGTTTGCAAAGGGCGTCACAAGCGGTTACCAACCTCTAGGTGGAGTCATCACTGGCGAGGCAATCAACGATGCACTCGCTACAGACCCTGCATTCTTCTTACGTCACGGATACACCTACTCTGGTCACGCCACTGTGTGCGCAGCTGCACTAGCCAACATCGCCATTATGGAACGTGATGGTCTCGTTGAACGCGCTAAACACATCGGTGCACGAATTGAAAAGGGACTTCAAGCCCTCAGTGCCGACGGCACGCTCACTGGTTACCGCGGTGCTGGCGCAATTTGGGCGGGCAAACTTCCAGACGACATGGATGCAACCGTTGTTCGTGACGCCATGATCAAGAAGGGCGTCATCGCCCGTTCAATTCCTGGCGTCATTGCAGTCTGTCCACCATTAGTGATCACAGATCAACAAGTCGACACAGTGCTCGACGTATTTGCGTCGGTTGTTCAGAGTCTCTAAGACAAACGACGAATAAGGCTGCTGGTGTCTAAGCGCCCAGCACCATCTGCGTACAGTTCGCGATAAAAACCAAGCACTAAATCTGCAACGGGCAGTTCAGCGCCATTTCGTTGGGCTTCTTCTACACAGAACCCCAAGTCCTTGATCATCCACTCAACGGCAAAACCAAAATCAAACGAATCATCAACCATGGTGTGCCCACGGTTTTCCATTTGCCAGCTCTGTGCTGCGCCTTTTGAAATCACGTCAATGACTGCATGTGCATCAAGCCCGGCCTTTGTTGCAAATGCCAAACCTTCAGCAAGCCCCTGCACTACCCCGGCAATACAGATCTGATTCACCATCTTTGCCAACTGGCCACTACCGGCATTACCCAAACGAACACACGAACGTGAATACACCGCAGCAACTTCCGCCACGACTGCAAACACTTCTTCTGAATCAGCGCCACACATAACAGTGAGGGCACCATTAACTGCTCCTGCTTGACCACCAGAAACAGGTGCATCAACAAACCCGACTCCGGCTGCAGCACACGCTGCAGAAATCTCACGCGCCAACTCCGCACTAGTGGTGGTGTGGTCAACAACAATCAAACCGGAATGAGCCCCAGCGAGAACACCATCAGACCCCAGAACAACGGCACGCACGTCAGCATCATTTCCCACGCACAGCATCACAATGTCGGAATTTGCAGCAACATCGCGCGGAGTAGGCAATGCTGTTCCCGAATACTCAGCTACCCAGGCTTCAGCACGGGCCGAAGTGCGGTTATAGACAGAAACAGAATGACCTGCAGAAGAAAGATGTCCGGCCATGGGATACCCCATGACGCCAAGACCACAAAAACCCACTCGGGTCATGATTTACTCGTCGTCTTCGTCGTCAGAATCGTCATCAGCATCGTCAACAACTTTGACAACTGCTTCAACTTTCTTCTTGGCAACTTTCGCCACCTTCAGCACACCTTTTTCAAGTGCCTGATTGAGAAACTCTTCTGCTTCTTCTTTGCTGACCTTCAGGGCCGGTGCAATTTCTGAAATCAAGTTCACGCGAGCACGCTCGTACATGGTGCGCTCGGCTGCAGACAATGAAGCGTCGCGGTTACGCGCTGCCAAGTTACGAACAACTTCAGCTACTTGGTAGACGTCGCCACTCTTCAACTTCTCTTGGTGATTCTTAAAGCGGCGTGACCAGTTACTTGGTACGCGAGGGTCTGGCTTTGAAAGCACTTGAACAAGGTCATCAAGTTCTTCTGCGTTCACTGGTGGCCGTACGCCAACTTCGTCAAGCTTTGACATAGGAACCTGGAGGGTCATCTCATTGATGATGGTCTCAAGGATGAGGTACTCCTCTTTTTTCCCCGTACCGAAGAAGTCGTGCTTCTTTTTGCCTTTTACTTTGCAGGCGCCATGTTGGGGGTAGATGACGATGTCATCTTTCTTAAATTCCACCCTGCAATTGTAAGGCTTTGGGGGGTCAAAGCCTCATTCTGGAATGGGAAAATTGCCTCGTACATCACTGGATAACTGACATTCGTTGGCCCTGAGCGCCCACTCCACGCGTAAACAGCTTCTGGCGCCCTCGGCAGGAATCAAACCTGCGACCTGCGAATCAGACGACTAAATGATGCTCTCACCTACACTTCGACCATGAGCTACACACTTGATCTCACCCAGAAACTCACAATGATGAAGAACATCTGGCACCTCTCACGCATTGATGGCCAGAACACTCCACTCGGAACCATCGAGCAGGCACGCATGAAGCTCAAGGAACAGGTGAAGTGCACGCTTCCCGATGGCAATGGTTTGTTGTTTGCAATCAAGGCTCGTAGTGCCCTGGAACTTGCTACCACCTATGACATTACTGATGGCACAGGTGCCCCTCTCGGGATAATGACTAAAGATTTCGCCGCGTCGCTTGGGCGTTCTACGTTTCACGTGGAAACACCTGCCGGAAAGTGGACCGTTACCGAGACAAGCAAAGCACAGGCAATTATCCGTCGAGTGGTGGGCCTCGTCATCGATCTGCCGTGGTTGTTACGAGTGCAGTTCAGCATTCTGAATGCAGCGGGACAACAAATTGGGCATGTGAACCGCGCCAACATGAAGATCAAAGACACCTACGAGATCCAAGTTGACGATGAGGCACTCGAAATGCGCGTGGCGGCGGCAATTGGCGTAGCCGTTGACGCATTCATGAATCGATAACAGAACACCGGTCAACAATTCGCCTTGGCGCCCTCGGCAGGAATCGAACCTGCGACCTGCGGATTAGAAGTCCGTTGCTCTATCCGACTGAGCTACGAGGGCATTGAATACAACTCTACCGAGGCTCGGCGAGCAGAAGCTTGCGCAGGAACGAGAGTGCATTAATCACACTGAATTGGCGCATCTGATCGCGTTGGCCGGGCAGTTGAGAGATGTTGGAAAAGGTTCTGCCATCGGGGAAGGCAACGCCCACACACAAGGTGCCGACTGGTTGGCCGTCTTGTTCGTCTGGCCCTGCTACGCCGGTAAGGGCGAGGCCAACGCTTGCGTTCAATGTTCGTTGCGCACCGACAGCCATTTGTACTGCTGCTTGTTCTGAAATAACAGGGCCACGGTCGACTCCGAGCACGTCAAACTTCACGTCGCTTGCGTAGCTAATGATGCCGCCGCGAAACGTGCGTGAGGCACCGGGCATCGATGTGATGCGGCCGCCGACAAGACCACCGGTGACTGATTCTGCAAGACCAAGTGTCCAACCACGTTGTTCGAGCAAGCTGAGCACTACAGATTCCATGGTGTCAGTGTTTGTTCCGAACACAAGGTCTTCAGTTAGGGCGCGTACTTTGGTTTCCCATGTACTTAGCAATGCATCTGCTTCAGTGTCGGTAGCTGCTTTAACAGTGAGGCGAACCTTGATGCCTTCCCAACCGCTTGCAAGAAACGCGAGCGTGGGATTTCCAAGGGGTTCCAGTTCATCGATGATGGGGTCAAGTCGTTCGTTGAGGGCTGATTCGCTTTCACCCCACGTGCGTAGAACGAGACTCTTAATCACGCTCGCTTCCCCGCTGCGCTGCAACAGATCAGGCAGTACGGCACGCGCCAACATGTCGTACATTTCGTGGGGCACGCCAGGCATTGCATACATAACCTTGTTGCCAACTGGGCACATAAGACCGGGAGCTGTGCCCCGTGTCTGTTCGATGATTGTTGCGCCGCGAGGAACTTGAGCTTGATTCAGATTGTTTGGTGCCATGTAGCGATTGCGAGTTGCAAACAAGTTTGTAATCAATTGAGCAATGTGCTCATTGTGTTCAAGCGGAACACCCATGATTTCAGCAAGGGCATCACGCGTTAGGTCGTCATGCGTTGGTCCGAGGCCGCCGCAGATAATGACTGCGTCAGCATCTTCAAGTGCCAGACGAATGGCCGCGACAACTCGC
>JBIISL010000047.1:0-16108 GCA_044341035.1 Ilumatobacteraceae bacterium | reverse complement strand
GCTGCCGCTGGTGTCACTGCAATTTTCCAACCCGGTGGCAGTGTGCGAGACGAAGAATCCATCTCGGCAGCCAACACTTATGGCATTGCCATGGTGTTCACCGGATCACGCCACTTCCGTCACTAGGCAAGTCGTAGACTAGACAAATGGCACGTATTGGTGACCTCCTAACGGCGGGGCGAACATTTTCATTTGAATTTTCGCCTCCCAAAACAACTGCAGGTTCAATGTCGCTTGGTCGCACAATTGCCGAGCTTGAATCTCTTAGTCCATCGTTTGTATCAGTGACGTACGGTGCTGGTGGATCCACCCGTGAACACACCCGAGACACGGTGTTATGGGTTGAACGTGAAACAAACATTCCGGCAATGGCGCATCTCACATGCGTTGGACATACACGCACTGAGATTGCTGACATTATCGAAACCTATACAGCGGCTGGTGTTGAAAATGTTCTGGCACTTGCAGGTGATCCACCGAAAAATCCCGCCGATGCGCGACCAAGTGATTATGAATACGCATTGGACCTAGTAGAGCACTTACGTGAAATCGCAGATTTGTCTATCGGTGTTGCTGCGCATCCCGAGGGGCACCCACGTTCGCCCGACTTAGCAACAGACCGACGTTTGCTTGCTGAAAAACTACGTGTTGTCGACTTTGCGACTACGCAGTTCTTTTTCGATGTCGACCATTATTTATCGTTGGTAAATGATTTGGCTGATCTTGGTGTTACCAAACCTGTGGTGCCTGGAATTATGCCGTGCACCAACATCGCCCAAGTTGAACGCATGGCCGAAATGTCTGGTGCTGCATTTCCTTCGTGGCTGAGGGAACGACTTGAATCTGGAAAGTCACCAGAAGATGTTCGTCGAATCGGAGTGGAAGCTGCAACTGAACTCTGTGCTCAATTGTTGTCGGCGGGTGCCCCTGGTCTTCATTTCTACACTCTGAATAAATCAACTGCTACCCGAGAGATCTACGCCCAGTTGGGTCTACCGGTTGCCTAACCTTGTTTCGATATGAGTAATACCGACGGCACGTATTCAAATCATGGTGGAACCCCCGCATGGGGAACCCGTAGGGGCCCAGTAGTTCCGTACGTTCCTGCCCTTGACGGTTTACGAGCTCTCGCCGTTCTTGCAGTGATTGTGTATCACGCCAATCATCAGTGGCTTGGTGGCGGTTTTCTAGGAGTCGAGGTCTTCTTCGTTATCTCGGGCTATCTCATTACGTTGCTCCTCATTGCAGAACGTGAACGGTCTGGCACGGTTTCACTAGGCAATTTCTGGATGCGTCGCGCACGACGGTTGTTACCTGCATTGTTTGCGTTGTTGCTCGGAACCACTGTGTATTGCACATTGTTTGACCGCGACCGGCTCGGCATGTTGCGCGGCGACATCGTGGGTGGCGTTCTTTATGTCTCTAACTGGTTCCAAATCTGGAGCGGTTCGTCGTACACATCAGCATTTTCATTTGCCCCACTTCGCCATCTGTGGTCACTTGCTGTTGAAGAGCAGTACTACATCGTGTGGCCGCTGGTTATGTTTGTGTTGTTGCGGCGCCTCCGGCCGAAAACTTTACCGATACTCGGTTTGGTGTTTACTTCTCTTGCTATAGCAATCGCTGTTGCGACGTCCGTGATTTATAAATCAGGGCCGATTGATACTTTCGCTAAAACCCCTGAGCAGTTCATGACACTTTTCGGACAGCGCGTGGGTCGAATTGATTTCCTCTATCTCGGCACCATCACGCGTGCGAGTGGATTACTACTTGGTGCAGCTCTTGCAACGATGTGGAGACCGTGGGCACTGCGTCGAGGAAGAGCTGGTTCAAATGCAAACGGCCTTGACTTGGCGGGGGTGCTGGCTCTTGGCGCTCTTGGCGTGATGTGTTGGAAGTTCCGTGAAGTTGTAGAAGTAACTGATGTCGGAACTTCTGGATATGACTTGTTGTACCGCGGTGGTTTCATAGCAGTAGGTATTGCCACTGTTGTTGCAATTGCGACAGTGACTCATCCTCGTTCTCGATTAGGAAAATATGTCATCGGGACACCATTCTTGGTATGGATCGGCAAGCGATCATACGGTTTGTACTTGTATCACTGGACCGTGTTTCAGGCGTATCGAAAAGCTGCTGGTAATTCATTGAACATCCGTGAATTTGCAGCACTGATGGCAGTGACGCTCGTACTTACAGAAGTGTCGTACCGCTTTATTGAAACTCCGATCCGGACAGGGAAGATGCTGGAGAGCTATCGCTCGTGGCGTGCGTACGGAGGAAGAATACGAGGCCCAGTTGCGATAGTCATCGGAACATTGGCCGTCGTTCCTATTTTCAGTGTGGTCAATATGGCGGGAGCTCGAGTTATTCCTGATGACATCACCGCGAGTCTTGATGAAAATGAAGAAGCTGTTACGAGTATTACAACAACCACTGTTTCTACAGTGTCCACCACAGTGCCAGTCATTCCCGCAACCACCATTGCTCGTGGAAAGATGGATGTTTTTGCTGTGGGTGATTCCGTGATGTTGGGTTCAGCAAAAAAACTTGCGTCCCATGGCATAACCGTTGATGCAACAAAAAATCGACAGGTAGGTGATTCCTTACAGATTTTCAACTACTACAAGTCAGTTAACGAACTCGGAAATACGGTCGTAATCCATTTAGGTACAAATGGCATCACCAAGGCCGCAACATTTGAGCGAATACTTAAGCCTCTGGCTGACGTGCCGCGAGTGTTGATCTTGAACATGCGGGTTCCTCGCCGTGCATCTGAAAAAATCAATAACGAGATTATTAATAACTTGCCAGCAACGCATCCGAATGTGACTGTCCTTGACTGGTACTCATTGTCGAAGCCGCACCCAGAATGGTTCAACTCGGACGGTATTCATCCCAATGCGGTCGGTCAAGACAACTATGTCGCCCTGATTTTGCAGGCTCTCGGGTGATGAAGCCGGGCATTGAACTGGGTCATACATTGGGAACTACCACCGCTCATTGCCTACGCTGATACCTATGACATCACCAGTTCGTATTGCCGTTACCGGCGCCGCAGGCCAAATTGGCTACAGCCTCCTTTTCCGTATCGCTTCAGGCGCAGTGTTCGGCCCGAACCAACCGGTCATTCTTCAGTTGTTGGAAATTACTCCTGCACTTGGCGCATTAGAAGGTGTGCGAATGGAACTTGACGACTGTGCATTTCCACTCTTAGCTGGTGTCGAATGCACTGACAATGCCGAAACTGCATTCGGAGACATTGACGCTGCATTCCTTGTTGGCGCAATGCCACGTAAAGACGGAATGGAGCGCGGCGACTTGCTCAGCGCAAATGGTGGAATTTTCAAGCCACAAGGTAAGGCCCTTGGTGTTGCAGCAAAGAAAGACGCAAAAATCTTGGTCGTTGGCAACCCAGCGAACACAAATGCTGTGATTGCGATGAATAATGCGCAAGGTCTTGACCCAAGCCGTTTCACGGCCATGACGCGCCTTGACCACAACCGCGCCATGACTCAATTGGCAATCAAAGTTGGTAAGCCGGTCACTT
The DNA here is from genome assembly GCA_044341035.1 of Ilumatobacteraceae bacterium. Taxonomy (GTDB): domain Bacteria; phylum Actinomycetota; class Acidimicrobiia; order Acidimicrobiales; family Ilumatobacteraceae; genus UBA2093. The sequence continues at coordinate 12,561 of JBIISL010000047.1, read as the reverse complement.
CGATAAAGAAGATGACCATTTGGGGCAACCACTCAAGTACTCAATACCCAGACCTGTTCCATTGCGAAGTTGATGGCAAGAATGCAGCTGCCTTAGTTAATGATCAGGCGTGGATTGAAAATGATTTCATCCCAACTGTTGCAAAGCGTGGCGCAGCGATCATTAAGGCTCGCGGTTTGTCGTCTGCAGCATCAGCAGCAAATGCTGCGATTGATCATATGAACTCATGGGTTCTTGGCACTGCCCCAGGCGACTGGGTATCAATGGCAATTCCTTCTGACGGAAGCTACGGCGTTCCCGAAGGCATCATCTCTTCATTCCCATGCGTATGCAAAGACGGTACGTACAGCATCGTGCAAGGTCTTGATATTGATGACTTCAGTCGTTCACGTATTGATGCATCAGTTGCAGAGCTTGTTGAAGAGCGTGACGAAGTAAAGAAGCTAGGCCTCATTTAATGAGCATTGCGGCACTCGTCGATACAGACAGGTGGCCGCTAGACAGTGCTGAATTGCACAGGAAACTGAGCGATGCCTTTACAAAGGAAAACATTGCGATTCTTCCCGGTTTCATCCGTGAAAGTTCTATTCCCGGTTTGATTGCAGAATGTGATGAATTAGCTAAGGTTGCGTATCACACCACCGTGAACGCTGATCTTGAAGTAGTTGCATACGATCAGTTCCCATCGGATAGTGCGATTCGTTCTCTGTATGAGTGGAATCCACTTATGGAGTTTGTTGCAAAGATTCTGGGCGAAGAGAAATTGTTTCGATATGCAGACCCATTCGGTGCACTGAACCTTGCTGTCATGCGTGATGGTCATGAGCTGGGTTGGCATTTTGATCAAACAGACTTCGTTGTTTCTATCGCATTGCAAACCTCATCTGAAGGCGGGCATTTCGAAAATGCATCGCGCATTCGAACGGCGACGAACGAAAACGCTGACACTGTTGCCGCAGTGCGTCGAGGCGATCGCCCAGATCTAGTTCGAACTGAACCTATGACTCCCGGAACGCTCATGGTGTTTAACGGACGCAATAGCTACCACCGTGTGTCGCGCGTGTCGGGCACAGTTCCACGTCATGTGGCTTTACTTGCATACGACACGAAGCCAGGAACTAATTCGAATGATGCGTTACGCATGGGTCGATACGGGAGGTTGCCAGCATGAAGATCGGTGAAGGTTTTGTAGGCGAAGGAGTAAATGCAGCGCACATCAATGTTGTGCTCGGCCATCGTGATGGCCCAATTGGCACCGCGTGGGCTACTGCGCTTGCAACTCCGCGTGAAGGTCATGTTCCGTTTGTTGCAGTTGCGCAACCAAATATGCCCGTTGTGCCGTTCACGTTGTTTGTGAACAAGGCAGCAATCGCTAATGATCGACATGGAGAGTTGACATGGGGTGGTGCTCAGGCAGGTGTCGCAGCCGGAGTCGGACTCGCACATCAAGCGTCACTATTTGAGGCCGACCTTGATGCGCAGGTTCTTATTGTCGCGGTGTGGGTGAACCCGACTGCAGATAACGAAGAAGCGATATTCGCCAACAATCGGGATGCCACCTTGGCTGCTCTATTGCAGGCTCGTGATGCTGGACCTGACATGGTTCAGGCACTTGCGGCAATGGCGAATCCGTCAAACCCATATTTTCGGGCGACGTAGCTAACTACTCGTACGTTGTCAACGCTCGCACGGCTTCGAATGCGGCGTCAAGGGCGGCAAAGACCGGCACAGCATCCATGAGGCGCTGAGTGTCTCCTGAGATGCGCACATGGCCCTTGATGAAGGCTTCTTGGGCTGGCAATGACCCAGTGGCGACGCCGACTGCTGTTTCCCAGGTTTGTTCCATGCGGACGTCTTCCTCTGGCGCGGGCCCAGAGGCAAAATTGGCAATGCCATTTCCTACCTGCAAGTGATACAGCACAGAGCCTTCAGGACCGTCTGTGACCACCTGCGTTACGCCAATGGAATGCTTGGAGGCCAGGTCTGTCAGTGACTCGCTAGCGGCCACTTGGGCCTGCATGGCGTCAATCCAATCGAGGCTGAGATACCGCATGATTCTCGCCCCTAGTTGTTTGTTTGCGAAGAGACGGTGTTTAGCAATGGAAGCATTTGGAAAGGTTAGTTCGGAAAACACAAAAGGCCCGAGCACATGGCTCGGGCCTTTTGGTAAGTAGTTACTTAGTTAGTTGCTGGACCAAAAGTTGTTTTTTGGCGTGATGAGCGAATCACTGAAGCAGCAAGAACGGCGAGGGCTACAGCTGCAATAAGCAGGCGCTGTCCATCGTTGTCTTGCGTACTGATGATTGCTGGAAGCACCAACAACGACACAAGGTTCATCACCTTGATCAGCGGGTTCAATGCAGGACCTGCTGTGTCTTTGAATGGGTCACCAACAGTGTCAGCAATAACAGCGGCCTTGTATGGCTCTGAGCCCTTACCGCCGTGATTGCCATCTTCGATGTATTTCTTTGCGTTGTCCCATGCACCACCAGCATTGCTGAGGTAGTTCGCCATGAGCTGACCAACCAAGATGACAGCAGCAAGGAATCCACCAAGTGCTTGCCAACCAATTCCGAATCCAACGATGACTGGTGTCAACACTGCAAGAAGTGCAGGTGTAGCCAATTCACGAAGTGAAGCTTCTGTACAGATGTCAATGACTGGGCCGTACTCAGGCTTCTTTGTTCCGGCCATGATCATTCCGTCAGCGAACTGACGGCGAACTTCCTGAACAACAACACCAGCTGTTCGGCCAACGGCGCGAATAGAAAGTGCAGAGAACAAGAACGGAACAGCACCACCGATAAGAAGACCAATGAAGATCTTCGGATCAGCAACGTTGATTGCAAGCTCAGGAGCTTTGAACACTCCGTCAGCCAAGTTCTCAGCCTTGATCATCAATTCAGCACCAGCTGTTTCGATGAACGAAGCGAACAAGGCAACAGCAGCAATAACTGCCGAACCAATTGCAAAGCCCTTTGTTACAGCCTTAGTGGTGTTACCCACTGCGTCGAGAGCAACCATGATCTTTTGTGGTTCACCGTGGAACTCGCCAGACATTTCTGCAATACCTGCAGCGTTGTCTGACACAGGACCAAAGGTGTCTTCCGACACGATGACGCCTGTTGTTGCAAGCATTCCCATTCCGCACAATGCAACGAGGTAGAGCGAGAACGTAAGGTTTCCGCCACCAAGTGCCAATGCCACACCAATTGCAATTGCAATTGCAAGAACTGCGTACACGCTTGATTCAAGACCGTATGCGGTACCCGAAAGAATTGTGGTTGCTGGGCCAGTCTCTGCTGATTCAGCAATTTCTTTTACTGGACCATGATGAGTTGCTGTGTAGTACTCAGTCAGACGACTTACAAGTTGTGCAAGAAGCAGACCAACTGCAACTGCACCAAATACTCGCCAACCGGCTCCGCTCATCAACTTGACGCCTTCGCCAGCGACACCCTTGTCGTTTCCGACATATGTCAGTGACAATGCGAGAGTTCCTGCGAGTGTGAGCACTCCGGCTACAAGGAAACCCTTGTTAATTGGCTTGAGTGCATCTGTTTCGCCTGGTTTTGCTTTCACTGCGAACACACCAAAGATTGATGCAATAACACCAATGGCACGAGCTGCAAGTGGGAACACGAGTCCCATTGCTGGGTTCAGACCAATTGAGTTGAATGCTGCAACACCGAGAATGATCGAAGCAACAAGTGTTACTTCATATGACTCGAAGAGGTCTGCTGCCATTCCGGCACAGTCACCTACGTTGTCACCAACGTTGTCTGCAATTGTTGCTGGGTTACGTGGGTCGTCTTCAGGAATTCCTGCTTCAACTTTGCCCACAAGGTCAGCACCAACGTCAGCAGCCTTGGTGAAAATTCCTCCACCAACGCGCAAGAACAATGCAAGAAGTGATCCACCGAAACCGAAACCAACAAGAATGACGCTTGATGTGTTCTGGAAAATCATGATGATCAAAGTTGCACCGCTAAGTCCGAGACCAACGGTGAACATTCCGGCAACTCCACCGGTGCGGAATGCAACGGTGAGAGCGTCTGGCATTGAACCAGTCAGAGCAGCAGCGGCTGTACGAACGTTTCCGCGCGTTGCCAAAGTCATTCCGATATAACCAGTGAATCCAGAAGCAGCACAGCCAAGAATGAAGGCGATGGTGCGCCAAATTCCGGCTTGCATGAACGACAACGCTTCTGTTGCGTCAGCGCCTTCGCCCTTCATGATTGCAGTTGACGTGACGAACACGATGGCTGCAAGCGGAATAAGGATGAGGATGATGGTCTTGAACTGGCGCTTCAAGTAGGCGAGTGCACCTTCTTGAATTGCGAGTGCAATTTCTTTCATCTTTGGCGTGCCTTCGTCGGCAGCCATGACTAAACGGGCGAGATAGAACCCAACAGCGATGGCAAGCACGGCCGAAGCAGCTGAAAGCCACAACACCGCCCATTCTCCGCCCTTGAGCACGAACTCTTGATAGCCACCTTCGGCAGCAAATAATCCTGACACTTAATTGTCTCCTGGCAAGTTCTGGGGCGTCCTGACTTTCAGGTGCCCGCTGTATGGAACATCGCAACAGTAGTGAAAAAAGACACCCCAGAGCGAAATGGTCAAGTTGTGCCCTCAGGGCTCTCTCGGGCTACCGTTTCAAGTGCGTTTGCACAGTCGGCCCGCCCGGCCCGCAAGGAGACCTTATTTACATGGCACAAGTAGTTACATCTCACCGCGGCCCGGTCACCGGCACCGCTATCCATAAGCGTAAGAAACGCCCATTCCTCCTCGACCTCTATTCCACAGCGGTCGGGAAGAAGTACGTGATGGGAATCACAGGCATCGCCATGATGGGTTTTGTCCTCTTCCATATGATTGGAAACCTCAAGATGTACGCCGGTGCCGCGGATCTTGACCACTACGCCCATTTCTTGCAGACCTTGCTGTACCCGTTGGCTCCAAAAGGCTGGGTTCTCTGGATTCTCCGTGGCGGACTGATTTCGATGCTGTTCCTTCATTTACATGCGGCATGGTCATTGACTCGTCTCAATCGCCAAGCCCGACCCGTGAAATACCAAAGCAAGCGTGATTATCAAATTGCTAATTTTGCTAGTCGCACCATGCGCTGGTCCGGAATCATTGTTCTGGCGTTCATCGTCTGGCACCTTCTCGACTTGACCTTTGGTGTTGTGAACTCACAAGTGGGGGAAATGATCACACATTCAGGTGATGAAGAATCTGTGAAGTCGGTTTATGCCAGCGTCGTGCATTCATTCGAGCGCACCCCAGTTGCCTTGTTCTATGTCGTAGCCAACATCCTGTTAGGCATTCACTTGTTCCACGGCACATGGAGCATTTTCCAGTCACTTGGTTGGAATAACCCGCGCTTTAATACCTGGCGCCGTGCCTTTGCTACTGGCTTTGCCTCAATTGTTGTTCTCGGCAACGTTTCATTCCCTATCGCTGTAATGGCTGGCATCGTCGGCTGACCGACACGCCTCGAAGAAGAAAGACACGATCATGACTCTCACTGATGAACTGTTCGCAAAGAACACGGTCAAGCTTGACAGCAAAATTCCTGATGGCCCCGTTGCAGACAAATGGGACAACTACAAAGAAAACATGAAGTTGGTGAACCCCAACAACAAACGCAAATTTAAGGTCATCGTCGTCGGTACCGGTCTTGCGGGTGCATCTGCAGCAGCAACCCTTGCTGAACTCGGATATCAAGTTGATGCGTTTACTTTTCATGACTCCGCTCGTCGTGCTCACTCAATTGCTGCACAAGGTGGCATCAACGGCGCAAAGAACTACAAGGGCGACGGTGACAGTGTTCATCGTCTGTTCTACGACACCGTCAAAGGTGGCGACTTCCGTGCGCGTGAAGCAAACGTGCACCGCTTAGCTCAAGTCAGCGTTGACATCATTGACCAAATGGTTGCCCAAGGTGTGCCATTTGCCCGTGAATACGGTGGTTTATTAGACAACCGCTCATTTGGTGGAGCTCAAGTCAGTCGTACTTTTTATGCTCGTGGTCAAACTGGACAGCAATTGCTGCTTGGCGCGTACCAACAGTTTTCTCGCCAAGTTGGTCTTGGTGGCATCAATTTGTACAACCGCTCTGAATTGATTGATGTTGTAGTCATCGATGGTCGTGCATCGGGCATCGTTGTCCGTGATCTCGTGACCGGTGAAATTACATCACATGCTGCACATGCAGTGGTGTTGGCAACGGGCGGATACGGAAACGCATTCTTCTTGTCAACAAATGCAATGGCGTGCAACGTAACTGCAGCATGGCGCGCACACCGCAAGGGTGCATTGTTTGCGAACCCGTGCTACACACAAATTCACCCAACCTGCATACCGCAAAGTGATGACAGTCAGTCAAAACTGACATTGATGTCAGAGTCATTGCGTAACGATGGTCGTGTATGGGTTCCTGTAAATCCAGATGAGACTCGTGCTGCACGTGACATTCCAGAAGTAGAGCGTGACTATTACCTCGAGCGTTTGTATCCGTCGTTCGGCAACTTGGCGCCACGTGACATTTCGTCTCGTGCAGCAAAGCGCCTTGTTGACAAAGGACAAGGAGTCGGACCGAAGAAGAATGGCGTGTACCTTGACTTCTCCGAAGCAATTGAGCGCCTCGGCCACGACGTAGTGCAAGAACGCTATGGCAACTTGTTCGAAATGTATGAACGTATTGCGGGCGAAAACCCGTACGAAACGCCAATGCGTATTTACCCAGCGAGCCACTACACAATGGGTGGTTTGTGGGTCGACTACGAATTGCAAACAAACATTCCTGGTTTGTATGCAGCGGGTGAAGCCAACTTCTCTGATCATGGCGCAAACCGTCTTGGTGCTTCTGCACTGATGCAAGGTCTTTCAGATGGATACTTCGTATTGCCGTACACAATTGGAAACGGGCTTGCTCCGTTGCTGGGCAAGTCAATGCCAGGCACTGATCATCCTGAGTTCAAAGCTGCTGAGGAAGCTGCACGTGAACGCTTTAATGCGTACCTTGCAATCAACGGAACAAAATCGCCTGATTACTTCCATCGTGAACTCGGAAAAATCATCTGGGATTACTGCGGAATGGAACGTACTGAAGAAGGATTGAAAAAGGCTTTGGAACTTCTTCCTGCGCTGTATCAACAATTCAAGACCGATCTTCGCGTTACCGGTGATGGCGACAACATGAACCAAACACTTGAAAAAGCAGGTCGTGTTGATGACTTCTTCCAGTTGGGCATGCTGATGTGTCGCGATGCCCTTGACCGTAAAGAGAGCTGCGGAGGCCACTTCCGTTCTGAATACCAGACAGACGATGGCGAAGCACTTCGTGATGATGAGAACTACTGCCACGTTGCCGCTTGGCAATGGGGCGGCGACCCAATGACACCAAACCTGAACGTTGAACCGCTCGAATTCGAAGCTGTTCACCTCGCGACTCGGAGCTACAAATGAGCAATCACCTCAAGAACATCACATTGCGCATTTGGCGTCAGGCTGGTCCTGCAGCAAAGGGCAATTTCGAAACCCATGTGGTCGACGAAATCACAGACGAGGCCTCATTCCTTGAAATGCTCGACGTCTTGAACGACAAACTCGTCACAGAAGGCAAAGAGGCAGTGGTGTTTGACCATGACTGCCGCGAAGGCATCTGCGGCACCTGCTCACTCATGATTGATGGCCAAGCCCATGGACCACAACGCGGAACAGCAACATGCCAGTTGCATATGCGTCAGTTCAAGAGCAATGACACCATCACAATCGAGCCATGGCGTGCATCAGCATTCCCCATCATCAAAGACCTCATGGTTGACCGTTCTGCATTTGATCGCATTATTGAATCCGGTGGGTACATCACGGCTGATACAGGTGGTGCACCCGATGCAAACCTGATTCCCATCTCCAAAATTGTGGCTGACGCTGCGATGGACTCAGCTGCATGCATCGGTTGCGGAGCATGTGTTGCAGCGTGCCCAAATGGCGCTGCCAACTTGTTCACTGGTGCAAAAATTGCCCACCTCAGCCGTCTGCCCCAGGGCCAGGCCGAGCGGTACTCACGCGTTGAAGCAATGGTGGAAACAATGGACGATCGATTCGGTTCGTGCACAAACCACGGCGAATGCGAGGCAGCGTGCCCGAAGGAAATTTCCATCGACGTCATCGCACTCATGAACAAGGACTTCCGCAAGGCCAAGTTTGCTAACCGCAAGGATCTTGCTCGCAAATAAATTGGTTTGGCTGAGGGCTCACTAGCGCTCTCGGGGTACTGTCAATTACATGACAATTCCTGCTGTCCCCGCATCTCTTCCTGTCACTCTGGCGGCGCTTCGCGCCTCAGGCTGGAAATCCATTCCTGTCAAAGAAGAATTGCGCGCTAATGCCGTGCGCAATATTTCAGCGGGTCTTCCATTGTTTGAAGGTGTCATGGGATACGAAAACACTGTGATGCCACAACTGGAAAATGCGTTGCTCGCCGGCCACGACGTCGTATTCCTTGGTGAACGTGGTCAAGCAAAGACTCGAATGATTCGCTCGCTAACTGATTTGCTTGATGAATGGATGCCAATCATCGCGGGTAGCGAAATTAACGATGATCCGTACAACCCAGTCTCACGTCACGCACGTGATCTCATTGCAGCAGAGGGCGAGAACGCACCCATTTCTTGGGTGCATCGCAGTGAACGTTTCGGTGAAAAATTGGCAACGCCAGACACGTCAATTGCTGACCTCATTGGTGAAGTTGACCCCATCAAAGTTGCAGAAGGTCGTTACCTCAGTGACGAACTCACATTGCACTACGGCTTAGTTCCTCGTACGAACCGAGGCATTTTTGCAATCAACGAATTGCCAGACCTTGCAGAACGAATTCAGGTTGGTTTGCTCAACGTTCTCGAAGAACGCGATGTACAAATTCGCGGATACAAGATTCGTCTGCCGCTTGATGTCATGTTGGTTGCGTCTGCAAACCCAGAGGACTATACAAACCGTGGTCGCATCATTACGCCTCTGAAAGACCGTTTCGGTAGTCAGATTCGTACGCACTATCCGCTGGAAGTTGACACTGAAATTGCAATCATGCGGCAAGAGTCGCGTGCAGCTTCAATTGGTGATGTCACAGTCACCATGCCTGAGTTCATGGAGCGCATTATTGCCACGTTTTCTCACCAAGCCCGCGTAAGCAGTCATGTCAATCAGCGCAGTGGTGTCAGCGTGCGTTTGTCTGTGTCTAACTTTGAAATTCTTAGTGCCAACGCCGTCCGACGTGCGTTACGAGCAGGGGAGCGCGAAGTAGCGCCTCGCATTAGTGATCTTGATGCTTTGGCATCATCTACTGGCGGAAAAGTGGAAATTGAAGCTCTGGAAGAAGGCCGCGAAAATGGCATTCTTCAACAGCTCATTTCTGGCGCAGTACTCACTGTGTACAAGGAATTGGCTCCCGGTGAGATGATGCGTGAAGTTCTTACTGCGTTTGAAGAAGGTGCTGTTGCTCATGCTGGCGAAGATATTTCTACTGGTGAATTGATTGCACTTCTTACTCAGATTCCGGCACTAATGCCACCGGTGAAAGTTCTGACAGGTGGCGATGAATCGCCCGCAATGTTGGCAAGCGCTGTTGAATTCATTCTTGAAGGGTTGCACCTCACGCGGCGTCTGAACAAAGATGCATCAGGCTCAAAAGCCACGTATCGCTCGCGTAGTTAGCAGTTACAAAACGAACGGTGAACGAGTCCACAGTTCACCGGTGTCGTTACGCGCAGCATTTGTAGCTTCGCCCGTCAGTGACACCACAGGTATTGCTTCGTTCAAGCCACGAAGTGACATCGGCTCGTGGGCGGTCATAATGACCCCTTCTGGCAGATTTTCAATGTGCTCGCTTGGGAAAAGGATTTCAAACGGTTCTGCGGCGTCGCAGAGTCGAGCAGCCAAGTTGACAGCTGTTCCGATGTAGTCGTCGCCCTCAAAGAGCAATGCGAGCCCAGAGGCCATGCCAACACGTATGGAGAGAGGCGCACAGGCAGCTCCAGAGCGCTTCTGAAGCTCGAGAGCGAACGTCACGGCATCTCGCTGGTCAACAGCCACGATCATGCAGCCATCGCCCAACCATTTGGCGATACGGACACCGGCCTCAGAGGCCACTTCACGGGTAACGGCCCGCCACGAGGCAAGAAGCCGCCCTGCGGCATCATCGCCGTTCTCGTTTGTGAAGTTGGTAAACCCCGAAATATCGACGAATACAAAAGTCCGTGGCACTCGCATAGTGCCCCACACCCTAGAGCAACTAAGTTGCTGATATGCCTGCACGGTTCACTTATTCACGCTGGGACGGCACGCAGACGGGGTTCAGTCTTGATGCAGAGGGAATCCTCGATGAATTAACCGACGATTTGCTCTATCACGGTGATTTGAATGCTGCATTGCGTCGGTTGATGCGTGACGGAATGACCGACCCTGATGGAAACCAGATCGAGGGTTTGCGCGACATGATGCAACGCATTCGCGACCGCAAGAAAGAGCTGGAAGAGAGCGGCGATCTTGGTGGCGTGTATTCAGAAATTGCTGATGCTCTAAAAGACATCATCGACGAAGAACGCCATGCAGTTGAGAATTCTGTTCGGGAAGCCGAAGCATCAGGTGATGAACGTCGAGCCGATACTGCTCGAGATGCTGCAATGGAACGAAATTTCCGCCTAGACATGATGCCGAATGACCTTGCAGGCATGGTGCGTGAGATGCAAAGTTACGACTTTGAATCAAGCGAGGCACAACAACGTTTTGAAGAGCTGATGGACAAACTGCGCCAAGAAATGATGCAGCAATTTGTTGATCAGATGTCTGAAGGAATGCAGAACATGTCGCCAGAAGATATGGCGCGCATGAAAGACATGATGGCTGCCTTAAACGGCATGATTGAAGCACGTGAACAAGGCGAAGATCCGCAGTTTGAAAAGTTCATGGAACAGTTCGGAGATTTCTTTCCAGAGAATCCGCAAACACTTGACGAACTTCTTGAGAACATGGCAAAGCGCATGCAGGCAATGCAGACGCTTATGGATTCGCTAACACCAGAACAACGTTCACAAATGCAGCAGTTGTCTGAACAGCTCATGGAGGACATGGATCTCAATTGGCAAGTGCAACAACTCAGCGAAAAATTGCAGAGCATGTTCCCACAACCCGGCCAAGGTGAAGGTCAGGGCTACAACTTTCGTGGAGAGCCCTCAATGGACATGCAACAGGCCATGGATGCCATGCAAGAAATGGGCGATCTGACAGAAATGGAAGGGATGTTGCGTCAGGCAACAAATCCGGCCCAATTGGCTGAAGTTGATATTGACAAGGTCCGTGAGATGCTCGGAGAAGACGCCGCAAAGTCCATGGAGCGCCTTGCCGAGATGACCAAAATGCTGGAAGAAGCGGGGCTCATCAATCTCAAAGAGGGAAAGATGGAACTGACTCCGCGCGGTCTGCGCGCCATTGGCAACAACGCACTGCGCCAACTGTTCAACAACTTGGCAAAAGACAAGTTTGGTCAGCATCGCATCGCGCGCGATGGAAGTGGACACGAGCGTACGTACGACTCGAAGCCATACGAATTTGGTGATCCGTTCCGCCTTGATTTGCAGCGCACCATTCGTAACGCCATCTCTCGTAATGGCAGCGGTACTCCGGTGAAATTGTCACCAGAAGATTTTGAAATAGAGCGCACCGAACACAACACCCGTTCATCCACAGTCCTCATGATTGACTTGTCGATGTCGATGCCAATGCGCGGCAACTTTGTTCCGGCCAAGAAAGTTGCAATGGCCCTGCATTCGTTGATTAGTTCGCAGTTTCCGCGTGACTATTTGGGCCTTGTTGGTTTCAGCGAAACAGCGCACATAATGACCCATGAGCAATTGCCCGAAGTCAGTTGGGATCTTGCGTACGGCACCAACATGCAGCATGGCCTTCGTCTTGCTCGTCAGTTACTAGCCCGTCAGACCGGCACAAAGCAGATCATTATGATTACTGACGGTGAGCCAACAGCCCACATCACTCAATCGGGCGACGTTTATTTCAACTATCCGCCAGTGCGCGAGACCGTGGAAGCCACATTGCGCGAAGCCATGCGATGCACAAAGGACAACATCACCATCAACACATTTGTGCTTGATGCAACAGGTCCATTGCGCCATTTCATTGAGCAAATGGCCCAGGTAAACCATGGTCGCGCCTTCTTCACAACCCCTGAAACATTGGGTGATTACGTGTTGGTCGATTTCCTTGAAAATCGCCGGAGGACAAGTCGCGCTCGCTAGCAATTGCTGGTACCCACTGGTCCCGATTTGAGAGAGTTGCCGACTGTTCACCTCGTATTTTCCATACTCCATTTGCTTTTTGTGTAAATATTTGCCACAATTACAGCGCTGTAATTACAAGCCACATTCCAAGATCCCTTGGGACTCGGATATGGCTGTAGCTGGGAGGCAACAACATGCACGGAGATTCTGATTCATTAAGCCAAGAACGTGGCTGGCAAGACCAGGCCAACTGCCTTGG
>JBIISL010000007.1:0-48690 GCA_044341035.1 Ilumatobacteraceae bacterium | reverse complement strand
ACGTTCTTCTTCCTTTGTCAGTACTCCCAACACGAAGTCTTTATTCTTCGCAATATCGGGATACGCATTAGCCATAACATCAATCGCGGTATTGGCCAACGATGGCATTACAAGCTTCTCAGTACCAAGCAAATAGGCGTGACGGACTGCGCGACGAATAATGCGCCGCAACACATAACCACGATTTTCATTACTTGGGAAAACTCCGTCGTTAATAAGCATCGCTGCAGACCGGGCATGTTCGGCAAGCACACGCAAACTAAAACTATTGCGATCTTCGTAGTCGCCAATTTTGTAATGGGCACCAGTTGTTGACTGTGCTTGTTCAATGATGGGAAACAACACGTCTGTTTCCCAGACTGAGTCGACTCCCTGCACAAGTGCAAGAATTCGTTCGAGACCTGCCCCAGTATCAATGCTTGGCTTTGGCAAAGCAGTGCGTGAACCATCGGGGGCTTGGTTGTACTGCATGAACACAAGGTTCCAGAACTCCATGAACCGATCGCCTGTTGGGTCGTTTGCAGGACCACCATCAGGACCAAAGGCTGCACCACGGTCGATATGAATTTCAGAACATGGACCACAGGGACCGGTGTCCCCTGCCTGCCAGAAATTGTCTTTGTCCCCAAGTCGTTGAATGCGATTCATGGGCACGCCCACTTGTTCGTGCCACATCGCTTCGGCTTCATCGTCTGATTCGTGCACGGTGATCCACAAACGATCGCCGTCAAATCCGAACACCTCTGTTACTAACTCCCATGACCAGGGAATTGCATCAGATTTGAAATAGTCGCCGAAACTGAAATTGCCGAGCATTTCAAAAAAGACAAGGTGACGCTTCGTTCGTCCAACTTCATCAAGGTCATTATGTTTTCCGCCGGCACGTACACATTTTTGAACCGTGACAGCTCTGTCGTATGGCGCAACTTCGTCGCCCATGAAATACGGCTTGAACGGCACCATTCCAGCCACTGTGAACAACAGAGTGGGATCGTGTGGAATCAGACTTGCTGACGGGACAACGGTATGTCCCTTGTCGGCAAAGTAGCCAGAAAAGGCTCCCCGAAGCGCATCAGCTGAGCGCGGGATACCGGAATTAGTTGACGATGCCATGAAGGCACCATCTTAGCGATGGCTGGTTCTCTGGCGGGGTGGGTTATGACGACGAGACGGAGCATTTGATGAACTCGACATTGACGGGGGCGCTGAGTCCGACACTTTCTGGTCCCTATTGCGGTATGCATCAATCAGAGACATCGCACCATCGAATAGCGCCATGATGCTGCGTCGAACACCCGTAGCAATGGCATCAGCGATGTGGGCAGGAGTCAATTTCTCTGACACTGACACGATGGTTCGCTTAACCCAGACCACAATGCTCGCCCCAGTTACAGCACCAGATACAAACCAGAACAAGCGACGCATCATGACGACATCACCGTGGCTGTGTTATTCGAGGTCCTCATGGTCTTCACGGTAGTACCGCAATTCACCTAATCCCAACGGAAGATACGAAGGGGGTTGCGCCGTTGTCGGAGGGGCTTGTCCCGTATGGCCTTCTCGCACATCTGTTAGGGCGCTAGATATCGCATCTGTCACCGCGCGGCTCTTCGGAGCCCGAGCCAGATAAATCACCGCATGCGCAAGATTCAGTTGAGCCTCTGGCAGGCCCACCCTCTCAAGCACTTGTGCTGCTGTTGTTGCAATAACAAGTGCATTGTTATCAGCCAACCCAATGTCTTCGCTAGCAAAAATCATCATTCGCCGAGCAATGAACCGTGGGTCTTCTCCAGCTTCAAACATTCTGGCAAGCCAATGAAGCGCCACATTCACATCACTTGCACGCATCGACTTAATGAATGCAGAAATCACGTCGTAATGATCATCTCGACCCATTCGCGACACGCTTGTATCGAGAGCTGTAGTAGCAGCCGCTATGTCAATTTTCCCATTCGTAGCTAACGCACAGCACACTTCGAATGCAGTCAAAGCTTGTCGAGCATCCCCGGTAACACGACGAGCAATCAACTCAAGAGCATCTTCATCTGCAGGAATTCCCTCAACCGCCACAGCGCGATGAAGCAATTCCATGATCGCTTCTGCATCAACTGGCTTCAAAGCAAACACTGACGAACGACTGCGTAAGGCGGGGTTCACAGAGAATGCCGGATTCTCAGTTGTTGCTCCGACAAGAGTAATTAGGCCGCTTTCGACCGCATGCAACAACGCGTCCTGCTGCACCGTAGAGAAACGATGAATCTCGTCGACGAACACAACAGTCCCTCGATCATCAATAGACAGCCTGCGTCGTGCGGTCTCAATCACTTCACGAATATCTTTCACGCCAGCAGTGACCGCACTTAAACGCTCAAACCCACGCTGTGTTGTTGACGCCACAAGTTCCGCCAACGTTGTCTTGCCTGTACCTGGAGGCCCCCACACAATGATCGAGGACAACCGATCACTTTCAATCAATCGACGCAATGGACCTGTTGGTCCGACTAAATGACTCTGACCTACAACGTCATCAAGTGAACGAGGACGCATCCGCGCTGCAAGCGGAGACCGCAAAGCGATCCGCTCCTCCGTCGATGCAGTAAACAGGTCGGGCGAATCCACAACTACGACGAAGTAGGTGGAGGCAACAACCGAAGTCCCAGATCAGCAAGGTGTGCTGGGTCAACGGGTGTCGGTGCATTCGTCATCGGGTCAGAACCACTCTGTGTCTTTGGAAACGCAATCACTTCGCGAATGTTCTCTTCGCCAGCCAGAATCGCAGCAAGGCGATCAATACCAAAAGCGAATCCACCGTGTGGAGGTGCGCCGTACTTGAAAGGCTGCAAAAAGAATCCGAAACGCTTATCTGCCTCTTCGTCACTGATGCCCAATTGGTTAAACACTCGACGTTGCATTTCAGGTTCATGGATACGAATAGAACCTGAACCCAATTCCCAACCGTTAAGCACAAGGTCATACGCCATAGCGCGAACCTTTAACGGCTCAGTGTCAAACAACGACATGTCGTCTGGATGAGGCTGACAGAACGGGTGATGTCCGGGACGAGGGCGTCCAGAGATTGGATCAATACCAATAAACAGCGGGAACTCAGTGACCCACACATACTTATAAGGTCCTTGATGAACCGGCGGACGGCCAATGTCGTTTCGCAATTGGCCGAGAACCTCACATGTTGTGTCCCACTCGTCGGCAACCAGCAACAGCAAATCCCCTTCTGTTGCTCCCATCGCGGAAACCAGTGCGTTCTTCTCATCGTCACTCAGGAATTTTGCGACCGGAGAATCTATTGCTCCTTCTGCGCCAATCTTCATCCATACGAGACCCTTTGCGCCGATCTTCTTTGCACGATCAGTAAGACCATCCAACTTGTTGCGACCAAATGCAGCTGCGTCTGGGTATGTCTTTGCATCGACACAAATGCCCTTAATACAAGATGCCCCGGCAAATGCTTTGAATTCGGTGCCAGCAAACAACGGAGTCAATTCAATGAGTTCCATTGCGAACCGAAGGTCTGGTTTATCAATACCGAAACGATTCATTGCGTCATGCCAGGTGATGCGTTCAATCTCGGGAGGCGCTTCGCCTGTTACAGCAATGGCCGCTGCCACTACGGCACGACCAATATTCTCCAGTACATCGTCTTGCGACACAAATGACATCTCGGCATCAAGTTGCATGAATTCATACTGGCGATCAGCACGCAAGTCTTCATCGCGAAGGCAACGAGCAATCTGGTAATACCTGTCAACTCCGGCCACCATGAGCAATTGTTTCCATAGTTGAGGTGACTGCGGCAAAGCGAAAAACGAACCAGGCTCTTTACGCGACGGCACGAGAAATTCACGAGCTCCTTCCGGGGTAGACGGCATCAGGAAGGGAGTTTCAACTTCAACGAAACCATTGGTTTCCATTTCCTTACGAATGGCACTGTTGATCTGTGCGCGCACACGCAAGTTCTTTTGCATCCGTTCACGACGAATATCGAGATATCGATACTTGAGGCGGATCATTTCATCAACATCGTCGGCACGAGCATCAACAGGAAATGGTGGGGGCTCGGCAGAGTTCAGAATCTCAACGACGCAGTCACCAATCTCAACCATGCCAGTGGTGAGTGAAGAGTTGATAGTTCCTTCGGGACGGGCGCGTACGACTCCGGTGACCCTGATGACATATTCACTACGAACGTCAACATCGTTGTCAACTACACATTGCATGATTCCGGAATGATCGCGGATATCAACAAAAGCCAAATGCTCGCCGTGCTCGCGACGACGGGCCACCCAACCACACAGTGAGACAGTCTGCCCGACGCTCGCAATATCTAATTCTCCACACATGTGTGTTCGCATTGCAGTGGATCTCATGGGGTTTGCCGCCTTGGCTGTCTTGGTCCAAGAACCGACTCAAGATGACTCTGAAGTTCGGTCGATGGAATAGTTGTTTGTTCGGATGTCGAAAGGTTGCGCACGGTACAGGTGGATTCGTCTGCTTCTGTATCACCAATGATGACAGCGACCTGTGCCCCACTGCGATCTGCGCTCTTCATCTGTGACTTCATGCTGCGACCTTCAAATGCACGATCGGCAGAGAATCCGCTCTGTCGCAATTCATGAGTAATGGAAAGCGCATGGCTACCACCACTGGTGTCAATTACAAAGACGTCCAAGACAGGAAATCCGTACGAGAAGCACTCTTCGGCGTCACATGCAAGCAGCGTGCGATCTACTCCGAGAGCAAAACCGATGCCAGGTGTCGCAGGTCCACCAAGGTCTTCGACAAGGCCGTCATACCGGCCGCCGCCACCAACTGCGTTCTGGGCAGAATCAAGCGAGCCAGACACAAATTCAAAAGTTGTGCGTTGGTAATAATCAAGGCCTCGAACGAGTCGTTCATTGACAACGTACGGAATGTTCAGCACGTCAAGCCCGGCACACACGGCTGCGAAGTGTGCCGCTGCATCGGTGCTGAGAAAAGCCCCAATAGTGGGAGCACCAGCAATGGCGGCCGCATCTTGTGGACGCTTTGAATCAAGCACGCGTAACGGATTACGTTCCAACGTCGCTAGAGCCTCCGCACTTAGCGTTGCGCTATGGGATTTGAAATACGTGCCCAGTGCATCAACATAGCGTCCCCTATCCCCTGCATCACCTAGGGAGTTAACAATGAGAGTCACTTTGCTGAGGCCGATCGATTTATAAAAATCCCAACCAAGTGAAATGACTTCTACATCAAGTTGAGAATCGTCAACTCCTAAGACTTCGATACCTACTTGGTCGAATTGGCGATACCGACCAGCCTGTGGTCGTTCATACCGAAAGTTCGGCCCTGAGTACCACACCTTCCACGGAGGCGTCGGGCGATGCTGTGCAAATGCACGACATACGCTGGCAGTGTGCTCAGGCCGTAGGGCAATATGACGACCACCCTTATCCGTGAAGTCATACATCTCTTTAGTGACTACGTCAGTCGCATCGCCGAGGCGTTGAAAGACTCCGAGGTCTTCAAACATCGGAGGGATGATGTTCTGATACCCGGCAGATTCGACACCGCTTGCAAAGACTTGCACCAAGGCTCGCCACCTACCCGCATGAGGCGGCAAGATGTCCCGGGTTCCTGGACTTGTTTGAAACGATGACACAGCCAATCAGGCTAGTCGGGCTGTCCACCAGGAACGATGCGATATGCGTCGTAGACCGCATCAATTGACTTAATGACCCGCAAAACTGCATCCAGATGATTGGGGTCACCTAGTTCAAATTCAAATCTCATTTTTGCCACCCGATCAGAGCCAGTATGGGTGCTACACGCAACAATGTTGACATGTTGCTCTGACAGAGCGTTGGCGACATCGCGCAATAGTTTGCTGCGATCAAGTGCCACCACTTCAACTCCCACATTGAACATGGTCCCAGGCGAAGTTCTGGCCCATTCAACGTCAATCATGCGAGTTGGTTCTCCCTCGACCAATGACTCGGCGTTTGCACAGTCTGACCGATGAACACTTACTCCACGGCCTTTGGTAACAAAGCCAGAGATTTCATCGCCCGGCACAGGAGTGCAACAGCGCGAAAGTCGCACGAGAACATCTTCTAAACCTTCAACATGGATACTTGTCGCACTTCGCTTCTCAGTTGTGATCAGGTCCATACGCATTGGCATCGCCAACTGCTCGTCGCTTCCTTCGCGACGCATGGCTCGCCCAATACGCTGAGCAAAACCACGAGCCGACACATGATGTTCACCAATAGCTGCAAACAACGTGTCGATCTCTGTCATATTGAGAGCTTCGAGTTCTTCCAAGAACGCATCTGATGTCCATATGCGCTGAACTGGGAGACCTTCGCGGCGTAATTCAGCAGTCAGGTCATCACGGCCAGACTCAACCATGTCTTCGCGACGCTCTCGTGTAAACCAGTTCTTGATTTTGCTCTTTGCTCGAGGCGACTGAACAAAACCCAACCAGTCGCGCGATGGACCAGCTCCTTCAACATTGGATGTAAATATCTCACAGGAGTCGCCCGATACCAATGTTGAGTCAAGTGACACCAATCGACCGTTGACTCGGGCCCCGACACAAGAATGACCAACTTCTGTGTGCACGGTGTATGCAAAATCCACCGGCGTTGAATTGATTGGCAAAGTAATCACTCTGCCCTTTGGCGTAAAGACGAAAACCTCTTCTTGTTCGAGATCATTCTTCAGATCGGCCATGAACTCATCCGGATCAGAAATTTCAGATTGCCAATCAATGATGCGGTTCAGCCAATCGGAATCATTGGTATCGGTTCCTTCTTTGTATGCAAAGTGAGCCGCAACTCCCCGTTCAGCGCGTTCGTGCATCTCTTGTGTTCGTATTTGCACTTCTAGTGGCCGGCCCCCTGGTCCAATCACCGTGGTGTGCAACGACTGATACAAATTGAACTTCGGCATAGCGATGTAGTCCTTGAACCGCCCTACAACAGGGCGCCATGTGCCATGCAAGCAACCAAGCGCTCCATAACAATCACGAACGCTTTCCACAACGATACGAATAGCAACAAGATCAAAAATGTCGTCGAAATCGCGATCCTTTTGAACCATTTTTTCGTAGATACTCCAGAGATGTTTCCCTCTCCCTGTGACCGTTGATTCAATATGAACTTCAGAAAGTCGAGCAGTAACTTCTGCAATAGCTTTCGCCAAATACAAGTCACGTTCCGGAGTTCTTGTAGAAACTAAGTGATCCAACTCGGCGAAACGTTTTGGATAAAGTGCTGCAAAAGACAAGTCTTCAAGTTGCTGTTTGACTTCTTGCATTCCCATGCGATGCGCTAGAGGCGCATAGATATCCAATGTCTCTTGTGCAGTGCGTTGCTGCTTTTCAAGCGGCACACCAGCAAGAGTTCTCATGTTGTGCAAGCGGTCTGCGAGTTTGATGACAAGCACACGCATGTCTTTCGCCATCGCAACCAACATCTTGCGCATGGTTGCAGCCTGCTGTGCTTCGCGGGAATCAAACTGAAGGCGTTCTAACTTCGTTACGCCATCCACAAGCATTGCAACTTCATCACCAAAATTACGTTGAACATCTTCAAGCGTTATTTCGGTATCTTCGACTGCATCGTGCAATAAGGCAGCCGCCAACGACACTTCATCAAGACCGATATCTGCAACTATTCGAGCGACCGCAATGGGATGATTGATATACGCCTCGCCTGAGGAACGCATTTGATTTGTATGCGCTACGCGCGCAACCTCATATGCCCTGTTCACCAAAGACACAGAAGCCTTCGGATGGCGACTACGGAAAGCGATTAATAATGGCGCCAACTCTTCGATGGGCGCGTTCTGCTGACGTCTCCAAGGAAGAACTCGGTCGGCGGTACCCATGGTCAAAGGTTAGCGACGAGACTTCTTTCGGGGGCGCGGCGGGTGACTCAAAAGAGTTTCAACGGCCACGGGGCCCGGAATTACACCCTGGCTAGCGTCGGAAGCCGCTCGAGCCGCAGCTCGTCGACCAACGGGGGCACCAGTTTGCATGAGGTGGGTCATATCGATCCCGAGGGACAAGTGACCCATCATCGAGCGATATTGGTCTGAGCGTTCCTTCAAGATGCCAACTAGAGGGGTCGCGATGAAGATTGACGAGTATGCGCCGGTTGCGAGACCCACGAGAAGCGCCAAGGCGAACTCACGAAGAGCAATGGCGCCTAATAGACCAGAGCCAATCACGAGCAAGCTGAGCACTGGAAGCAGTGCCGCAATCGAGGTATTCAACGAACGCATAAGAACTTGGTTCATAGACACGTTGACAATGTCGCCGTAGGACACTTTCGAACCGCTGAAACGTTCGTTATTTTCATGAACTTTGTCGAACACAACGATGGTGTCATACAGCGAGAACCCGAGAATGGTGAGGAACGCCACGACAGTTGCCGGAGTTACTTCAAGTTTGAAAACTGAATACACACCAACACTGATTCCGACGTCGTGAACCATTGCTGCGATAGCAGACAACGCCATTCGCCATTCAAAACGCCAGGCAATAAACAACGAAACAATCAGGAAGAAGATCAAAAGGGCATTGATGGCCTTGACTGTGATGTTGCGACCCCAGGTTGAGCTAACGGTAGCCACACTGACGTCATTCACCGTTGCGTTGGCTGCCTTGGCCAAAGCTTCTTGAATTGTGGTGCGTGTCTCGACAGGCAGGTCACCCAGCTGGATACGAATACGTTCTGTAGATCCCGATGTCAAAGTTTGAATCTTTGCGTTATCGGTTCTGATCTTGTTAGCAACAAGAATCTCTTTTGCTTTCGCTTCAGACATGGTGCCAGCTACGGGCACTTCAAATGCAACACCGCCCTTGAAGTCGATACCTAGATTCAAACCCTGCGCAAACAACGAGCCAACAGTGACAATGATTAGCAATCCTGATGCAATAAACCCAATATTGCGACGGCCATAAAAGTTGATTGTTGTTTCTCCACGGAACAAGCGTGACATTCCACCAGCCATTACGCCACCGCCTCTGAAATTTTGGCCTTGGCAACGCCAAGTACCCGTCCCCTGTTAAACAGTTTCGTTTTGGCCAACAAAAGCACAGCTGGCCTAGCAAAGAAGTAGGACACCACCAAGTCAGACAATGTGGATAGACCCAAGAAGAAGGCGAAACCTCGAACAGATCCGACCGTGAGTTGCCACAGCACGACAGCACCGATGAGTGACACCGTGTCAGCTATCAAAATGGTTCGCCACGCACGATCAAAACCGCGTGCCGCAGAATTCCGCAATGTTCGTCCTTGCTGTACGTCATCTTTCAGTTTTTCGAAAAACACAACATACGAGTCAACCGTGACACCAACGGAAACAATGATTCCGGCTGCACCAGACAAAGTCAGAGCCAATCCGTTGGTCTTTGAAAGCCAGGAGATAACGCTCCATAACAACAAACCTGATACTCCAAGTCCACCAACAACAACGATGGCAAGAAGGCGGTAATAAAACAAAAGGAACAGAAGGACGAGCAAGAGTCCGAAGAGTCCAGACACCACTGCTGCGCGCAATGAATCTTCACCAAGAGAGGCTGACACGGTCTGCACTGTTGGGGTATCAAACTTCACCGGAACGGCACCGAACTGCAACACGCGAGCCAAGTCTTGTGCTTCTGTTTCAGAGAATGAACCACTAATCTGCACGCTGCCGTTATCAAACGTTGGAGTCTGCACAGTGGGGGCTGAAATCACTTCACCGTCAAGAATGATGGCGATTGCTTTGGTAGGACAATCTGCACCACCCGCAAAGCATTTTGTTGACAGTGCATTCCATACATCCGTACCTGCGGCACCACTTCGTAATTTTGCGACTACTACCCAGGCTCCAGCATCTACTTGTGCTGATGAATCATTTGAGAAGACTTCACCGGTGGCGCCGACAGGACCCAGAAGATAAAGCAGCCCGTCTTTGCGACCTGGAAGAATTGTCTGACCCTCTTCCAATCCAGTCACTGGGTCCGCTCCTGGCGCTACTGTCGGCAAGGTCGTGGTTGTCACTGCTGCTCGACGTGAACTTCCTACTCCGCCCGCTGGCGGCGCCAAAGTTGTCGAAGCGCCCTTCAGCGTGGTTGTGGTCGCACCTTTGATAGTTGTCGTTGTTGCACCGGCCACTGTCGTCGTTGTGGTTGTGTTCTCTGGATTCTCAGCAATCTTGAGCACCGGCCGCATCTCAACTGCACCAGTTCGCCCAATTGTGTCAAGAGCTTGCTGCTGGTCTTTTACTCCCGGCAAGTTCACAACAATCGTGTTTCCTTGACGAATGATTTCTGGTTCGGCAACACCAATTGAGTCAACTCGCTGACGGATGATGTCAACTGCCACCGTAAGAGCTGCTGGGTCCACTTCACCAACTGGGGTCATTGTGACCGATGCTCCACCTTGCAGGTCAAGCCCGAGAGCCGGGAAATTGCCAGCAACAATGTTCGCCGTGAATGTTCCACCAGCAAGCAGAACTATCGCAACGAGGGAAACAACCAGTCGACGAGTCATGTTTTATTTCGTATCGTCCGAGGCGGCTTCAGCCGCAGGCGCCTTGCGAGCAACAGAACCCCGTGACACACGAATCTCGATTCGCTCGGATGCATGACCGTCTGCAATATCTACCCACAAGACATCACCTTCGATGGCTGTGACAAAACCGTAAATACCTGAGTTCAAAATGATCTCATCGTCGACTGCGATGGAACTTTGTAGTGCTTGGCCTTCTTTCAGGCGACGGCGCTGCGGACGAAGTAGAAGAAAATACATGGCAGCAAAAATCGCGCCAAAAAAGACCAAAGTAAACAATGGATTTCCACCGTCATTCGAAGACGATGTTTCAGAAAGCAGGATTTGAATCATGGCGGGTAAGCCTAGCGAACAGAGTCCGAATCGGCCTGATTTCCCTTAGGTCCAAACATCCAGAATGCGACGTTTGAGGCCAGAAAAGGTGCCCTTCTGTATTGCTTCTCTCATCTCATTCATCAAGGCAATGGTCCATGCCAGGTTATGAACAGATACCAGACGAGAC
The DNA here is from genome assembly GCA_044341035.1 of Ilumatobacteraceae bacterium. Lineage (GTDB taxonomy): Bacteria > Actinomycetota > Acidimicrobiia > Acidimicrobiales > Ilumatobacteraceae > UBA2093. The sequence goes on along the minus strand of JBIISL010000007.1, from coordinate 37,626 downwards.
CCAGTGGGCTCTCCGGTCTGGGCGAGGTGACGCAGATAGCCACGCGAATGAGATGCACAGACCCAACATGAACAGAGCGGATCTAGCGGTTCATCTGAGTCGAGAAACTGTGCATTCTTAATATTCACTTTGCCCTGCGATGTCAGGGCAGTTCCGTGGCGACCAAGTCGGGTTTGCAATACGCAGTCGAATTGATCAACTCCGAGACTTACCGCTTCTACAAGTGAGGCAGGATCACCGACACCCATGAGATAGCGAGGGCGATCTTCTGGAAGTTCGTCGATACATGCCGCAATTGACTCCACCATCTCAGCACGGCTCTCACCTACCGACAAACCACCGATACCGAAACCGTCGAACCCGACGTCAACGGTACGTCGTGCACTTTCAGCACGCATCGCTGCATTTGTCCCACCTTGCACAATGCCGAACAGCGATTGATCGGAACGAGTGTGCGCTGCACGCGCTCGTAACGCCCAAGCATGCGTTCGTTCAAGAGCGAGCCGGACAACGTCAGGTTCTGCAGGTAACGAGGTGCACACATCAAGCACCATTTGAATGTCAGCTCCAATTTTCTCTTGGGTCTGCACTGCAATCTCTGGCGTGAAGCGATGGTACGAACCGTCATACGTTGACTTGAACGTCACTCCATCATCATCGACTTTTGGGTCGAGCGAAAACACTTGGAATCCGCCAGAGTCCGTAAGCGTGAGACCGCTCCAACCACTGAACGAACCAAGTCCCCCAAACTTTTCAACAACGTCTGCTCCTGGTCGCAACATCAAGTGATATGTATTCCCGAGAACTATCTGGGCACCAATTTCTTCATAGTCGCGCGCACTGAGATATTTCACAGCTCCGCGAGTACCAACCGGCATAAAACACGGAGTCTGATATGTCCCACGATGAGTCGTTGCTGTAGAAGTTCGTGCAGCCCCGTCCCGGGAATCAATTTCAAGTTGTACGGGAAACATGGAAACAGCCTTTACGAACGAGCTAACAGCATGGCATCACCAAAAGACAAAAACCGATATTGCTCAGAAATGGCCTCTGCATATATGTCTCGCCATCTAGTCCCGATGAATGATTCGATCATCAGCAACAGCGATGTTTTCGGTAAGTGAAAATTGGTGAGCATCATGTCAACGACCTTCCACTGAAAGCCAGGCGTAATAAATAACGACGTGCGGCCCGACAACTGACCTGACGCCGCAACTGATTCCAATGCCCGTGTGGCGGTAGTGCCGACCGCAATCACTCGCTGAGCGTCGTGGCATGCTTCCATCACTTTCTGATCAACCGAATAGAACTCAGAGTGAATTAGATGGTCCAAGGGGTTGTCGGCAGAAATTGGTTTGAAGGTGTCGAGCCCAACCACCAATTCAACTGTCTCCACGGTGACACCTTTTGCAACAATTTTTGCCATCAGTTCGGGCGTGAAATGCAAGCCCGCAGTGGGCGCAGCAGCACTCGCCATACGTCTGGCATACACAGTTTGATAACGCTCGCGATCTGTTAACGAGCTTCGGATATAAGGCGGCAACGGCATTGACCCGATGCGTTGTAAAAGTTCCATTGGGTTTTCGTCAAGAATTTCAACGACGAATGTGTCACCTGCTTCCGTGCGCGGCCCCACACGCACAACACGCTTTCCGAAATATTCAAGCACCTCGTCAGGCTTGAGTTTGCTTGCTGGCTTTACCAAGGCTTCCCACAGTCGAAAATCAGATGAGCGCTGTTCTAACAGCAATACTTCTGCTGCCCCACCAGTTTTTCGATTAAGAGACAACCGCGCTGGCAAAACTCGGGTGTCGTTGACAACCAGAACATCACCCGGGTCGAGCATGTCGACAAGGTCTGTCATGTGTTTGTGTTCAATCTGAACTGGGTTTGTGGCCACCAAGAGCCGTGCGGAGTCGCGAGGTTCTACGGGATGTTGAGCGATGAGTTTCTCAGGAAGCTCATAGTCAATGTCGGAAAGTTGCACGCACCGAGGCTACGGGTTCGCAAGGTGCGAACGGGCAGCATCCATGGCCACTCGGCCACGTGGAGTGCGAGCGATTAACCCCTGCTGGATGAGAAACGGTTCGTAGACGTCCTCAACGGTTTCAGGTTGTTCGCCAACGGCAATGGCCAGAGTGGTGAGACCCACAGGTCCGCCGTCAAATTGTTCACACAGACTGCGCAAGATTGCCCTGTCTACTTTGTCAAGGCCAAGTTCGTCGACTCCGAAAACACGAAGAGCCTCGAGGGCAGTTGTGGAGTTGATAGTTCCGTCTCCACGAACCTCTGCGAAGTCACGCACGCGACGTAGCAATCTGTTTGCGATACGAGGAGTGCCTCTACTTCGACGAGCAATATGCAAAGACGCATCATCCGTAAGTGGAACATCAAGTATTCGCGACGTGCGCTGAACAATTGCATCAAGTTCAGCAGCGTCGTAGTAATCAAGTCGTGCAACAAGTCCGAAGCGGTCTCGCAGCGGCCCTGTGATCATGCCAGTCCGTGTAGTTGCTCCGATCAGGGTGAACCGAGGCAATGTAAGCCGAATTGATGATGCGGCAGGCCCTTTGCCAACCACAATGTCAATTTGAAAGTCCTCCATGGCGGGATACAAGATTTCTTCAACCGGACGTGACAGACGATGAATCTCATCGATGAACAACACATCACCTTCGCCAAGCTTTGTCAAAATGGCAGCAAGATCTCCGGCGCGTTCCAATGCTGGACCACTGGTGATGTGCAACGCGACTCCCATTTCCGCAGCCACGATGCACGCCATTGTGGTTTTGCCAAGCCCGGGAGGACCAGCCAACAAAATATGATCCGCTGCTTGACCCCGCTGTTTCGCAGCTCCGAGAACAATGTCGAGATGTTCTTTCAGTTCTCGTTGTCCAACAAAATCATCAAGCAAGCGCGGACGTAATCCGACTTCGTCGGCTACCTCACGATCGGACGCCAAGATAGGTTCAAGAAATTCATCCCGCACGACGGGCTCCTAACAAAGCGAGTGCATCGCGCAACATCGTTTCTGAATCAGAAGCTGAAACGAGCATTCTCATGGTGTCTCGAATTTCTTCTGTTCCGTAGCCGAGTGCAGTTAGAGCATCGCGCACATCTGCAGCACTCGATTGCACGGAATCAATTGATTCACCTGAACTCAGACCATCCAGATGAAGTCGTGATTTCAATTCGACCATCAGTCGTTCTGCAGTCTTTTTGCCAACACCAGGAACGATAGTGAGTGCAGCCAAATCACCCGACGCCACAACTGTTACTAAAGCTGCTGGGGAGTATGTGGAGAGAATCGCCATTGCCATGGATGGTCCGATGCCATGGGTAGCAAGCAGAATGTCGAATGTGTCTCGTTCAACTCGAGAAGTAAAACCGAAAAGCGTTTGGTTGTCTTCGCGAATGTGATGATGGATGTGCAAGAAAGCAACAACGGTTGGTTCAAGTTCACCGAACGTTGACGACGTGACACTGCACAAATATCCGACACCAGCAACTTCAAGAAGCACAGTGCTAGGAGTGAATCGTTCAAGAACTGTTCCGCGCAAACTTCCGATCATCGTGCGCTCCGAGCAATGGCTGCATCACGGGATGCGATAAACGGAGCGATAGAACAATGACACAGCGCAATCGCCGCAGCGTCTGCTGCGTCTGCTGGCTGCGGAACCGTTGCAAGATTTAGACGTTGTTGCACCATGATTCCGATTTGGTCTTTCGTTGCACTTCCCCACCCAACGATGGTGTTCTTGACTTGGGAGGGGGTGTACTGCGCAACGGCACAACCGGCACGGCTAGCCAAGGCCAACACGATTCCGCTTGCCTGACCAACACCCATTGCAGTGCGGACATTGTTTTGGAAAAAGACTTGTTCGATGGCAACCGCATCAGGTTGGAACTGGGACAACAAGGATTCGATTTCGCCATGAATCTCGGCTAGTCGCTCGTGGATTGGACTACTTGGCGGAGTACGGATGACTCCAATTGCCACCGCCCGAATGTTCTGGTGGGATGACATTTCCAGGACTGCATATCCGCAACGGGTGAGGCCTGGGTCAATTCCGAGAACCACATGGGGGGACGCAGCGGAGGCCTGGGCGAACATATGTTTGATTGTAACCCACCCGCACGGGAGTGGGGTGAATATCAGCGAGAAGCCTCGACTGCAGCGACTAATTCGGCAACGGGACGGTATGTGATGCCGGCAATGGCCCGGTGGGCATAGGTAATCACCCCTGAGGCATTGATAACGAACACACTGCGACGGGGAAACCCAAGGGGTCCGACTGTGCCATAAAGAGACGCCACTGCCTTGTCAGTATCTGCAAGTAGCGGAAAACCAAAGCCATGCTTTGACGAGAACTGGTCGTGGCTAGATACGTCCTGGGCGGACACTGCCAACACTTGAGCTCCTACCCCCTCGAAAGCCGAGAGTTCATTGTTGTATGAATTGAGTTGTTTCGTACAGACAGGAGTGTCATCGCCTGGATAAAAGACAAGCACCACTGGCTGGCCGCGAAAGGACGCCAGCGACACCGTTGATCCTCCGGTTGCAGGAAGAGTGAAATCCGGGGCGATATCGCCGATTGAAACTGCCATTACTCGATCTCCTGCATTAGTGATTCTTCAATATCGAAGTTTGCGTAGACATCTTGTACGTCATCGCTTTCATCCAACATGTCCATAATACGCAAAATATGACGCGCATCGTCAAGATTGGTCACTTCAATGGTGTTTGCAGAGACCATGGTACTTTCGGCGCTAAGAACTTCTATGGCGGCAGCTTCCAGTGCCTCTTTGACTTCATAGACCACTGAAGAATCAGTGAGGACCCTCCACGTGTCGCCATCTCGTTCGATGTCATCAGCCCCAGCTTCAAGCGCCGCAGTCATAACAGTGTCTTCTTCCACGGTGCCAGGGACAACAATGAGGCCACGGCGAGCGAACTGCCAACTGACTGCTCCCGGTTCAGCGAGCGACCCACCGAATTTTGTGAACGCGTTGCGAACATCAGACGCGGTGCGGTTGCGGTTGTCGGTCAGCACATCAACAAGTAGCGCAACGCCACCAGGTGCGTAACCCTCGTACATGACTGACTCATAGTTGGCGCCACCGGTTTCGCCGCCACCACGCTTGATGGCTCGGTCGATGGCGTCTTTAGTCATCTGGCCAGCTTTTGCTTTCTGCACCATCGTGCGCAACGCAGCATTCGTATCAACGTCCATTCCGCCAGATCGTGCAGCGACTTCGAGTTGGCGTGCAAGCTTTGCAAACAACTTGCCACGGGCCTTGTCGATTGCGCCCTTTTTGTGTTTGATCGTTGCCCACTTTGAATGTCCAGACATTGGCTACACCTTTTTCCTTTTTGCGATTACTGATACAAAATACTCGTGAAGTCGAGCATCGTTCGACAATTCAGGGTGAAACGATGCAGCTAAGACATTTCCCTGGCGAACTAGGACCGGTTCATCACCGATACTGCCCAGCACCTGTACATCAGCACCGACACGTTCGATTCGAGGCGCACGAATGAAAACTCCCTGAAAATCTCCAACATCCGTCGCGATAGTTGATTCAAACGACTCGAACTGGCGCCCGAAGGCATTGCGACGAACTGAAATATCAATGGCGGAAAAACTGCGTTGATCGCTTCGCCCATCAAGAATTTCAGATGCAAGCAAAATCATTCCGGCACACGTTCCAAAAACTGGCATGCCTTCAGAGATTCGTTTAGAGATTGGGTCAAACAGACCAGAAGACTCAAGCAGTTGGGACATGGTGCTTGATTCCCCGCCGGGCATTAACAATGCTTCGACAGAACCGAGCTGATCAGGATTACGGACTTCAACTGATTGCACGACGATTGACGTTAAGCAATCAGAATGCGCAGCAAAAGCTCCCTGAAGGGCAAGAACACCAACTTGCATGTTCACCCGGAGGCCTCGCAGTCATGGTCGCGTCTACCAACCGCGCTGTGCGAAGCGTTGCGTCTCGTTGATTTCGTCCATACCGATACCAGTCATGGCGACACCGAGCCCGCGACTAACTCGTGCGAGCACAGCAGCATCACGGAAATGAGTTGTTGCTTCGACAATTGCTTTGGCACGAGGTGCCGGATTATCACTCTTGAAAATACCTGAGCCAACAAAGACAGTTTCGGCGCCTAACTGCATTGCGAGTGCTGCATCTGCAGGTGTAGCTATTCCACCTGCGGCGAACACTGGAACTTGTAATTTGCCAGTCTCTGCAATTTCTTGCACCAACGACAACGGGGCCTGAAGCCTCTTTGCCCATTCGAATAATTCAGCCGAATCAGCTTGTGTGATTTTACGAATGTCTCCGAGAATAGAACGAAGGTGACGTACGGCTTCCACCATGTTTCCGGTTCCGGCTTCACCCTTCGAACGGATCAGTGCAGCGCCTTCAGAAATGCGACGAAGTGCTTCACCCAAGTTGGTAGCTCCACACACGAAAGGAATTGTGAATGCGAACTTATCGATGTGGTGGGTTTCATCTGCTGGTGTTAACACTTCTGATTCATCGATGAAGTCAACGCCGAGTGCTTCAAGAATTTGTGCTTCAACGAAATGACCAATACGAGCTTTTGCCATAACCGGAATTTGAACGCTGGCTTGAATAGCCATGATCATGTCGGGGTCACTCATGCGTGCAACACCCCCATCACGACGAATGTCTGCAGGTACTCGTTCCAATGCCATAACGGCACATGCGCCAGCATCTTCAGCAATCTTTGCTTGATCTGAATTGACAACGTCCATAATGACGCCGCCCTTCAACATTTCTGCCAAACCACGCTTGACGCGCTGCGTGCCTACCGACGACGATCCGTTACTTGAAACCATGACTGACATGGTACCGAGGCGACGCGTTGTCACCCCTGCTGAATTTTGCTTTTAGACCGCTGGCCAGACGACTTTGGATGGGTCAACACCAGGATTAACAGGAGCAAGGGACTCCTTGTATGCCACTTCAACCCACGTACGACCAGGCATCATACGCACGGCAGTTCCTGCAGAATCCAACAACTGGAACGGAACGTCTCTTGTAGCCCTGGTCCATGTCACAGGAATCATGCCGCCATCTGTCAGCACATAACCGGTACCGGTGCCAACAGTCACAGCTTCTGGACTTTTACGGTCCGCTTTACTTCGCACGTACTTGACATAAAGAACAACAACATTGGAGCTGCTCACCTGAGCATCCTCGGTCATGTGTGGTTCGAGAACTCGCTTTACGTTCTCGTTAAATCGGAGAAAAGATTGAGACGTTGCATCCCATTTCCAATACACCTTCACGTTGTACATAGAAACTTTTGCTCCGTCAATTGCAACTGATGTTGTTGGCTTTGCGTCGCTATCAGACCGATACAAGAACTGCGGTGGCGGCGGTCCTGAACCTTCAGGCGCAAGTTTCCACAAGTCTTTTGTCTTAGCGAACAAGTTATGCGGCGCCTTACGAGTTTTCTCTCTGTAGTACCCGCCCTTACCCCGAGACGCGCTGTAACCGACATTTACAAGATCACTTGCGTTAATGGCTTTAGTGACGCGAAAGTTACCACCGCTCCATGCAAACAATGGCTTGTTGAGCGAACCGAGAATATCGATGTCTTGTGTACGGCCACTGCGAAGTGGTCCAACAGGGTCACTGCCTTGACTATGAAAAACAGCAGCAAATCGGGTGAGGAATTCAACATTCTCTTCAAACACAATGTCAGCCTTATTCAGGCCAGTCTGTGGTCGAGCCCCAGGATGATTGTCGATCTTGGCCACTAAAGCAACACGTGCTGCTGCAGCTGCATCTGTGATGGGAGTTCCGAGTAACGGATAAACGAGACTGGCGCCTGGCGCCGTGTCACTTCCTGTACCGCCCGGCGTTGTATCAGCGGATGAACCGCCTCCTCCTCCGCACGCGGCGATGAGAGACAGTGCTACCGCTGCAACGGACACTCGTACAAATGAGCGATGGGAATGAAACATGTCAGATCTCCTTGAGAACAGCAATTCGATCAACCAACAAAGGAAGAACAAACCCAAGAGTAGTGATTCGACCATCGTTCCCAGTGGCATGGTTCGATGCATCAGGAGTTGCAAACCACAACGGTTGAGCGCCAATGCGTCCAACAAGAACAGAAGATGAACGTTCCACAATTTCAAGAGCTGAAATCAGCGCCGGCGGGTAACGCGTCACCTGGCATGCGGCGATGTCTGCCCACATAATGGACTTTTCGTCACAGAGTCGAGACGCAATCATCTCGGCCAGACGTCGACCACCAAGGCGCTGCAATGCCACTGACAGGGCCAGCATGTATGTAGTGACTCCAATATCGTTCGTTCGAAGTCTCCACATGAGATGGGCTAGAACAGCTTCCATCTCCACACGACCCATCGACCGTAGGAAGCCAGCAGACACGACAATTGTTCCGGAGGCACCCGGCATTCCGACTGCAAGTGCAACGGGATACTCAATTCCTACAACTCGTAAAGCTGGACGGGCATCTCCTCCCACTACGCACAAACCATCAACAACATTGAACAGTCGCGCGTGCTCATGATCAGACGCAGGCAAACCACCCACCATCTTGAGAACGACAGCCTCTGCTGTGCGGTGAACATTCAACATAAAAAGTCCGGATACAGCTGCGCCAACGACTGCACCGATAACTGGAAACCCGATGATTACACCGACAACAAGGAACACAACAGCAACAACAAGCGTGAATACAACTGGAATCATTTGCACGCGACGACTATTTATTTCAGTTGAGTCCTCGATGGGAATCCATTGACGTTGATTCATGTTGCCTTTCGCCGAGCAGACAAATGTCAGCCCTTATCGCCCGCCACCAAGATGTGATCGCCGTAAAAACCGATCTTCGAACCTTCTCAGCATACGGGGCACCTTGATGGTGGTGATGTTTGTTGCTTCCATATGCAGGGCGCGCTCGTAGATTTCTACATATCGGTCAGCCAATTCATCCATGGAGAAGCGCTGAGCATGTTCCAGCCCTCGGGTCGTGAGACGTTCCGCGAGGCCTGAATCATCCAGCACACTTGATAAGGCGCTAGCCAACTTTTCGATGTTTCCAATTTCAACCAAAAGTGCTGTTTCTCCATCAGTAGCAACATTGCGATATCCATCAAGGTTGCTCGCCACTACCGGAGTTCCAGCGGCCATGGCTTCTAAGAGCACTACCCCAAACGATTCACCATGCAAAGACGGCGCGCAAAAAACCGATGCACGACACATGCGATCAACTTTTTCTGCGTCGGAAATTCGTCCAAGCCATTCAACCCTCGCATCGTGGGCGAACCGTTGTTGTAGCTGCGCAGTTTCAGGCCCGTCAGACGCAATCCACAAGCGAACATCTGGAGGCAATTGGGCCATGGCCTCCAACAGAATGCTCAATCCTTTTCGCGGCTCATGACGACCAATAAAAAATATTGCCTTTTCACGTTCGGATGACGAAGCCGAATAATCGCCCAGCTCAATCCCATTGAAAAGAACTTCGTATTCACCGCCGATATATCGATGAACTAGTTCGACTGCGTCTTTTGATACGGCGACACGAACATCTATGCGTGTCGCCATTTTTCGTAATACGGCTGAAAAAGACCGATAGGCCGCTGACTCACCTGCTGAATGAAACGTGGCAACAACTGGCGCCATCTTGACCAACAATGCTGTCATCGACGGGCCTGGCACCAATGGCTCGTGGACATGGACAACGTCGAATGCTTCATCATTCAGTGCCCGAATGGTGCGCAATGCAGCCGAGGCATCGGGAGCTAGCGGCGCTATGGAGCCGTTAACCGCAGTTGGCAAACTGTTTCCGAGCGGCGTAACGAACGCGTCTGGTGGTGGACCATCACACGGACCGAGCACTCGTACTTCATGGCCCTTTGCCCTCAAACTGCGGGCCAGACCGAGAACTTGTTGCTGGACACCCCCTGGAACCGTGAGGCTGTACGGGCTCACTATTCCAATTCTCAACATGCAGGCTAGGTTACGGGAATGCTTACGGTAGATGCTTCTTTCCGACCCGCCCTTTCAATTGTGGCCTCGCCCACAAAGAGAAGAGCCATTCTTGAACTCGCTGTTGAGGCAGAGAACAAAGGAATTTCAGGGCTTGCCTGCCCCAGTCTTGGCGGAACTATGGGTTTGTGCGTCTCGTTGGCTCACGTCACATCGCGCATAAATTACTGGACATCGATTCAGCCGATTTATTACAGCCACCCTGTTGAGATGGCGAACACCGCTTCACACATCAATGAGATGTCCGACGGTCGTTTTCGACTTGGACTAGGTGTCAGCCACGGACCTGTGACAGATCGGCTAGGCGTGGAAACAGGAAAGCCTCTTGCCGACACAGCTGCATACGTTGCAGCCATGCGCGCAAACGAGCGATTTGGTGGACAACTACCTCCGATATACCTCGCAACTCTTCGAAACAAAATGTTGCAACTTGCCACAGACATTTCTGAAGGTGCGATTTGGGCCAACGCGTCGCTCAGCCATATGTCTCAGCAACTTTCAGAAGTACCGAACGCGGTGCGAGATGATTTCTTCTTAGCGAACATGATTCCCACTGTGATTGACGACGACGTAGAAGCAGCTCGTGCCGTGAACCGTCGCACCCTCACCGGATACGTATCGCTTCCCAATTACCGCAACTATTGGCGAGCTGCCGGATACGCAGAAGAGATGGACGCTATTGAAGCCGCTATTGAAGCAGGCAACAAAGAGATTCTTCCATCTCTCATGAGCGACAAATGGTTAGACGACAACACAATTAGTGGGTCTGCATCTCATGTTCGTGCACGCTTTGAGGAGTGGGCCAATGCAGGCGTCACCCCAATTGCTGTGATGTCCTCAACGACTGGTGGCCAAGTCAAGGCAATCAACCAATTGTTCGACGTTTATAACTGAGCAAGTAATGCCGTGACATGAGCCTTGATCTCGTCACGAATTCGCCGCACATCTTCTAGTGGCTTTCCCTTGGGGTCATCGAGCGGCCAGTCGATATACCTTTTACCCGGAATGTAGGGACACGTGTCTCCACAACCCATGGTGACCACAACGTCCACTGCGTTCAACAAATCATCGTTATATTTCTGCGGAACAAACGTTGAGATATCAATTCCAACTTCGTTCATCACGTCTACTGCGATTGGGTTAACAGAATCAGCAGGCTCAGAACCACCCGACAGAATCAGTACATCGCCATGTGAAAGATCGCGTGCGAACCCTGCTGCCATTTGTGAACGACCAGCGTTATGAATACAGAGAAACAAAATTCCGCTCATGAATTTGCTCCATTGTTTGCCCACAATGTTTTGATGATCAGTAACCCAATTGCTCCGCCTAAGAACTGCATAACTGCGAACATGGGCATCGACTCTGGTGCAATACCTGCAAAAGAATCAGAGAACATTCGACCGATGCCTACGGCAGGGTTAGCAACGCTGGTGGATGACGTAAACCAATATGCTCCGGTAATCCAGGCGGCGACCAGCACGGCAACATTGGCGCCGGCTTTTTTCCCTCCCCAAATGACCAACAGCAGACCGACTGTTGCCACAACTTCTGAAAACCAAGTCGGCCCGCCTGTGCGCACTTTCGTAGACATTTCGATAAACGGATGGGCAAACATAATGTTGGCGATAATGCAGCCAGCAATTGCGCCGGCAATCTGCGCTACGACATCAGTGATGAGAACAGCAATTGATGTTTCCCGGTCAGTGAAGTAACCAACTAGCGACACAACCGGGTTAAAGGATGCACCAGAGAGAGGACCAAAAATGGTGATGAGGCCAAGCAACGCTCCGCCTGTAGCAATTGCATTAGCCAACAACTGCAAGGCCACATCTTTTGTCAGATTCTGAGCCATGATGCCTGAGCCAACAACCGCCATCACCAGTAGGGCAGTTCCTAGAAATTCAGAGAGTGCGCGCCGTGACATCAGCATCCCTCTGGCCCACAGCAACTACCTGTTGACGGAACACCAAGCATGATGGGCATCACTTTCAATGAGGAATCCTGTGGGGCGTCAGCAAGAACTGTGTACCACTCCCACGGCAACTCGCCGCCCTTAATCCAGACTTTGTCTTGCACCGCGAAGCAGCACGTTTCGCTTTCTTGTACCTCAATAGGCATCCCCATAGCTGTGGCTGATTCAATCTTGGCGGCCACTTGGGCAGTGTCTTCAACTTCGACTCCAACATGGTTGAGCGTTCCGGCTTCTCCGTGTCCTTCGATCAGAACGAGTTTGAGCGGTGGTTCAGTAATTGCAAAATTGGCATAACCATCGCGAACTTTGGCAGGGCCGACACCGAACATTTTGGTGTAAAACACAATTGCATCATTGAGATTGCCCACATTTAGCGCAAGTTGTACTCGTGACATTGTTTCCTCTCATCAAAAGCTCTGAATTAGATACTTTGATACTCATCAATATACATCACATAGATGAGTATCGATGTATCATTGCCCTATGACGAATGCCAAACAGATCCATCTGGGCAAGGGACCGCTTGCTGACACCGCGGCCGCTTCCCTTGCGCCGATGTTTGCTGCGCTTTCTGACCCCACTCGTCTACGCCTTTTTGACCTAGTTCGCCGCGCAGGGAACGATGGCATCTGTTCTTGCGACCTCACTGAGCCCCTAGACCGAAGCCAACCGACAATTAGTCACCACTTGAAAGTTCTCCGAGAAGCCGGGCTGGTCGAATCTCGTCGCGATGGAACCTGGATCTGGTACTCCATTGCCCCGCATGCACTCGACGCGGTTTCTCAATTCATTCAGCGGTAGAACGCGCACGCATTTCTGCATAGCCAGGATCACTTGGCCAATTGGGTTGAAACAAATGCCACTGTTCCGGAGCTCTTCGAATCAGGCCTTCAAGTTCAATTGCGAGAGCTTGAGTACCCGCTGCGACTTGCTCTCGTAATCCGCCAACCTTTTCGAAAACCAATGGCGGACGAATAACACAATGATGTCCGTCAACTGCAGGCGTGAAATAGACAGCACCAGGAACGACAGCAGCGCCAGAACGAATACCCAACATCGCAGGCCCAGCTGGCAGCGTTGTTCGTTCACCGAAGAAATTCACTTCGACGCCATTGCCTTGGATATCACGATCAGATAACAAGCACACGACTTCGTTACGACGTAATGCGGCAAGGACAGCGGGCGCTGCACCTGGCCCTAATGGAACTACATTCATTCCGAGATCGCTACGCAACTTTGTAAACCACTCAAACAATTCGGGTGGCTCTAGAGGCTCGACGATGACAGTCATCCTGTGGCCCATCTCTGCCATCCATCGCCCGGCCCATTCCCATCCACCAAGGTGCGGAAGTGCGACGATGGCCCCCTTGCCAAGTTCTAATGCTGATTCGATGTAATGAAAACCGTCATTTGATAATGAACGCAGGACATGCTTTGACGACAACGTCGGCAATCGAAAGCTTTCTGTGTAATACCGCATGTAACTATCAAAGGCTTGCTGTGAAGCTCTGCGCAATGCAAAGCCTGAAAGTGAAGGATCAACTCGTTGCAGATGTCGTTCAATAATGAAACGGCGTTTCCGCAACGATAGTGCAACCCCTGGAGCAAGTAGAGAAACAGCACCTTGGGAAATAGGCGCTGGAGTCAGTCGAGCAATGACCGAACCGAGACGATAACTACCTACCGTGAATGCGTCTGTGAGTTCTTCAAAAGGACTAGCCATTACGGTTGCGACGACGTTGACGCGATTCAACAGACAATTGTCGGCGTGATGCTCGTGCACTATGGCGTGTCATGCGTCTGCCTTGTCGTACGTCGCGCTTCTCCTGAGTGGTGGACGAAACTTCTGCCTGACGCCACACTTGGACAAAGCGTTGCACAGCAGTCACAACTGTCAGCACCAACATGATCCACATAATGGGCACAAGTAAAGAGTCAAATAACAAACCAAGACACAGAACGACAATTCTTTCTGCGCGTTCCATGAGGCCACCCTTGGCATAGAGGCCCAATGCCTCAGCTTTGGCTCTTTCGTATGAGATCAGTGACGACACACCCATGATCGCCATCGGTAGCAGTACAAGATGAGGATCTTTTTCTGATGCGAAGTACCACGCAACGCCACCAAATAGAACCGAGTCCGTAACTCTGTCAACGACCGAGTCGAAGAAAGCGCCCCGTTGACTTGACGTACCTGATGCTTTCGCCAACGCACCATCAAGCATGTCTGGCACCGCAGCCAAAATAACGAGAATTAATCCACCACGAAGAGCACCATTGCCGATCGCAAACGCCGCAACGACAGCAAAAACAATTCCGAGAATTGTGAGATGGTCAGGCGACATACCTGTCTTTCTCAATAACTGACCAATCGGGCGCACAGCCTTCTCAATTGGTGCGCGAAAACGCCCGTCGAACATAGAGTGACGCTATCGCTCTTGAGTATCCGCGGGTGGCATCTCCGCCTCGGGGTTCTTTTCCAACAAGCATTCAACGACATGTCCGTCGACAGCATCAATAAGGACTAACGCCTGTTGCAGAGGCGGATCCTCCGTGCTGTAGCAAAAAATTCTCCATGTGGGTTTACTGCGAAATCCACGCCATACCTGCTGAGCGGACGCATGCCCGACTGCGAATCCGGCTGTACGAGTGGCGACAACAAGAGCCTCGGACTCGTTTATTGTCATCCGCCAACCACTAGTAATTGTGATGATCGACATCACAGCCAAAAGGACTGCCGCAAACAACAAACCTTTGTTGAATATCGCCGAGTCATTGCTGTCCGCTACGGACCACCCAACGACGCAAAGTACGGCCAAGATTGCATACATCACGCCAGGAATTCGACGTCGACTGTTGTCAGGGAAGTCATATGCACCTACATGATCGACAGCATTCAAATCATCTGGCAATTGGTCGCGTAGTTCGTCGGTCATTGTGTTGCTTTCGGCCATGCATTGCGAATTTTCGATGCGGTGAGAGGGAGTGGTTCTGGAATCGTACGGGTTGAAGCGACTGAAGTCATAAAGTTCGAATCACCGTTCCAACGCGGAACAATATGCACATGCAAATGCTGCGAAATACTTCCACCAGCAGCAGGCCCGAGGTTGATACCGACATTCAGCGCATCTGGCTCATGAGATGAACGCAAGGCCATAGTTGCGTCAGTAACAAGAGACCATAAATCAAGTGCTTCCTCAGGCGTCAGCTCTTCAAGATTGGCAACCTCTCGATACGGCAACACCAAAACATGGCCAGACGCGTATGGGTAAGAATTAAGAATGACGAAGCATGTGGTTGACCGATGAACAATAAAAGTTTCCTCATCGGACAAGCCCGAATTAAGGATGGATGTGAATACAGACTTTGTAGGGTCTGCTGAATTCTTATTTGCGGAAACGATGTAATCGGCTCTCCACCCATTCCACAGTTGTTCAAGAGACATCTATGTCGCCCAATTGACCTTCATCGACTTCTGCTGCAAGTCGTGCAATAAAGTCCACAACCGAAACATCACGCTCTACTTCCCCACCACGTGGATTCACACCAACTGATTGGTGTGCGACATCGTCATCTCCCACAACCAACACGTACGGCACCTTGCTGGTCTTTGCGTTTCGAATGCGTTTCCCAAGTTGTTCATCGGCATGGTCAATGTCGACTCTGAATCCGGCCTTCTTCAATTGCTTCACTACAGACTGTGCATACTCATCATGAGCAAGCGCAACTGGAAGTACGCGAACTTGTTCTGGCGAGAGCCAACTAGGGAAAGCCCCCGCATAGTGCTCAATCAAGACACCAAAGAACCGTTCGATTGACCCAAACAATGCACGATGCAACATGATGGGTCGATGACGTGCGCCATCTGACCCCACATATTCCAATTCGAAACGCTCTGGCAAGTTGAAGTCACATTGGATTGTGCTCAATTGCCACTTGCGCCCAATGGCATCTCGAACATCGATATCAATCTTTGGGCCATAGAAAGCGGCGTCACCTTCCTTGATCTTGTATTCAACACCATGTCGATCTAGCGCTTCACGCAAAGCCTCTGTGGCTTTACCCCAGATTTCGTCGGAGCCGACAGATTTTTCAGGATCACGCGTGGACAAGTTGAATTCAAAGTCGTTGAACCCGAAACGGCGCAAAACAGACATGATGAAGTCAAGTAACGACGAAATCTCATCTGCCATTTGTTCTTCTGTGCAGTAAATATGACTGTCATCTTGAGTGAAGCCACGAATACGAAGAAGACCATGGAGAGTTCCGGCGCGCTCGTATCGATACACATTGCCCAACTCGAATAAACGCAACGGAAGTTCACGGTAACTGCGCTGACGACTATCAAATATAAGACAGTGCATTGGGCAGTTCATCGGCTTCATGTAGTACGTGCCGTTATCCATCTCCATTGGCGGGTACATGCCATCGGCATAAAAATCAAGGTGTCCCGATTTTGCAAACAGATTGGCGTTGGCGAGATGCGGTGTGTATACGAACTGGTAATCGCCATCTTGGTGGCGTTGACGGCTGTAGTCCTCCATCAATTTTCGAACTATTGCACCCTTCGGATGCCACACAGCTAATCCGCCGCCAAGTTCTGTTGGAAACGACAGAAGATCTAGTTCGTTTGCAAGACGACGATGATCACGCTTTGTTGCTTCTTCAAGTCGATGTAAATGTTCTTTGAGTGCAGTGTCAGACTCCCACGCGGTGCCGTAGATGCGCTGGAGCATGGGGCCCTTTTCGTTTCCGCGCCAATACGCCCCGGCAACTTTCATAAGACTGAAATGCCCCAAGCGCGAAGTGGAAGGCACATGAGGACCACGACATAGGTCAACGAATGAATCTGAGTTGCGATACAGACTGACCGAGTCAGAAGTTCCCACTTCGCCAACGTCAGTGCCGTCGGCCGCACCGGACGTGACACGTTCAATGATTTCGCACTTATACGGTTGAGTAGCAAAGACAGCCAAAGCTTCTTTCACAGATACCTCAGAACGCGTGAACGGCTGATTGGCTTTCATGATCTCACGCATACGCGCTTCTATTGCCGCCAGATCATCATCGGAAAATGTTTTGTTGTCTGGCAATGCGAAGTCGTAATAGAAGCCGTCCTCAATGGCAGGACCAATTGTGAAGTGCGCTCCTGCGAATAACTGCACGACTGCTTGAGCCAGAACATGAGCCGTGGAGTGGCGAAGCACATGTCGTCCGGCATCAGAGTCAGCTGTAATGATCGAGACCGATGCCCCGTTGAACAATGGCACCGACAAGTCAACTTCCGCGCCATCGACTGTTCCTGCCACGGCTGCCTTTGCAAGACGAGAGCCGATTGAGGCTGCCAAGTCGGCTATCGACGAGCCGGCGGGCAATGCACGCGAGGAACCATCGGGAAGGAGTACTGAAATCTCTGACATGCGACCATCATTCTACGGCCGACACGAGTGTCGGCTCGGGTCTATTTAGCTGTAATTCAACACTGCTTGCTCAGTGGGGATGCTTTCGGCGCGCTTGGTGGCATAGACATTGCGATATTCCTGCCCTGTGAGTGCTTGTATCTCATACATCAGCTCGTCGGTTATTTCTCGAAGCACCATGTGATCGTCAGCACGGTCGCTGTATCTAGAAACGTCAATAGGAGCTCCAATTTTGATTGTGCACTCGAGCCTCAACCGCGGCCTCACAGAGTCAGGCGGCTGAATCTCTCGGGTACCAATAATTCCCACCGGCAGAATTGGGCAACCGACTTTCATCGCAAGACGTGCTGCACCCGTGTGTCCTTTGTACAACATTCCATCTCGGCTACGAGTTCCTTCAGGAAAGATGCCGAAAAGTTCTCCCCGCCTGAGAACGGTCTCTGCAGCAAGAAGTGCACCTTCGCTCTTCGAACCACCCGACCGATCGATAGGAATCATGCCAAGTGCGGGAAATAAATATTTCGTCTTCCATGAATCCATGTACTCGGCCTTGCCGACAAAACTAATTTGGCGCCCTGCGTGAATCATGGTGAAAACAGAGTCAAGAAAACTGATGTGGTTTGGACACAAGATTGCCGGGCCTGATTCAGGAAGATTCTCAAAGCCCTCAAAGCGGAACTTCCACAACTTGGTGGTGAGTGGCTGAAGCAATGCTCGTGCACGCGACTGTGCACGATTGGAACCAGGCTGCACATGATCATCATTTGATGAATATGAGTCCGAATCTATTGCCATGCTTGGCACATAGTAGTCGTGATTTTGGTGCCGTTCAACGGGCAAAAGCGGTTGTTAGCGAGGCCCAACGGCGGTGTGTAGTTCAACGCCCAACAAGGCAGCCGAAGCGCTGACATCAATGCCAGTCGCTGCCGCAGCATCTATGAGATCAAGAGCGCCGGGCGTGTCTAGGTCGTTGTCTAGGCATGCTCTCACCGAATTCAGAAGGTCAGACTGGGGACCTCCGACTGACGCAACCCACTGCGTTAGGCGTGCTGAACTGCGAGGCATCAGTGTTTCATCCCACTCCCATTCAGTGCGGTAGTGATGTTCAATAATGGCGATGCGAATCGAGCGTGGATCCCACAAGGTGCGTAACTGGTCCACAAAGACCAAGTTGCCAAGACTCTTTGACATCTTTTCGCCATCTTTAAACACCATCGCTACGTGCATCCAATGCTTTACAAATGTCTCACCGGTTGCAGCCTCGGATTGCGCCCTCTCACACTCATGATGCGGAAAAATTAGGTCGCTGCCGCCGCCATGTAAATCAATGGTGGTGCCGAGGTCGCGCAAAGCAAGCGCCGAGCATTCAATATGCCAACCGGGTCGACCAGAACCCCACGTGGCATCCCACGCTGGCTCGTCATCAGCTGATGGATGCCATAGAACAAAATCGAGTGGGTTGCGCTTCTGTGGGTCGTCCACATTGCCGCCACGTTGGCGAGCAAATTCCAGCATCTGTTCGTGGCTGTAATGAGACACCTCTCCGAAGGTCGGAACTTTCGTCACGTCGAAGTACACCGATCCGCCGACCGCATAGGCAAATCCACGATCAAGCACAAGGCCAATGAACTTACGTATGTCGGTAATAGCCGACGATGCCCGAGGTGTGCTGTACGCAGGCAACATCTCAAGCGCTTCCATATCGCGATTGAAACGGGCTTCTTCTCCTGCTGCTAAGTCCAAATAGTGAACACCCAACTCTCGAGCTTTAGCGAATAACGGATCATCAACGTCAGTCACGTTGCGCACACATCGCACAGTGTGCCCAAGATCAATGAGGCGGCGTTGCAAAATGTCGTAGAAGAGAAAAGTTGATGCATGACCCAAATGCGTTGCGTCGTACGGGGTGATACCGCACGTATACATCAGAACTAATTCATTTGGTGTAAAAGGCACGATGTCGCGCCGCGCAGTGTCATACAGACGCATCGACATATTTATTGAGCCTTCGCCCGCGGATCTTTCGTGATGCCCGTGAGTTTTGGTGCAACTCGAGTCTTATAGCGAACATTCAATTGCAATAGCACTGCAGTGAACGCTTCAATCGCAGTTGCATTTGATAATTCACCAGTGTCAAGCGGACGACATCCGGGGATATGTGCGGTGATATCCATCACGATTGTTCTTGCTTCTACATTGTCTGAACAAATCAATACATCAGAGTCAATCGGGTCACCAAGGTGGCCGAGTTCAGTTGCCGGCAAGTGGTGAAAGGCAGCCACAACCCGACATTCAGGCACAGCGGCTTGCACATGAGCAGCAACACTTCCACGCGGCGGCAATAACGGTTGAAATTCATGTCCCACCCGCACGAGAGCATTTGCCATGCTGATGATTATTTTTCCCCGCAATAGATCAATGTGATCACGAGCAGTCGTCGCAGCAGAATCCCATGGCGTGGCGAGAACCACAACATCACATGCAGCAGCATCATCATTGTCGCCACCACTCATATTGAGAGTGAGATTTGGCCACTTGGCTTTCAGAGCGTCACAGACTTCCGAAGCTCGTTCTTTGGACCGAGACCCAATAACTACGTCATATCCAACCGAAGCTAGGCGCGCCCCTAGGGCACTTCCGGCGGGTCCGGTACCACCCAATATTCCAATACGCATTCCGTAGAGCCTTACACATAGACCCCTTGCGAACTACGGTCATATGAATGGGACTTCTCGAAGGCAAAAAAATCGTTGTGACAGGTGTCCTAACGGACGCTTCTTTGGCATTCAGTGTGGCGCAATTAGCCCAACGCGAAGGTGCTCAAGTAGTGCTAACGGGCGCAGGGCGTGCACTCTCACTGACGCAGCGTTCAGCCCGCAGGCTTGACTCGCCCGTTGATGTGTTTGAGTTTGACGTAACAGTTCCCGAACACGTCGAATCTGTTCGTGAACAAGTGCGTGCATCAATGGGACATGTCGATGGCGTCTTACACGCAATTGGTTTTGCTCCCGAAGTGTGCTTAGGAGACGACTTCCTGGCAGCTCAATGGAGCGATGTTGCAGTCGCCATGCAGATTTCTGCATATTCACTTAAGACCCTTGTTGATGCATTTCTCCCCCTGATGTCCTCTGGTGGATCCATCGTCGGTCTTGACTTCGACAACACTGTTGCGTGGCCTGCTTACAACTGGATGGGAGTAGCAAAGTCTGCGTTTGAATCAACAAGTCGCTACCTCGCCAAAGAACTTGGTCCACGAGGTATTCGGTGCAACTTGGTCGCCGCAGGTCCCATCAAAACAATGGCGGCAAAATCAATTCCCGGATTCAAGAAATTTGAAGACATTTGGGATGATCGCGCCCCACTTGGCTGGGATGTTTCTGATCCCATTCCTGTTGCAAAGACTGTCCTTGCACTGATGTCCGACTGGTTTCCTGCAACTACTGGCGAGGTCATCCACGTTGATGGTGGCTTTCATGCCATGGGCGCGTGACAAACAAACTGTCTGAGGCGTCGTCGCCATACCTGCGACAACACCGAGACAATCCGGTCGATTGGTATCAATGGGGCGACGAGGCGTTTGCTGAAGCTGCTCGCACAGGCAAACCAATACTGTTATCAATCGGGTACTCGGCTTGCCACTGGTGCCATGTGATGGCACATGAAAGCTTTGAAGATGACGCGACAGCCTCAGTGATGAATCAACTTTTTGTCAACATCAAGGTTGATCGGGAAGAACGCCCAGACGTGGACGCTGTTTATATGGATGCCGTACAAGCATTAACAGGGCGAGGCGGCTGGCCCATGACTGTCTTTTGTACTCCAACTGGCGAACCCTTCTTTGGGGGTACGTATTACCCACAAGAATCATTCATCAAATTGATGCATGCAGTAGATGACGCGTGGCGAAACAAGCGCGAAGACCTGCAACAGAATATTGATGCACTTGTGGAAGCGGTTGGAAGAACTGCCCACATCACCCCCGTCGCTGAGTTCAATGCTCATGAACTAGCCGATACGGCAATTCAA
Source organism: Ilumatobacteraceae bacterium (assembly GCA_044341035.1). Classification (GTDB taxonomy): domain Bacteria; phylum Actinomycetota; class Acidimicrobiia; order Acidimicrobiales; family Ilumatobacteraceae; genus UBA2093. The sequence continues at coordinate 16,143 of JBIISL010000007.1, read as the reverse complement.
GCAATGACTAACAGTTTTGATTCTCGCTGGGGCGGATTTGGTTCAGCACCTAAATTTCCATCGACATTTGCGCTTGATCTGGCAATGCGGATATATCAACAGTCATCTAATGAACAACTTCTCGAGATGGTCTTTACTTCACTTGATGCAATGGCAGCTGGCGGGATGTACGACCATATTGGCGGAGGGTTCTCTCGATACAGCGTCGATGAGAAATGGCTGGTTCCCCATTTTGAGAAAATGCTGTACGACCAGGCGCTCCTTCTTCGCACGTACACACACGCGTGGCTCATCGGAGAACATGACCGACATCGCCAAACTGCTGAAGAAATCATTTCGTATGTCATTGATGAATTGCGCCACCCCGACGGCGGTTTCTACAGCGCCGAAGATGCTGACTCTCTTGACCCACACGGACATTCAGAAGAGGGCGCCTTCTACACGTGGACACCGCATGAAGTCGCAGCCGCTTTGGGTAAGGACGCCGATGCCGCAATCGACTGGTGGAACATCACCGATGCAGGAAACTTTGAGGGCCGCTCTATTCCACACCGCATTCCTCAACGTGGCACGCTGCAACGTTCCTCAGAAATTGAGTCCGCTCGTCATCGCCTCTTTCACTATCGCGCAACACGGTCACGTCCTGGTCTTGACAACAAAGTCTTGACTGAATGGAACGCAATGATGCTGTCTTCATTATGTGAATCCATTTCTGCATTCGGTCGCCATGACCTTGTGCCAGTCGCCGAGAAAAGTGCTCAGTTCCTTGTGACTGAATTGCGCGACGCGAACGGCGTGTGGTCGCGGAGCTGGCAAGAAGACGCTGTTCCCCATTCCCAACACAGTGCACTTGCACATGACTTGGCGCATGTTGTTGATGCAATGACACGCATGTATGAACTAACGGCCACTCATCGCTGGCTGGAAATCGCTACTGAAACCGCTCATCAGTTGATTGCTGAATACTGGGACCCTGAACACGGCGGCTTATTCACCGTGTCGGCATCAGCAGAGCAACTCATTGTTCGTCAAAAAGATCTGATGGACAACGCGACGCCATCAGCTAACTCTGTAGCGGCCTATGCCTTTCTTCGTCTCGCAGCGATTACCAGCGATGAACATATAGCGATTCATGCGCATCAAATTCTGGCTTTGCTCGCACGCGTAGCACCATCTGCCGCCACGGGGTTCTGTAATGCAATCTCTGCATCACTTTTCGCACAAGAAGGCGCCATGGAAATCGTGATACCAGGCGACAATGCCACTCTTCTCGCAGCAGTACGTTCGCAGTGGCTTCCAAATGCGGTCACCGTGTGGGGAGAACCGCTCGATTCACCGTTGTGGACAGGTCGCGTAACCGGAATGGCATATGTGTGCCGCAATCATGAGTGTTTGCTTCCGGCCCGCACAGAACAAGAACTACGTGAGCGAATCGCTACCAGTTTTTCTGGTGAATAACTGATTCCACTGAGCGGCGAACTCGTTGCGCACTTCGACCCTGCCGTTTCTGGCCTTCTGTTTCGTGCCCAATAGCAATAGTGCCCAATATTTCAATATGGTCAGGAATGTTGAACTCTTGGCGCAAAGCTGCTTCATTCGAGTGAGCGAAAAACAGGGCTCCCAATTTCACATCTTCTAATGCGAGAAGGAACGTCATTGTTGCAAACGAAGCATCAATGGTCCAATACGGTGCAGGCCACTGATCAAGACCCGTACCAAGTCCTGTTGCCTTTTTGTCGGGCTCTGAATATCGCTCAAGATATGCAGTGGGATCACACATACTGACAACAATGACTGGCGCACACAACAGAAGAGGAAAAGCGAAACCTTCGCGTCGTTCAACAGGAAGAGCAATGTCCCAATACCGCTGTGTTGCTTCGTTCTCAAGGACAAGAACATGCCAGCCTTGCGATTTACCTGCACTCGGTGCACGACTTGCGAGTTCGATACAAGAGGTGACAACTGATGTGTCGACTGCTTGATCGGAAAATGATCTCGACATCCGACGTGAACGGACGATGTCGGCGAAGCTCACTGACTTAGACGCGAGCGCCGAGCTTGACAAGGCTTTCGGCCATGGTCCAACCATGAACAATCAATACGCCACCTTTTTTCGGGTTAACGCCTTCGAACAATGAAGTGATTTCTGGTGAGATCTTTTCTGGCTTCAATGACTCGTGGTCGAGGAATCCACTTTGTCCACCCGATGCAACGATGAATGTTTTCTCGTCATAGGTGGAGTCGACACCAAAACGACGCGCAAGGCGGCGCCCCCATGCTCGCTCTTCACCGACTGCGCGGTGACCGAAAGTAGGAATCATGTCAGTGACTGACTTCATTGCTTCCATGCCATCAGCTGTTGCAAAGCGACTACCGACTACGACATCTTCATCAGGAAAAGCCATGAGTGCACGATGGTAAGCCTCAGTCATGAGACCTTTAAGAATTGAATCGCGTTTCGCTGTGCGCTTAATGGTCATAAGCCCCAGCAATACACATGGTGTTCCACCAATTCGCTCAAGCGTAGAAAAAGTAACGCCATGCAATTTGCCATCGAGGCGCGCGAGGGTGCACAACACCCAATCTGTTCCGGCCTTAGCAAATTGTTCAGCGGTAAAAGAGCCCTCAATCGTGAGAAACTCTTCAAACTGAGCCTCAGTGAGTGCGCTGCAGTCTTGTGTGGCAACTTCCAACGACATGGACTGGGTGACTCCCTATGACACTCGGGCGGCACTAGTGCCGACAACAACCCTTCTAGTCTGCCATTGCCAGATGCCAATTCCTGAAATCAGGGGCTATTTAGATGATTTTTACTGCATTAGAGCCAAAGGTGACACGCAATGGCCCCAGAGCCTTCTCAAAGTCAACAAGTCCAGCTGGCCCAAGATCGAAGACTTTGCCACCTGTCAACTTCACCCTGCATGGAGACGTTCCGGGGAACTCAGCAATAATCGCTTTCAGACGTTCAAGTTTTTCTGCAGTAAATCCGGAAGGAAGAGACAGTTCCACTTCCGCAATTCGATCTCCCAAGTTCTCAGGTACTGCAATTCGCTGTGCTGAAAAACTTGGCGGCGCATCATCACGTTGGTTTAAGCGGCCAGTGATGGTGACAACAAGATCGTCAGACAACAGATGGCCGTACTCAGCTAGCACTTTTGCAAACACTGTTACTTCGATCGCTGCATCCATGTCTTCCAACACAAAAGTCGCCATCTGGTCACCCTTTTTAGTGAAGCGGCGATTCAGGCTCGACATGACTCCGCCAATTGTCGCCATACCGGATTCACGTGATTCAAGTTCTTGAATGGAACTAGTAACGAGCCGACGCAATGCATGTTCTATTCCACGCAATGGATGATCAGAAATGTATAGACCGAGCATTTCCTTTTCGTGACGCAGTTGATCGGGCTTAGTGAATTGCATATCGGGAATTGCAACTTCCGCACTCCACCCGGTGGTGGAAGCATCTTCCATCTCGCCAAACAGCGACATGACTCCCTTTTCCTCTTCACGACGAGCAACCACTGCTGAATCAATAATTGACTCAAAGACCATGAGGAGACCTCGACGAGGATGTCCGAATGAATCAAATGCCCCCGCTTTGATCAAGGACTCAACTGCACGCTTGTTCAGCGCCTGTTCGGGTGCGCGTCGTGCGAAGTCGTGGAACGATTCGTACGGCCCATTTCGGTCGCGTTCTTCCAAAATCTGAAGAACAATTCCTTCACCAACATTTCGTACTCCGGACAATGCAAAGATAATTCGCTTCTGCCCATCGGCAGTGATAGCTGCAAAGTCAGAGCGACCTTCGTTGATATCCGGATTAGACACCGTGATACCAATAGACCGAGCATCAGCAAGATGCACTGCAGCCTTTTCGTAGTTGCCCTTCACAGAAGACAACAGACAGGCCGAGTACTCAACAGGAAAATGCGCTTTGAGATATGCGGTTTGATACGCAATTAACCCATAGCCGTATGCGTGGCTCTTGTTGAATGCATAATCAGCGAAACCACGAATGATGTCGAACAACTTCTCGCCGAGCGGACGACCGTAACCGGTCTTTTCGCATCCATCGACAAAGGACCCTTCTTCGGCCGCCATTGCCTTCGGATCTTTCTTTCCGCATGCTTTGCGCAAGTTGTCTGCTTGGGCAAGTGAATAGCCAGCAAACTTCTGTGCGACACGCATCATGCTTTCCTGGTACACCATCAGGCCATAGGTGTCATGAAGTACTTCCCGAGCATCTTCATGGAAGTACTCAGGCTCCTCGATGTTGTTCTTAATTTTTGCATAGGTCGTGTGCATCTTTGTGCTCATGGGACCGGGTCGATACAAGGCGATGACAGCACACACATCTTCAAATGCTGTTGGCTTCATTAACCGCAACAAACTTTGCATTGGTAGCGATTCAAGTTGGAAGACACCGATTGTGTCTCCCCTTCCAAGCAATTCAAAAGTCTCAATGTCTTCTAACGAAACAACGTCGATATCAAAGTCAGGATCAGTTTGTTCTCTGATCATCGTGACGGCATCTGCAATTACGTCAAGGTTTCGTAGACCAAGGAAGTCCATTTTGAGAAGACCAAGCGACTCGACTGCATGCATTTCATACTGAGTAACAGTGGGGGCATCTACACCTTTTTGCTGAATTGGCAGATAATCCATCAATGGCTTGTCGGTGATAACTACTGCCGCAGCATGAATGCCATCAGAACGTTTGAGGCCTTCAAGACCCCGAGCAACCTCAACAACTTTTGCTGCAATCTCGTCTGCGAGAACTAAGTCACGAAGACCTTGTGCTTCGCGATACCCAGCAGCATGTTCGTCGCTATATTCAAAACACGCCGCCAGCGGAGTGTCGCGGCCCTGCTGAAGTGCTGGCATCAGTTTGGCAATGCGGTCACCTACTCCGTATTCATGCCCCAACACGCGGGCTGCGTCTCGCACTGCATTGCGGGCCTTAATCGTGGCAAACGTGATGATTTGGGCGACGTGGTCACGACCGTATTTCTCAGCTGCGTACTGAATCATGTGATCGCGATAGCGCGAGTCGAAGTCCATATCAATATCGGGCATGCTGATTCGAGATGGATTCAAGAATCGTTCAAAGAGAAGGTCATACTTCAACGGATCAAGATCTGTAATGCGCAAGCAATACGCAACGGCACAGCCAGCTGCTGAACCTCGCCCAGGGCCAACCCGAATATTTGAATCGCGAGCGTGACGGATGAGATCCCAAACAATGAGGAAATACGCGTCGAAACCCATGTCGCTGATTGTTTTCAATTCGAAGGCAAGTCGTTCAACAGTGGCTGATGGCAAGTTGTCTCCCCAACGCTGCTGAGCGCCCTTCCATGTAAGAAATGAAAGATATTCCGCAGGAGTCTTGTAATCAGCAGGAATTGGGAAATCAGGGATTTGATATTCGTCGAAAGTGATGTCAACTTGAGCGCGTTCAGCGATGAGCAATGTGTTGTCACACGCTTCTGGCAAGTCTTTCCACACTGAACGCATCTCAGCAGCGGTCTTTAGGTAGTGCTCGTTACCTTCAAACCGAAAACGATCTTGATCGCGCATTAATGCACCGGTCTGTACGCACAACAATGCATCGTGAGCCATATGGTCGCTTTGATTGACGTAGTGCGAATCATTTGTAGCAATTATCGGTGCGCCGATAGCGCGTGCAATTTCCACCAATTTCGGATTAGTGGTTCGCTGGTTTGCAATGCCGTGATCTTGTAGTTCGACAAACAGATTGTCTTTTCCGAAAATATCTTGCAAGCGGGAGGCCTTAGCGATAGCTCCCTTTTCATCACCATTCAGAAGCGATTGCAACACATGACCACCAAGACAACCCGTAGTTGCCATTAGGCCAGAGGAATACTTTTCCAATAATTCCCAGTCAACGCGAGGTTTGTAGTGGTAGCCCTCAAGAAAGGCAAGGCTGGACAACTGAATGAGGTTGCGATACCCCTCATTGTTTTCTGCCAACAATGTGAGGTGGTAGTACTGCTTTCGGCCACCTTCATCTGATCCGCCGTTGTCGTCGAGGCGCCCTCTCCGGGGTATGCGCTCTGAACGATGGTCGTGGGCCATATATGCCTCTGTGCCAAGGATTGGTTTGATGCCTTGCTTGACGCACTCTTTATAGAACTCGATGACTCCATACATGTTGCCGTGATCGGTAATACCGAGGGCTTGCTGGCCATCAGAGACTGCCTTCGATACCAATTCGTCGAGTCGGGCTGCCCCATCGAGCATGGAGTATTCAGTATGAACGTGGAGGTGTGTAAATGACGAACCCACGAACTTTCCCGACTCCTTTTGTGCCTGACGACAGCTGACTGCTGGCGGGCAAGCGAACTGCACTGCGAATTTATAAATTAGCAGTCGGGTGTGCTCTGGGCATCAGAGACGCCGTGGAGTGTTTTTTATGCCCTCTTCGCGAGCAATGGGACCAACATTTCGTCTGCAGTTAATGAACCGTGACGGCATACCAAGGGAAATGCGCCTCCATCCAGAGGTTCTTCAAAACTGACTGGTTGGTGAGCAACAAGAGCCACATCACCCATTCGGCGCTTTATCTCGTCGCTCATCCGAGGACCAAACCACTTTTCATCAATGACCTGGTCTCCGGTCACCACCCATGCCACATCCTTATACGTGGAGCATGCTTCAAGGAGTGAAACAGTACGTCCACGTTTTGCATGCAGCCACCGAAAACGACCTTCACCTGATTGATGATCCACAAGATCCACAATTTCTCGTGGCGGGATAATGGTGTTGTCTCCTACATGTACTTGGCCATGATCAGCAGTCACAATCAACACGGTCTCAGGCGGAAGAACTGACAAAATATCGGCAACAATCCCGTCAGCTGCCCGTAACTCTGCATCATAGAAACTTCCGAATCCGCGCTCGTGTGCAATCTTGTCCACTCCGTCGTAATAGGCGTACACAAAATTCTCACCAGCATCGAGAGCCGAACGAACTAACACCGGAATACTGCTTGCTGCACGCCACCCCATGTGTTTCACGTCGGCAAGATGAGCCAATGTGAAACCACTTCCCTCTAGTTCACCCTTACTGAGAACCGGAACACGTGACCCGAGAAATGGTGGGCATGGCTGAACCAAATTCGGTGGGTACCTGCGACGTAAGTCTCCGTTTTCGTCGCCCCAGCGCAACACATTCATGACGGTGTCACCCATATCGATGCGATATCCGAGTAAGCCGTGCTCTCCTGGCGACAGCCCGGTCGTGAGCGATGTGAGCGCCGTTGCCGTGGTGGACGGAGCAACCGTGGTGATGAATGACCCCTCAAAACCTGAGAGCGTTGGCATGCAATGCTGATGTGTCTGCAACTGGTTCCAGCCAAGGCCGTCAATAAGGAGAACTACGACTCGTTGCGCCCCGCTTATTACCGCTGGCATCCACGCAGGCACAGTTCTAGGACCGCCTGGAGCACACAGTGCGGGAATAATGCCAGACAGGCACCCATTGGCGTAATTAGGCAGAACAGGCAGCGGAGCACTCACCTCTCTATCCAACCACCTACGATGGGTATGTGCGAGTTTCTACGCGAGGTGATTATGCCTGTCGAGCCCTATTGTCGCTAGCGCTCCATTCCGAGACTGCACTGCCGACCTCTGTCAGAGACATTGCAGAGCGCACTGCACTTCCACAGCCGTACCTTGAGCAAATTCTGTTGGCCCTAAAAGGTGCCGGACTTGTGCGTTCGAAGCGCGGCGTTGGAGGCGGCTACGTATTAGCCAAAGCCCCGGGCGACATTCGACTGTCTGACATTATTTCTGCCGTTGACGGACCAATCACTCTTGGCGATTTTGGACAGCCTCACCAAGATGGCTCGTGCGACCACGAAGGACAATGCGTCCTACTAGCTATTTGGGATGTTGCGGCTCACCACATGCGCGACCATCTAAATGATTACACGCTTGCCACAATCGCTTCAGCCGCAACTGGCACCGGACCCTGGCCGAAAAACACTCCGCACTCTCACTGAGTGCAGTGACTACTTTTCAGGAATTTCGAACGAACACTTCGCAATGATTGCGGCCATGTCGGCTGGCAACGTTGCCTCAAATGACATTTCTTCCCCTGAACCAGGATGAATCAGTGTCAAACGTCGAGCATGCAACATGGGTCGTGGTGCCACCAACGCCGACTTCGCGCCGCCATACATGGCATCACCAACAACTGGGTGCCCAACAGCTGCGAGATGAACGCGAATCTGATGGGTGCGACCAGTTTCTAACGAGCATCGAACCAACGTCAACAACGCCGGATGATTGAATTCAGTCTCGACCTCTAGATGTGTACGTGCCCATTTACCGTTGTGTACCACTGCCATGCGCATTGGATCACGCGGGTCACGCCCCATTGCTGCGTCAACTACAGCCGTCGGTGAATCGAAGTGACCCCACGCAAGCGCGATGTATTCTCGGCCAACTTCATGTTCAGTCAATGCCGCAACCAACGAGTCGTATGCCCTTTGCGAGCGTGCGACCACCATCATTCCCGTTGTACCAGCGTCAAGACGATGCACAATTCCGGGACGAGCAGGTTGTCCTACATCAGCCACTTCGGGATACAACGCCAAAATACCGTTCACTAATGTTCCGAGACCATGACCCGATGCTGGGTGAACAACGAGACCAGCTGCTTTGTTCACAACAATGATGTCTTCGTCGACGTAGACAACATCAAGCACAACACTTGCATCTGGACCTGGAGGTTCAGCGACAGGGACCATGTCAAGGTCAACAACAACGATTTGTCCTTCGCGCAAACGGACTTTGCCAGATGGTGCTGGAATCCCATCAACTTCGGCACCTCCGCTCGCAATCAATTTCGAGGCATCGGTACGAGAAATGTCGGCGATGAGCGACACAATGCGGTCGAGGCGTTCATTGTTCAAAGCCGATGGCAGTGTTTCTTCAACTTTCATGAGTGATGTCAACACCTTTTCCGCTACGTGATTCCATCAGCATGGCAGCAATAAGCACACATGCACCCACAGTTATCGATGAATCTGCCACATTAAATACTGGCCACCACTGCAGGTCGATGAAATCGACAACTCGACCATGTAGCCAGCCCTCACCACGAAAGATTCGGTCAGCGATGTTGCCTATTGCACCCGCAACGATCGCACAGAGCGCTGCGGCAGACAATTGAGAGGTTGCCTTGCGAATTGCTCGTAACAAAAACAACACAGCGACGATAGCGAAAATTCCTACTACTGGCCCCAAGCCTTGCCCCTGTGAAAATGCAAAGCCGCTATTGAATCCGAGAGAGAACTGCAATGAACCAATGACCTGGATAACACGACCGTTAGTCAATGCAGACACAGCCCACGATTTCGTCACTTGGTCAAGAAGAACCACGAGCCCAACAAGAATCGCCTGCCGGCGAAAAGACAACACAGATGTACAAGAACGCTTAACGGCGTCCTAGTCCACCGGCACGTTCAGTAACAAGCTCTGTCGCCCAAGGAATTGCGCGCAAACGCTCCTTTGGAATTGGCAGGACCGAAACAACCGAATAGCCGTACTCGCCAGTTTTCATACGAGCAAGAGCTGCGTCAATTTCTTCTACCGTTTGGCGAGCCGCTGCTGACAGAACAAGATCTTGTTCACGCTCGACAACCATAGTGTCGCCTTCGCCGCCTTCATCATCAAACTTCACATCGCCCATTTCGGCATCGGCAATCATGGCGTTTGCTTCATTCTCAAGACGATTAGCTTGACCAACTAATTTGATGCGCTCAATCTGTAGCGCTTCACGTTGTGCGAAGAGAAACTTCAAATCGAAATCTTTTGACGACGTAACACCATCTTCAGATGGGCCCTTCACAATTACAGGACGCTTCGGTGGTTCTGGCTTCTTTGCGACTTTCTTTGCAGGAACCGGCGCAGGGGCAGCAACGACAGGTGCCGGAGCAACAACTTTTACTGGTGCTGCTTTTTTCGCAGGAACAACTTTCTTCGCCGGAAGAGCTTTCTTCACTACCTTCTTCGCCGGAAGAGCTTTCTTCACTACCTTCTTCGCAGGAATAGCTTTCTTAACTGGCACCTTCTTCGCCGGAACAGCTTTCTTCACTACCTTCTTCGCAGGAACAGCTTTCTTAACAACTTTCTTCGCAGGAGCCTTCTTAGCTGGCACCTTCTTCACTACCTTCTTCGCAGGAACAGCTTTCTTAACAACCTTCTTCGCAGGAGCCTTCTTGGCTGGGGCTTTCTTTGCAGGAGCCTTTTTGACAACCTTCTTAGCGGGGGTGGTCTTTTTCTTCGTTGCCATAATGAGCACTCTCTCCTTGCATCGGGCATCCGCCCGTGTTGCCCCGTGAGGCTACGGCCGAAACTGGTGTTTTCTCAACTAGCGAGAGCTACCGATACTCCGATAAGGGCACCTTCCACCGCAACGGCGCGCTCCCCTGATGCATCAAAGAGGACTTCAATGGCAAGGGTTTCGCCTGCGATGAGCCCGACATGGGGCAAGATCTGCGATTTCAACTCGTCATCGACCGACAAAGTCACAATGATCCGGTCTGAGATATCTAGGTCGGCGTCTCGGCGAGCCTGCTGGACAGCACGCACGATGTCTCTAGCCGAACCCTCCGCTTCCAATTCTGGAGTCACGATTACATCAAGAAGTACTACGCCAAGCCCGCCTGGCAACGGTGCGCTGGCAGAACCCGATTGAGTAACCAACTTCAGTGAATATTCCCCTGGTTGGAGCGACTCACCCGCGACGTTGATGACATCACCATCTTGAGTCCATTCGCCCTTTTTAACGGCCACGATGACTGCCTGCGTGCGAGGCCCAAGTCGTGGGCCGACAATTGCTGGCACGACTTGTAATTCGTGTGACGCGATTGAATCAACGTCCGACGTGAGAATAACCTCACGCACATTGACTTCATCACGAACAATGTCAAGGAAACCATCAAGCGATGCTGCATTTGCAGCAGCAATTGTGAGTGACGCGAGAGGCAACCGCACACGACGACCATGAGCTTTACGCACAGACAATGCAGAAGAGCAGACATCGCGGACCATATCCATTGACGTCACCAAAACTGAATTACGTGGGAGTTCAGACGAAGATGGCCAATCGGTGAGATGAACACTTCCTGCCTCAGTTCCGTGCAAACCCTGGAAGACTTCATCAGTGACGAGCGGAAGAAGTGGCGCAGCGATACGCACCACATAATCAAGCACCGTGTGCAACGTGTCAATGGCGTCTTGATCTCCAGCCCAAAACCGATCGCGACTTCTACGGATGTACCAATTCGTTAAAACATCTAGAAAGTTTCGAATTGTCTGACAGGCGGCGAACAGGTCGTACACATCCATTGACGCCGTGACCGATTCAATTGTGTCTGCAAGTTTGGCGAGCACATACTGATCGAGAACATTTGGCGAATCAGTACGCGTGGCACCCGAAATACCATCTGCGTTGGCGTACAGAGCAAGAAAGTAATACGAGTTCCACAGCGGCAACAGAACTTGCCGCACGGTTTCACGCATTCCCTGTTCTGTGACTGAGAAATCACCACCGCGCAGGATCGGTGATGACAACAAGTACCAACGCATCGCATCGGCACCGTGAGAATCAAAGACTGCCATTGGGTCTGGATAGTTACGCAGACTCTTTGACATCTTTGCGCCGTCGTCACCAAGAACAATTCCGTGACTGATACATGACGTGAAAGATGGTCGATCAAAAAGCGCCGTCGCAAGCACGTGCAATGTATAAAACCATCCACGCGTTTGACCAATGTATTCAACAATGAAGTCGCCCGGGTAGTGATTGTCGAACCACTCCCTGTTCTCAAATGGATAGTGGACTTGAGCAAATGGCATCGAACCACTCTCAAACCAGCAGTCAAGCACTTCAGGAACACGACGCATCATTGATTTACCTGTTGGGTCATCAGGGTTAGGACGCACTAGTTCATCAATATTTGGACGGTGTAAATCAGTTACTTCCACTCCGAAATCACGCGACAAATCAGCGAGGCTTCCGTATACATCGAGGCGCGGATACGTCGGATCGTCGCTCTTCCAAACAGGAATGGGTGAACCCCAGAATCGATTTCGACTAATGGCCCAATCGCGTGCATTGGCTATCCACTTACCGAACGAACCATCTTTTATGTGCTCGGGCGACCATGTGATCTGCTCATTCAGTTCAACCATGCGGTCACGGAATTTTGTGACTTCCACAAACCACGACGAGATAGCGCGGTACACAAGAGGCTCAGAACAACGCCAGCAATGTGGGTACGAGTGGTTATAGGAATCATGACGAACAACAACTCCCATGTCCTTCAGCGTGCGCACAATGTCTGAGTTGGCCTCAAATACATGCTTGCCAACCCACGGAGTGATTTCGGCCGTGTAGCACCCGTGCTCATCCATCGGACAAAGCGTCGGAATTCCAGCCGCATTGCATTCAATTTGGTCGTCTTCACCGAAACCGGGCGCCATATGCACAACACCTGTTCCATCTTCGGTCGTTACAAAGTTGGCACCCAGTATCTGAAACGCATTACTTGTGCCTGCAAAGAAAGGAAAAAGCGGTGAATATTTACGTCCGACCAGATCGCTTCCCTTCACAGTGCGCAGCACTTCCGCGCCTTCAAGTTCCTTTTCATATGAGCCCAAGCGAGCGCTTGCCATTATGTAGGTATTGCCATCTGGGTGCTGCAGGACTGAATAGTCAATCTCTGGACCAACAGCTAGAGCCAAGTTCGACGGCAACGTCCATGGAGTCGTTGTCCACGCAAGAATCTTTTCGCCGGAATCAAGTGTGAAGGCGACCGTCAGCGCCGGATCTTGACGATCTTTGTAGACGTCGTCCATTCTGGTTTCCGTATTAGAGAGCGGCGTCTCGCAACGCCAGCAGTACGCAAGAACTCGAAAACCTTCATAGATCAGACCCTTGTCATGAAGCGTCTTGAAAGCCCACATGACACTTTCCATATACGGGGTGTCAAGTGTCTTGTAGTCATTTTCAAAATCAACCCAACGGGCTTGACGCGTGACATACCTTTGCCATTCATCCGTGTATCGCAACACACTTGTACGGCATGCATCATTGAACTTGTCGATTCCGAATGCAGCGATCGCGGGGTGTCCGGCAATTCCAAGTTCTTTCTCAGCTTCAACTTCCGCAGGAAGACCGTGGCAGTCCCATCCGAATCGACGATCTACATGGCGCCCACGCATTGTTTGATACCGAGGGACAGCATCTTTTACGAATCCGGTCAGTAGGTGGCCGTAGTGAGGCATTCCATTCGCGAACGGCGGACCATCGTAAAAAATAAACTCGTTATCACCATTTGTGCCGACAGGACGAGCAGCAAGACTTTTTGCAAAGGTCTGGTCACGTTCCCAACGCGCCAACACGCCTTCTTCCATCTGAGGAAAATTTGGCTGGGATTCAACCTTCGGATACGTCACGCGATAAGGCTAGAGGCGTAAGTGGCTCAGCACCCAAGGACGCCGGCGAGAACCTGAACTCCAATGATGACTACCAGTGGTGTGAAATCAAAAGACCCGAATGTGGGCAAGACACGACGGAGGGGAGCAAAGACTGGTTCAGTGACGTTGTACAGAAATCCAACGACCGGAACGAAGGGACTGCCTGGTGAGATCGGAAAGAAAGTAGAAATTGCGCGGGCAACAACAATCAATACATAGATATTCGCAACCGTGCATACAAGATTCATAAGTTCGCCTTAGTAGCGAGATGAGTCGAAACTCACCGCAGGCTTTAGAAGGTAGACACCACTGCCAACTTTTTCCATTGTTCCACTCAGCGCGTAACACATGCCGCTCGCAAAGTCGATAATGCGGCGAGACATTTCCCTATCAGCGCCTTCAAGATTCACAATTACAGGAACACCATCTTTGAAGTGATCAGCAATTTCTTGTGCTTGATTAAAATTACGGGGGCGAACAGTAACTGTTTCACCTGAAGCAGCAACTGGACGAACAGAAGCTGTTGAACGAGCAGTGCCTACTGGCCGTACTTGCAAGCCAGAATCATCGGGGCGGCGCGCTGCACCGGTGTCGTCAACGCGCATCGGACGAGCCGCAGGACGTTGTGTTTCTGAGGAATACTCTGGATCAAATTGAGGACGACCTGCGCGCTGTGGGCGTTCGTACTCCATTGACATGTCGTAGTCGTCGTAGGCTTCTTCCCCATTCAGACCGAGGTAATCCATTGCACGGCGAAAAAATGACATATTCATAGGGTAATGCAGAACCAATAGCGGATGTGGGACATACTTCAGAACAGTGCAGCCGGTCGGGCACCGAACAAGCCGCTACCGACTCGCACCATCGTGGATCCACACGCAACAGCAATATTGAAATCATTGGTCATACCCATGGAACACACGGTCAAGCCATGTTCTGAGACGAGACGACGCAGTAAAACAAAGGATTTCTCGCATTCAGATACTGAGCCATCTGTGGGACCAATTGTCATAAGACCAGCGACCCTCAGCCCACGTCCGTCGGCATACGACCTCAGTGATTCAAGTTCTCCCGGATTTACCCCACCTTTTGATGGCTCCCCCGTTGTATCCACTTGAATCAGAATGGCTGCTCCGGGTGCCCTTTTTCCCAACTCATCAATCACGGATTCGCGATCGACTGATTGCCATAGGGCAACATGTTCAGCCACGCGGCGCACTTTGTTGGATTGCAGTGCGCCAATAAAGTGAACATCTATCGAAGGCAACCCAAGGGCTGCTTTGTCTGCAAGTTCCTGGGCATAATTCTCGCCTACTGCATCACAGCCGGCCGTGAATGCGGCGTGTATCGCATCCATTCCAAAAGATTTGGTAACCGCTACTAGCGAAACATCAGTTCCACCAGCCTTGGTAATAAGTGAACGAACGTGCGCCACGCGATCGGCCACCTCATTGGCGTCGATCATGTGTGATCTTCTATTTCAAGAAAGAGGGAACGTCGAAATCATCGTCATCATCTGAGAGCGGATCGCTATCAGAGAAAATGTCGCGAACGTTACTTGCAGCGGGACGCGCATCACCAGAACGGGACGCGCTTCGTGTTCCAACCGATGAACCACCGGAACTTGAGTCCCAGCGTTCAAAACCAGCAGCAATAACAGTGACCTTGATTTCGTCACCCATCTCGTCATCGATGACAGTACCGAAAATGATGTTTGCATCTTGATGAGCAACGCCATGTACCACTTCAGCAGCAGCATTAACTTCGAACAGACCCATGCTGGATGGACCAGTGATATTGAGAAGAATGCCGCGCGCACCATCGATAGCCGCCTCGAGCATTGGGCTCGAAATGGCATCTTTTGCTGCAATAACTGCACGATTGTCTCCACTGGCAATACCAATGCCCATGAGCGCAGAACCTGCACTGGTGAGAATCATCTTCACGTCCGCAAAGTCCGTGTTGATAAGGCCAGGCGTCGTTATGAGGTTTGTGATACCCGCAACACCTTGCAACAAAATCTCATCGGCCATCTTGAAGGCATTGACCAACGATGTCTTGTCGTTTGCAACGGTAAGAAGTCGATCATTAGGAATAACAATCAGAGTGTCCACTTTTTCCTTCAAACGCTGAATTCCGTTATCCGCCTGAACGGCGCGACGACGACCTTCGAATTGGAATGGACGAGTAACAACACCAATTGTTAGTGCGCCAAGTGACTTTGCGATTTCTGCGATTACTGGCGCGGCACCTGTTCCGGTACCTCCACCTTCACCTGCAGTAATGAAAACCATGTCTGAACCACTAATGAGTTCTTCAATTTCTTCACGATGCGCTTCGGCTGCTGCACGACCAACATCGGGATCAGAGCCTGCTCCAAGTCCACGAGTGAGGTCGCGGCCGATATCAAGCTTGACATCAGCATCGCTCATAAGAAGGGCTTGCGCGTCTGTGTTTATTGCGACAAATTCAACGCCGCGAAGACCAGCATCGATCATGCGATTGACAGCGTTAACGCCGCCTCCGCCAATGCCAATCACCTTTATAACGGCGAGATAATTCTGTGGTGCACCGGCCATCGACCATTTACCTCCAGTAAGGAGTCCGTAAGGACTGAGTTTCCTAAGTT
>JBIISL010000046.1:0-16340 GCA_044341035.1 Ilumatobacteraceae bacterium | reverse complement strand
AACATGCTTTCCGTCGTTATCAACTATTGCTAGTAATTCACCAACATGTTCAACTGGTTCGCCTTCAGCCTCGTAGTCGCTTATGAGGAGACCAGCCGTTGCACGTTTATTGCCATGAAGAATGAGACTGACGAGTTTCTCTCTCGAGGCACCAGGAGTTCCGAACTCAATAGTGCGCATGCCGTCTATTCGTTCAAACATCTCGGGCAGCGTAACGACTAGCGCGTACAGCAGGTGATTGGAGCATATTTCATAAAAATACTGGAAGGACTAATTGACGGTGATTGCGTTTGTGGGGTCTGATAGCCATGCGGTGTGGTAGTCAGTGGCAGGGATGTACGCGCCGTAGATGCATGTTTGTGGTGTGTTGCTGGTGAATGTTTTTGTGAAATTGCCAGAACTGTCGACTGTGAGATACGTGCTTGAGTAGTAATCCGCTGAATTTGCGTAGTAGTCCAGGCCATTCGACCCGGTTGGGTTTCCTGTTGTTGAATGTGCTGGGTATGCGCCGCTGAACCTGCTTCTCCAGCCGTCTCTTTCCCAGCCGTACGAAGATTCACATTGAACCCGGATCCAGACTTGTTTGTTGGCAACGTATGGGGTGATGGAACCAGACACGGTGAACTGTTGACCTGTGTTGATTGATGTGGTCGATATTGCAACAGACCCCGACAATGTGGCCTTTCGGATCACGAGAGGGATCTTTAACTCCGCACTTTTGATGGTGGATGTTGAAGGACTAGATAAGCACAGGTTGTATGTGCCTGCTGGTAGATCAAGAGTATGTGAGAGAGAAAAGTTTCCACTCTCATCAGACGTCACTGAAGTGAGTTTCCCTAGAGTGCTTGAGTCGCAGACTCCGATATCAATCGGTCTTGATGTTGCTGCCGTGATTGTGCCATTAAGACTTATTGTCTCCCCACTGGCGATGGACAGGGACGAAGATGAAGCCGAAAGGACACTGGAAGTTTTCGGCTTAACCATCGAAGTTACAATGTTGCTTGTCCAAGGTCGAAGCGAACCTTTTCCAGGCACAAATGCTGAGTAGCATCTCTTGTTGTCACTAACGGCAGACCTGAATGTCCACGAAAACTCCCCACCTGTGGTTGTTCCCTTGACTAAAACTCCTTTATCAATTATTCCACCATGCCAAACTGTTCCAGGAGTTACAACCCAAGTAGACCCTCCCGTCTTTGTGGCAGGCATTAGCCATGGTTTAGTCGTACTAATCGTTGAACTAAGAAAACCTGCTCCGACTACATCCCAACCTGTGGCGGGACCGACGCCATTTTTCCAAGGTGATCCATTCGGGCATATTGATGATGTCAAGAAATACACGTCACGAACAGTTTTCTTGTTCTCCAAAACCACCTTCAACGTGATGTTTTCGTCCTCATATGTTTCGGATGGGTCTATGTACAAAGTGCCCTTTGTAGCAACTCCCTTGACTTTTGTTTTTGAGGTGCTGCTGGTCCATGATTCGAAGCCGCCGCCTTCTGGTGCATAAACCCTGTATTTATGGTTTCCTGCGCGTTGCTCAGATTTGACTTGCGCAGTGTTGCCAACAGCTTTCAGTGTCGCCAATGTCAGCCAAGTTGCTTTGGAGTTGAAGTAATCAAAGTCGGGATTGAAATAAACCTGAAATTTCATAAACTTGACTCGTGGTGTGTATGAGAAGGGGACTTTAAAACCCCACTTGATAGGCGATCCCAGACTCACTGATGGAATTATTCGGCCCAGGTTGATGGAGATACTTGGAACACGCAGACTTGGCACGAAGTCAACCCAATCGCTAACGGACCCGCAACTTGCAAATCGTCCCCTGGAGTCTCGACATACTGAAGTTCGAGACGGCTTGGTACTGGGCAGTTCTAAGTTCTTGATTCGTGAAAGCGAATTCGTTTGAACTTCTTTGGCGATTACTGGTGTTGCATCATCGAACTGGGACAACATTCCCAAAGCCAGTGCGAATCCAAGCGCAATGACTGCTCGTAACATTCGCTTACAGCAAGATTTGAAAGTGCGTTCTGTTACTTCAATCATTATTGAGTTTCTTTTAGATCAAACACTCTCCTAAGCGTAGACGGGGCGTGAAGTGCGGGAAACATCCTTAATCGCAGTTGAGTTCGCTTGCCGTGGCGCGATTGCACAATGGAGTCAATTTTCTTATGCAATCACCGTCATGAATGTTTCAAACTTTTCAGTTCATGGAATCGATTCACTGAAACATATTGGGCAATGTACCTACGACAGAAAGATGCCTTGGGAGTTCAAGGCCCAAACCGATTGTGAATATTTTTGTCAACATTCTTTTAGGGATGCGGCCAGACAAAATCGATATATCAAGGTAACTTGACGAACGTATGCCACGATCCATTCAAGACATTCTCGATCATGCAAACGAACTCGCACAGCGGTTCGAAGATTTCAATGCTGATGAAGCTGAATAAATTTCTGTAGAGGAGTATCTTCTCGAGCGAGCAGTAGTGGCAAGGGCGCGATGCGAACAACAAATCCTTGACGCTGTTGCAAAGGCACGCACAGCCGAACTCTCATGGCAGAAGATTGGAGAGTTGTTGGGGACGTCCGCGCAAGCAGCTCACCAGCGTTACGGAGTCTTCCTGGAATCTGCTTAAGTAGATTTTTTGCTAATCCTTTTCCATGGCAGAAAAAGTCACTGGCCCCGCTTCGTATTTTCCTTCTATTGAGAAGAAATATGGAAAACCAATCTCGCATTGGAAATCTCTACTTAAGAGGATGAAGAGTGCGAAACACGCCGAGATGGTTGCGATGTTGAAGACCGACCACGAAATGGGGCATGGACACGCCAATGCAATCGTGGCTCACTTCAGAGCTCAGGAGGGTTTGTAGCAGTCCCTTTGTTAGAGACCGAGGTGCTCTTTAACTTTTGCGACTGTTGGGTTTGTCATTGATGTTCCATCGTTGAATACGAGAGTAGGAACTGTTCGGTTGCCATTGTTGATGGTCTCAATGAGTTCAGCAGCAGTCTCATCTGACTCGATGTCGATCTGAATAAAGGGGATGCCCGATTTCTCAAGATCGGACTTCAGACGTTTACAAGGGCCGCACCAGGTGGTGCTGTACATGGTGAGAACTGGTGTCGACATATGAGTCAGTGTAGGACTATTTCTTGCGGCTTTGGTGAGCTAGGAGGCCAGTGCGCCCGAGAAGACTTGCCATGCCAGCAATGACTTAGCGACCAAGCTGAGAACGATATAAATGCGCTCGCCATGGAGGTAGTTGGCCCATTTGCCCTTTGCTTTGTATTGCTTCCACTGCACGAGTGCGAAGCAGTTAAACAAGATGAATAACGAGACAACGATGCCGATCACCCAGGCAGGAGCAGAAGCTTCCGATGGGCCTTTGGGGTGAAGAAGGTTGAAGATCACGACTATCCATGGAACGATGCCGGCGATACAACCGAACCAGAACGGCAACATGTCGCCATTTCCTGGAGTTGTGTATTTCTCCTGTAGCCATCCGAACAAAATCATTGACACGTTGACACCAAAAACAGCAATGAGTGTGGAGATTTGGGTAACACCGTTGAGTTGCAGAATGACGATGATCATGATGGAAGACGAGAGCGAGTATTCCACCCATCGATACACATTGATGTGCTTGCTTAGGCCGTCTGTGTACCGAGGAAAGATCTTCGGTGACGTGATGAAGAAGTGAAAGAAAGCCGACAGGAAGAGGAACGCAGCGACCATGTAGCTGATGTTGAGGTTAAACAACTGAACCGGTGAAGAGAAGCTGCCAGTACCTGGCGCTTCGGTCATGTATGTCGCGTTCACGGGAAGTGAAGCATCGTTGGCGAGCAGCAGGATTGCAATGAACGATGCCAAATGCAGGAGCCCTGCAGTTCGGTTTAGTTTGTGAAGACTTTTTAGTTCAGCTTCCATAAATACTCCTTCATGGCGATGTTGTATCCGTATCTTGTCACAACTGGTGCCTAGGAGCGGGTTGCCACTAAGTTACAGAGCCATGAATGTTGTTGATGCAGTAAATGCCCGCTTGTCGGTGCGCCAGTTTCTTCCCACGCCTGTCTCAGATGATCAATTGCGTTCATTGCTGGCTGATGCCTCGCGTTCACCCAGCGGTGGCAATGTGCAGCCATGGCGTATCTATGTGGTGAATGGTGAATCGCTGACGCGTATGCGTGAGTTCTTGACCACTCAGCCATCAGTAGAGGTACCTGAGTACGACGTCTACCCGAAGAGCATCACAGAGCCGTATCGAACAAACCGTTTCACAATTGGTGAACAGATGTATGCGACTCTTGGAATTGCTCGCGAAGACAAGCCAGGCAGATTGCGCCAGTTCGCACACAACAATGATTTCTTCAGCGCGCCAGCAGCAATGTTTTGCTTCATTGATCGTCAGATGGGACCACCACAGTGGTCAGACCTTGGAATGTTCTTGCAGACATTCATGTTGCTAGCCGTAGAGAACGGCCTTGCAACATGTGCACAGGAGTATTGGTCGTCTCGTCATCAGGCTGTATCAACGTTTGTTGGTGCGCCAGAAAATGAGATGTTGTTCTGCGGCATGGCAATTGGTTATGCCGATACTGCGGCACCCATTAACTCACTTCGCGCAGAACGTATGCCTGTCGACGAGTGGGCACGCTTTATCTAACGCGAGTGATGGGTTTCGGCCTGTAACACCAGTGCGCTTGGCCTGACATTGCGTTGTGTATCGATAATGCCGAACTTCAGATCGAAGCCGTGTAACCATTCGTAGTTGTCGACTGCAGTCCAGTGAAAGAAACCTGCAATGTCAACGCCGCGCGCGATGGCGTCGTGCGTAATGTCGAGACCAGCTGACAAATAAGTCGCACGTGCTGAGTCGTCATCTGTGCCGATGCCGTATTCGGCAATCAATAAAGGAGTGCCGGGAAGTTCTGCATGAAGCTTGTCGAGAATTAGTCGAAGACCCTCTGGCCAGACGGTGTATCCGAGAGGTGACAGCGGGGCATCTTCTGGGTATAACGCAAGTTGACCATTACGTACCCCGAATGCGCAGTAATAAGAAAACCCAATCAAGTCGAATGCATCTGCAAGATCAGGACGAATGATTGGTGTGCGGTCAGCAACTTGTAGAACACCTGAACGGAATAGTTCAAGACCTGCGTTCCAGTTACTTGCATAAAATCGAGCAATAAAATCATGTGAGGCTGGTTCATCATCAAGTATGTGAACAGTCGACAAACCGAATACAGAAGCAACTGGGACTCCAGTTTTCTTCAGTCGTACTGCTGCCTCGGCTGTGGCTAAATGCATTTGTTCTGTGACGGTGCGCCATTCTTCAAGATCGTTATGGCCAGGAGACCATCCGCGGCCAAGATAGGCAGCAGTGGGGTAGTAGTTGGTTTCATTGACTGGTTGCCAACCATCGACCAAGTCCCCAAAGGTGTCTGCGATGAAGTCAACGTGGCGTGACCAGTACTTAGTGCGATTTTCATCGATAAGAAATCCGCCGAGATCTGCAAACCACTTTGGCAATGTGAAGTGGAAAAGACATACCCACGGGTGAATGCCTGCGTCGCGCGCTGTTTGCAACATCGTGCGGTAATGCGCAATTGCAGTGTGGTCGTGCACGCCTTCTTGTGGCTCGATGCGTGCCCATTCAATTGATAAACGATGGTGAGTGAGCCCAAGTTGAGACAGAATTTCAAAGTCATCTGCATAGCGTTCAGAAAACCCGTTGCCATTTCCCGATGATGGGGCCTTGCCAGCGCGTTCCCATTCAATCCAGTCAGAAGCGGGTGCTGCGCCTTCGCATTGAGTCGAAGATGCACCGGTGCCCCACATGAACCCAGTAGGCCATGTGCGGTGTTGTGCAGGCGTCATTGAACAGTTGTATCAGTTCAGGTAGCGAGGTCGCTCACTATGCGGCCTGCTTCAAGGGTGACCGTGCGTGTGATGCGCACCGAATCAAGAAGTGATCTGTCGTGAGTGACAAGAAGGACGGTGCCGCCGAACGTTTCGAGTGCTTGTTCTAGTTGTTCGATAGCGGGAAGGTCGAGATGGTTGGTGGGCTCATCAAGCACTAGGCAGTTAGCGCCATTAGCCATGAGTAATGCCAATACTCCTCGGGTGCGTTCGCCAGGCGATAGGGAAGAAGCTGGGCGGTTTACGTGATCTGCTGCAAGGTTGAACTTTGCGAGCAACGTGCGAGCTTCTGGAACTAGAAGACCAGTGGCAGCCATGAACACTTCAAGCAACGTTGCATCAGAGAATGTGCCGTCATCATTGCGGCCGGCTAACTGGTTACGTGCTTGTTCAAGTTCGCCAATGACAACACCGGGCCCCATCCATTGAGAACCACTGGAAAGTGAAATGCGACCAAGTAGGGAACCGATAAGTGTGCTCTTGCCGCTGCCGTTGTGGCCGACGATTGCGATGCGATCGCCGAATGACACTTGAAGTTCGATTGGTCCGAGATGAAATGAGTCGTAATCGACTTCTGCACCTGCAAGACGAGCCACAACATCGCCACCGCGGGCGGCAAGTGGAATCTCTAAACGTAACTGCCATGCTTCGCGTGGCTTTTCTACTTTGACTAGGCGTTCCATCTGCTTGTCAGTGCGAGCGGCCTTGCCAGCAAGTTGCTCTGATGAGTTCATTTTCAAGTTGCGTTGAATTTTGTCGCCGTCGTTCGGCTTCTTCTTTGCTTTGCTGACGCCTTGCGTTGCCCATTCACGTTCGCGTTGTGAACGACCTGCAAGATCAGACCGCTTTGAGTCGTACTCTTCAAAATCTGTCCAGGCTTGTTTGCGCGCTACTTCGCGTTCTGTGAGATATGCAGTCCATCCACCAGCAAATGTAGAAGCAGTGTGCTTGAACTCGTCAAGTTCCACTACATGTGTAATGGTGCGTTCTAGGAAGGTGCGGTCGTGGCTGACCAGAACAACACTTCCTGAAATTGACGTTACGAAGTTTTCTAAGCGTGCGAGCCCGTCAAGGTCTAGGTCGTTTGTTGGCTCGTCAAGTAAATACACATCGAACCGCGACAAGATCAGTGCCGCTAAACCAGCACGTGCTGCTTCGCCACCGCTGAGAACAGACATCGGGCGTTCAAGCAGCGCAACGTTGAGGCCAAGTTCATCCCATGCTTTGCCAATGCGTGAATCAAGGTCAGCGCCACCTAGGGCTAGCCACGTGTCGAGTGCAACTGAGTATGCGTCTCCGGCATCAGCATCGCCTGCAGCCATGGCGGCAGTAGTGGCGTCAAGGGCGTCAGACGCGGCAGTGACACCGGTGCGGCGCGCAAGATACGCGCGAACTGTTTCGTCAGCCCTGCGCTCTGGTTCTTGAGAGAGATAGCCAACCATTGATCCGTGTGGGGTAACAATGATTTGGCCGGAGTCCGGTGCAATAAGGCCGGCCAAGGTGCGAAGCAGTGTGCTCTTGCCAACACCGTTCGGGCCGACAACTCCCCAGCGCTCGCCAGGTTCAACCGTAAGAGAAACATGGTCCAGCATTACTGCAGGACCAAAGCTCACGGTGATGTCGCTTGCGCGTAAAGAAGTACTCATGACGAGTATTCACCTTATGCGAGAGGCGGGTGTATCAATGCAAAAGGAGCGGCATCACCGAAGTGACACCGCTCCTTTTGGAACAAGTAAGAACTAGTTGTTACTTAGCGATTGAGAAGAGGCTCTCGGTCAGTGCTGGACCGTATGAAGATCCGGTCTGTGCTGCGATTGCAAAGATAAACAATGCTCCACCAGCCATTGAGATGTTCTTCAAAAAGCTGATCATTTCTGTTGGCTTCGAAGATGCATCTGCTGTCCAGAAGTCGTGCATCTTCACTGCCATGATGACAAGGAGAGCCGCGATGACAATTGCGCCAAGGTCCGTGTAGACACCCAAGACGATGGAAAGTCCACCAAGGGCGAGCAAAAGACCAGAGAGCTGTACGGCCAACTTTGGTGCTGGAACCTTCTTGAATTGGGCATAACCAGTCATGGCGTCTGCTTTGGTGAGGTGGTTGATACCACTCATGATGAACATGCCAGCGAACAGGATTCGGGCAATCAATAGGACGATGTCCATGGTTGACTCACTTTCGTTTGTAGAAAATAGTTGAGAGCGCAATTATATACACAAAATGATTGCGCACGCAACTATCTCTGAAAATCGTGTATATTCGACGTATGGCAACGAAGTGGCTATCTGCAGCTGAAATGATGGCATGGCGTTCGTTTATTGAGACCACAGGCGATTTATTGCGCGCTATCGAACATGACCTAGAGCCATCTGGGCTTGATCTTGGTGACTATCAATTACTTGCCATGTTGTCGGAAGCGCCAGAAAAACAACTGCGCATGTCGGATCTTGCTGACGCATTGCGTCTTACGCGTGGCGGTTTAACTCGCCGTATGGAAGGCGTTTTGAAAAAGAAGTTGGTGACACGTGTGCAGTCATCAGAAGACGGTCGCGTTGCATTTGCGCAAATGACCGCAAAAGGAATGACTACATTGCAAGCAGTTGCGCCAGAGCATGTTCAGACTGTGCGTCGTTTAATGATTGATTTGCTGACACCTGCAGAGGTAAAAGCAGTGGGAACTGCATTCAGCAAAATTTCTAAAAACCTTGCTGAAGAATTGAAGTAGTTAGCCCTGGAGGGCAGCCTTCATTGCAGCGACGCCGTTGGCAAGAGTGGTTCGCTCGGCTTCAGTTAATACGGCATACGCGGGTGCGCAAAGTGCGTCAGTCAACTTCTCTGCCGCTGCCATTTGTGCATGAGTCGCATCAGTGATTGTCGGAGCATCTTCTGGTGTGTAACCAAATGTCGGCACCATGTCTGGGCGTTTGATGTGATGGGCAGTTTTTGTATCCAACCCTGAAGCGCGTAACGCGACGAGGTGAGCGGCGCCACGGAATTCACGAACAAGTGCCAACAACTGCATTGCGCGACCAGGAGCATCGGTTGCAAGTGGTTCCGTGCGCATTGCTGCGTACAGGCTGAGACCGTCTGGGTCTGCTGCGTTGTTCACTTTGTCGAGCGCTGAAACAATTGCATCAAGGTTTGCCAAGCCAGTGAACTTTGCACGACCAAGAGCTGCTGCACATTCAAGGTGCGCACGACCGGCCTTGCGTGGATCACACTTTGCTTTCGCAGCTTCCCAGACGCCACCGATCATTGATGGTTTGAAATAACCAAAGGCTGCGGCGAGAGCTGCGCCATCACAGTCACCAAGAGGGCCTCCACGGCCCAGAACGTAAAACTCCATGCCACCTAGGTTGAGCGATTTGCCAACTGCTCCGGTCTCAGGGATGAAATAAAAGGCTGCGCCAATTTCGTTAATGATGGGGCAGGCGGTTGCGAGAAGTTCTTCATTCGTCATAAGAGTGACTGTAGTGAAGGTCGCGCCACCTACGCTCATTGGGTGGATAAACGGCTTCTAGAGCGAATGGCACCAGGGCTCTTTGTTCTGTTGTGGAGCACCGGCTTCATTGTTGCCCGCTACGGCACTAGAGATGCTGGACCGCTGACCTTCTTGACTATCCGTACCGCCATTGCTGCAGTGATTTTGTTTGTGGTGTCACGCATCATTCATGAGGCTCGCGTGAGTCGCAAGCAAGTGCCGGTTCAGTTAGCCGTAGGCATCGGTATGCATGCCATGTATTTGGGTGGCGTGTTTGTGGCCATCAATCATGGATTGCCATCTGGAATTAGCGCACTGATTGCTGCGCTACACCCTGTTGTCACCACCACATTGAGCCGGGTGTTGTTGAACGAGAAACTGTCATCACGCCAAGCCTTCGGCGTGGTGCTTGGTTGTGCTGGTGTAGTGGCCGTTGTAATTGAACATGGCGGAGCAGGTGAAGGCGCCACATCGTTTGCGTTATGTTCAATGGCTGTTGCGGTAGTGGGAATGTCAGCTGGCACTTTGATTCAGCGTAAATATGCGCAAGGAACGCCGTTATTGGCGGGAACGTCAATTCAGTATCTTGTGACGGCTGTTGTGCTTGGTGCGTGTGTCTTTTTCAGTGAAGGGTGGCAATTCACGGTGACAACTCGCAGTGTTTTGTCACTTGCGTGGGCAGTTGGCGTGTTGTCGATTGCTGCAATCTTGATCATGTTGTGGTTGCTGCATAGACAAGCGGCAGCACAAGTGAGCAGTTTGTTTTTCTTAACGCCGGCGCTTTCTACGATTGAAGGCGCGGTGTTGTTTGGGGAACGCCTTGGCGTACTTGCAATCGCAGGACTAGCGGTTGCAGTAGTGGGTGTGCGGTTCGCTACTTCTCAACAAAAGTGAGGTCTGGGCCGATGATGATGTCACCGGTGAAGAACTCAGCAGCCATTGCGTGCCATTCGGCTTCGCCCCCTGGCTGAATTGCTGGAACGAAGTGGGTAAGGACCAAAGTCTTTACTCCGCACTTTGTTGCTGTTTGTGCAGCTTGCTGCACTGTTGAGTGGTAATCGATGATGTCGAGGAAGCGCTCGCCGGTTGGTACCAGTGGAGCCAACGCACGAACTTGATCTTCGCGGATAACTGTTTGGACATAGAAGTCAGCGTTCTTGCACATGTCGTACAGGCCATCACACGGGATGGTGTCTCCAGCAAGTGCAGCAACTGTGCCGCCATGTTCAATACGGAAACCGATTGTTGGTGCAACGGGGCGATGGTCTGTTGCGTGAACTGAGATTGAAACGCCGCCGATTGCAAAGGTGTGACCAGCTTCAATTTCGTGAACTTCAAGTTTCATTCCGCCAGCTGCACGAAGGTCGGTGTGGTGCGCGAGGCGGTATCCCTCATCTTGCGACAACATTGCAAGCAATCCGTCGACCATCTTCTTTGTGCCGATAGGGCCATAGATAGGAAGTGGTGTTGCAGCGGGTGAAGCAATCCAACGAGTTGTGATTACGTCGTTCAAGTCAGAAATATGGTCACTGTGCAAATGGGTGAGGAGCACTGCTGACACGAATGGAGGAGGGCAACCTGCTGCAAGGAGGCGCATAACAACAGAGCGACCAGCATCAACAAGGATGTGCTGGTTGTCAGCTTGAACAAGAGTTGATGGGCCAGCACATGTTGCGCTTGGCAATGGGCTACCTGTTCCGAGAAGGGTGATTTTCATGAGTGTCTCCGATGTGAGGGGTAGCTACGAACCTACTGCCAACACTGTTCGGAGATTTTGAACAGAGGTTATTTCTCTGCTTTAGCGCCCTTTGGGCTTGAACAAGTCATGAATGAGCGGTTCGAAATACGACAATGGCGCACTGACGTAATCACTATCAAATCCTGGTCCGTCGTATTTGGCACAAAATTCTTCGGTGTACTCGAAGTATTGATTACCGCGGAATTCTTCACGGGCGTTTTTGTCAAGGCCGATGTGGTCCCAGAAGTAATAGCCCTGGAAAATACCGTGATGCTTCACCATCCACCAGTTGGCCTCTGACACAACTGGTTTTACGATTCCGGCGGCGATTTCAGGATGATTAAACGGTGCAAGGTTGTCACCGATGTCGTGGATGAGTGCACACACGATGTACTCCGCATCACGGCCGTCTTTTTCTGCGCGCGTTGCAGTTTGTAAACAGTGCTCGAGACGACTAACGGGAAAGCCGCCGTGGTCATGTTCAAGCAGTTTCATCTGTTCGATGACACGAGTAGACACCATTGCTTGGGTGTCTTGAAGGCAGACCATGATGTTGGCCCATTCTTCTTTGGTTGACTCTTCAAAAGACTTGAATGTTGCTCGTGTGGTCATGGTTCCCCCGAATCAAAAGTGATGAAGTGAACTTACTACCAAGGAGGAGTGTTGTCAGCCCCTGGAACGTACGACGGAAACGACAGTGCCGATCTTCATGTTGTGGAAGAGCCATTTGGCGTCAGCGACACGCATGCGGATGCAGCCATGGGAGGAAGACGCAACGCCGAGTGGGGTGGGAAAGGGAATCTCACCACTCTTTGTGACTTTGTAGGGGATGCCGTGGAAGCCGATGTTGCCGCCCTGGCGACCCTTGGTGAAGCGCGTCATCCAGCGCATGCGCTCATTCGGGCTTGGTGTGTAATAGGCCTGAGCTGATTGTGAGAAAACTTTGAAGGTTCCGACAGGAGTCTGATCATCAACACCTGTCGATACGGGAAGTGTCGCGATGAGACGCTTGCGATGGTTGTAGATATACACGCGTTGTTCAGCGAGAACTATGCGGGCAAAACCAATTTTTGCTGGGCCTCGCTGCGGGCGAGACAGAGGAGGCAAGGTCGTTGTAGTGGCGGGCATTGTTGTTGTGGTGGGTTCAACCGGCGCAATGGTGTCAGGAATTGACGTGTCAGAGCCTTCTGCGTTCACGAGTGACGTGGGTACAAGAACACACGCGACAAGAACGGTAAGAGCGATGCGAAGTGGGGGTTTCATCGTGAGAGAAAGGCTAACTGTGAAAAGAATTGCAGAGTGGTCAATGCGTTATTCGGCAGCGATATCAAGGGCTTCAGCAAGTGTGTTCCATGACAGAACAGCGCACTTGATGCGAACAGGGAACTTCACGACACCTTGCAGGGCTTCAAGATCTCCGAGAGGGGTAGATGTGTCTGGCTCTTCGCCGCCTTCATCGATTGACATCATGTGTTTGAAACGATGAATGAGCGCACGTGCTTGTTCGACTGGCTTGCCCTTTACGGCAGCGCTCATCATGGACGCAGAGCTTTGGCTGATGGAACATCCTTGACCACCAATTTTGATGTCATCAACAATGCCGTCTTTGACAATAAGGAATACTTCGATTTCATCGCCACACAATGGGTTGTGACCTTCACTACGCACAGCAGGCGGTTCAAGAGAACCACGATTACGAGGGCTCTTGTAATGATCGAGAATGATCTCGCGATATAGGTCTTCTAATCCGGGCATATGAATCTCCGAGTATCAGGTTAGAGGGTGAAGAAGTCTCCCGCTTCGGATAGTGCATCGCACAAGGCGGTGACATCCGAAGGGGTGTTGTACAGGTAGAAACTGGCGCGAACGGTGGCGTTAGCACCCAAGAGGCGCATGAGGGGCTTTGCGCAATGGTGGCCGGCACGAACGCACACATTGTTTTGATCGAGTACTTGGCTGATGTCGTGAGGGTGTACATCGCGATACGCGAAGCTGATGGTTGCACCGCGAAGTGCTGCGTCAGTACTTCCGTGAATTGTGATGTCACTTCCGAAGCGATCATTGAGTGAGTTCAATGCAAGCACGGTCATGTCATATTCGTGAGCACGAACATTGTCCATGCCAATCGCGGACAAGTAATCAACTGCAGCACCAAGGCCGACAGCTTCGATAACTGCTTGCGTGCCTGCTTCAAACTTTGCAGGTAATTCGGCGCATGTGAAACCTTCGAGCTTTACGTCAGAGATCATGTTGCCGCCACCAAGAAACGGCGGCATTGCGTCAAGCAATGATTCGCGTCCCCACAGAATGCCGAGACCGGACGGGCCGACCATTTTGTGACTACTGAATGTCACGAAGTCTGCATCCCATGCTTGAACGTCGGTTGGCATGTGTGGCACAGCCTGGCATGCATCAACAATTGCAATTGCACCAGCCTTGTGGGCTGCAGCGCATAGTTCCGCAGTGGGGTTAATGGTGCCGAGAACATTCGACATTGCTGTGAATGAAAACGCTTTTGCGCCATCGAGCAATGTGGAGAGATTGCTGAGATCAAGAAGTCCGTCTGACGTAAGTGGAACCCAGCGAATAGTGAAACCACGTTCTGCTGCGAGCATTTGCCACGGAACAATGTTGGCGTGATGTTCCATGTGTGTGAGAACTACGGCGTCACCAGCTGAAAGATTCGCTGTACCCCATGAACGAACAATGAGGTTCAATGCTTCGGTGGCGTTCTTTGTGTAAATGACTTCGTGCACTTTGGGTGCGTTGATGAACGCAGCAACTTTTGCACGAGCACCTTCGAATTTGTCGGTGGCTTCTGCTGCAAGTTGATACGCACTGCGGTTTGTTGGCGCGTAACCGTGCTGCATGAAGTGGGTCATTGCATCAATGACGGCGTTTGGCTTTTGTGAAGTATTGGCAGAATCGAGATAAACCAGCGGCTTGCCGTTGATTATCTCAGCGAGCACCGGAAAATCGGCACGAACGCGCTGCACATCAAAACTCATGACACGTTTGCCTTGTAGGCCTCGTAGCCATTCTTTTCTAGTTCTGCTGCAACTTCCATGCCACCTGATTTCACAATGCGGCCATCAACCATGATGTGCACGTGGTCTGGCTGTAGTTCATCGAGCAAGCGTTGGTAGTGGGTAATGAGAAGGATGCCCATGTTGGGGCGATCAGCACGTACTTCGCGGATACCTTTTGCAACGATACGCAATGCGTCGATGTCGAGACCTGAGTCTGTTTCGTCAAGAACTGCAAAGTCTGGTTCCAGCAATGCCATCTGCATGATTTCGTTGCGCTTCTTTTCGCCGCCGGAGAAACCTTCGTTGAGGTAACGGTCAACGAAAGATGAATCCATACCGAGGCGCTTCATCCAATCCATTGCAGACAAACGCAATTCAAGAACAGAAAGGTCGATGCCTTTACGTGCTGACAATGATTGACGCAGGAACTGAATAACAGAGACGCCAGCTATTTCTTGTGGGTATTGAAACGCAAGAAAGATGCCGGCCTTGGCGCGAACATCGGTTGTCCATTCGGTGATGTTGTCACCTTTGAAGAAAATGTCGCCGCTTGTTACTTCGTATTCAGGTGAGGCGAGAAGAGTGCTTGCAAGAGTGGATTTACCGCAACCGTTCGGGCCCATGATGGCATGCACTTCACCCGCAGCAATGGACAAAGACACCCCGCGCAGAATCTCATCTGTGGGGTCAGTGTCTTCCGTGACGGGACGGGCATGAAGGTCGCTGATGCGGAATAATTCGGTCACAGGACCAGTCTAGGCAGGACTCAGTAATTAGCACTACGGACGTAGTGTTAACTAAGTCCTATCGGGCCATGGCCTTCCAGATGGCGCGATATGAGGGGTATTCCACGATGTCATCGGCGTACTGGGCCGACCGCAAGAGTTGGTGGTACCGAGGCAGATGACGAAATGGGACACCGGCGTCAACATGGTGGGCTAGGTGGTAGCCGATTTTGTACGGCACCAAATAGAACCGGGCTAGCGGATGCTGCACAACTGAATGAGTGGTGATGCGACGATCAGGGTCTGCGCGAAGTCCGCCATGTTCGGCGATGGAACGCAAACGGTTAATGACACGCCACAAAGTGAAATACGGCAATACCCACATGATTGGGTACAGCCACGGATGGCCTGCAAGAACAAACAACGACGCAATAACAATTTGTACTGCAGTCATTTTCCATAATGTGTTGCGAACTCGTGCATCGGTTGATTTAAAACCGCGCATCTGATTACGAAATAGTTTCGCACCCGTTCGCCCAGAAATGTCGCGCACCAATTTGCGACGAAGGCTGTCTTTAGTAATTGGGTAGTTGGCATACAGCGCGATGTCTGGTTCGTCTGGGCCGAACTCTTCACGATGATGAGCCATATGAACGCGTCGATACGCGGGCGTGCTTGTGATTACCGGATAGCCAAGCAGCCAGTTACCCACCCAGTCATTGGCGCCGCGATGGCGAAACAGAAGACGGTGTGCAGCTTCATGCATAAGAGATGCAAATTGCGCGTGCATGCGACCCATCAGTAGAAATGTAATTACCCAAACGGCAAGTGAATTGAGTCTGACTGCAATGGCGAGAATCAAAATGTTTTGAACAAACATCCACACCACTGACCATGCATTCAGGAAGGAAGGGATAGTGCGTAATTCTGTACGCACTTGTGGGTAGGCGCGACCGTCAGTTGCAATAGATGCGTTATCAATGACGTGTGGCAAGACGGATGGGTCAAGCGCCATTCCGCCTAGGTTTGGGCTGCTGTTACCAGCCACGTGCAACCCACTCAGCTAAATGAGGACGCTCCATTGAGATAGTTGTGTCAACGCCATGACCCGGCAACACAACTGTGTTTCCTGGGAACGTGAATAAGCGTGTATCTAGTGACTCAATGATGGTGTCAAAACTACTGCCGGGGAAATGTGTTGCACCTGGCCCGCCAGGAAACAAAGTGTCGCCAGTGAACAGCAATGGCGCATCGTGCACCTTGAATGACACAGAACCTGCAGTGTGACCGGGGTTGTGAATTACATCGAAACGAAGCTTGCCTACTTCGACTACTTGTGTGTCGTCGAGGAACACGTCGTAACCAACGTCTTTCAACATGCCGGCGTCTTCGTGTGACACGGCAACGGAATACCCAGCTTCGCGCATCGCAGGAATTGCTTGAATGTG
>JBIISL010000045.1:0-16426 GCA_044341035.1 Ilumatobacteraceae bacterium | reverse complement strand
GGCTATTTCGATCAGGTTTGCAGATGGTCAGGGTGCCGGCGCGGGGCTATTTAGTCCGGTCTTGGAATTCCTTCAAGGATGCCATTCCGAACAAGGTCGCACCGGTAAACACAATGATGAAAATCACTGCGCCAAACGAAAAAAGCGTTGTTTCGGACATTTAGGACTCCTTTTTCCCAGCAAGGATAAATGCGCCAAGCGCCAGAATTGATGGCACCCAGACACCTACGTAAATCCCGTTGAGTTTGTCGGTCTGTTCGTTACCGGCGAAATACAACGAGATACTTAACGCAAGGCTTGCTGCGGCGGAAACAAGTACTGAGACTTGCAAGATTACTTTTGGCTTCATAAACAAACCTTACTCTACACAATTAAAAAAGGCGGGCATGAACCCTAAAGTTCATGCCCGCCTTTTCAATGTGAACTAACTAGTGCGAGTCTCCGGAACGAGCCTTCGCAATATTCAGAATCATTAATCCGAATAGCCCCTTTGCCGTTATATCGGCAACGGTGTACGCCAACTGACGAGCTGTTTCTGCACCTTCATTTGTGGCTTCGAAAATCACTGGGAACAGGTAACCGATTGGGTAGACCAACCATGTCACCAACAGGATTGTTGTTGCGCTCTTGATGGCTGAACTAACAGCACCAGTTTCGCGGCTGCCAGCTGCTTTCAACTCTTTCGACAGTGTCGCAAGGATGTAAAGGAATGGCAACATTGACAACACCCAGAACGTCCACTTTGTGCCGTCGCTTGATGCAGTTTCACCTGGGTAACCGAGTCCGATCATCAGAACAGTTGCCGGCACAAGAGTTGTCATCAACTTCTTGCGACGATCGGCAGTGACTCCGAGAACAATCAATAGTTCGATAACCAGCAATGGCACAGTAATAAGCCAGTCCGCGTAGCGGTACCCCTCGTTTACTGTTCCATGTCCCCAATCACTCCACATTCTGAAGTAGTGATAGCCCGCGATTCCGACAACAACTGCAGACACTGCTACACCGCTTTGGTACTGCTTTGCAACGCTCTTGATCTGTGTCAAGAAGTAGACAAATGCGCCCAACATAACTGCTGTTCCGAAGGACAGAGCGTTGTAAACAAGCTGGTTGAGATCGGGATCAGTAAGAACCGTCTTCATTTCCATATTTTCCCCTTAAAGGATTGTTCGTGAGACCGACTCGCGAACAAAATGAAAAATATCACACTGATTACGGCGAGTGCAGTAATCAAGTTTTCCCCGGGGAGGGCTGTGTTTGGGGGGCCTTAGGCCAGTTCACACCAGTGCTTGTAGTGCGCAACTTGTCCACGAACTGCCTTGGCATACAGCCCGGCAATTGCTGTGGTGATTGGCCCTGGGCACGGCACTTCGCGGTCATCGACAGAGTTGATGGCACTGACTTCCGCGGCCGTTCCGCAGCAGAAAATCTCTTCTGCGATGTACAGGTCTGAGCGGACAATGTTCTCGACCCGCATCTCATATCCAAGTTCGGCTGCAATCTGGGCCACGCAGTTCTGGGTGATGCCCTCGAGAGCACCAGCAGAAAGCGGAGGAGTCAGGATGACGCCATTGCGCACAACAAAGATGTTTTCTCCGGTGCATTCGCTGACAAAGCCTTGCGGGTTCAACATGATTGCTTCGTCATAACCGGCCTTTAACGCTTCAACTTTGGCCAATGACGAGTTCACGTAGTTACCAACTGTTTTTGCGGCAGGTGGCATGGTGTTGTGATCAAGGCGTGTCCACGAAGAAATCTTCATTCGGACGCCCTTTGTCAGCGCATCTTCACCCAAATACGCACCCCATGGCCAGCAAGCAATTGCAACGTCAACAACACAAGGCAGTGGGTTGAGGCCCATTTCGCCGTATCCGTAATACGCAAGCGGGCGCACATAGCAAGAAGGAAGACCCGTTGAACGAACTACCTCTTTAGTTGCGGCAATCAACTGTTCTGGTGTGTATGGAATTTCCATACCAAGAATTTTCGCGCTCTTGAACAAGCGATTGATGTGTTCAGTAAGGCGGAATACAGCAGGGCCTTCAGAGGTTTCGTACGCGCGAATACCTTCAAATACGCCAGTGCCGTAATGAAGCGTGTGAGTCAGGACGTGCACCTGGGCCTTATCCCAATCGACAAGTGTTCCGTTCATCCAGATTTTTGGTGTTGGTACGAGAGTAGGCATATTGCTCCTAAGTGATGTGGTGAAAGATTACTTGCCCGCAACGATTGCTGCGATGGCATTTCCGATGTCAACGGTTGACCCTGTTGGCGCAGTGTCACATGCTGCACGAATGCGATCAGCTGCTGCTGATTCATTGAGGAAATCAAGCATGAGCGCGGCAGACAGAATTGCTGCAGTGGGGTTTGCTTTACCTGTGCCCACGATGTCTGGCGCTGACCCATGAGATGGTTCGAACATTGACGGGCCAGTACGCGCAGGGTTCAAGTTGGCAGATGATGCAAGGCCAATACCCCCACTGACTGCGCCGCCAAGGTCAGTAAGGATGTCGCCAAACAAGTTGTCAGTCACAATGACGTCGTAGCGGTGTGGGTCTTCAACGAAGTAGATGCATGCTGCGTCAACATGGTTGTATGCAGTCCCTACCTGAGGAAACTGTGCCGCCACATCATTGAATGCGCGCTGCCATAAATCACCAGCAAATGTGAGCACATTTGTTTTGTGCACCAACGTGACGTGCTTGCGCTCACGCTTTGCAGCAAGTTCGAATGCATACCGAATGCACCGCTCAACACCGTGTCGAGTGTTCACGCTGCCCTGTGTTGCAATCTCATGTGGAGTGCCACGTCGCAAGACGCCGCCTTCGCCTACATACGGCCCTTCTGTGTTTTCACGGATGACAACAAAGTCATGCGGAGTCACGTGCCCTGGCGCAGTGCCAACAAACGGACGTTGGTTGACATAGAGGTCAAGGTCGAAACGCATCTTCAAAAGAAGTCCGCGCTCGATAATGCCGGGAGGAACGTCTGGCGTGCCGACTGCGCCCAACAAAATGGCGTCAAAACCGCGCAACTGATTCAGAACTTCATCGGACAAAATCTCTCCGTCGCGCAGGTAGCGCATGCCGCCCAGGTCGAAATCAGTTGTGTCAATTGCCACCCCCGTGGCGCGCACCACTTTCACGGCCTCAGCCGTAACTTCGGGACCGATTCCGTCTCCGCCAATGAGTGCGATGCGATGTGCCATACGGAGACCATCGTAGAAGGCACAGGTAGCCTTCTCCTCATGGCAAAGCACCTCCTCTCTAAAGCGACATATGCCCGGCTCGAGGCCGAAATAGCCCACCTTGAACATGAAGTCCTTCCCGAAGTGGCTGACAAAATTGGTCGGGCCCGCGAAATGGGCGACCTCAAGGAAAACGGCGACTATCACGCTGCCAAGGACGAGTACGGCATGTTTAATGACCGCAAGAACCTCCTGCTGTCCATTTTGGAGGATTCAGAACTTGCAACTCCGCCCAAGGATGGCGAAGTGGGAGTCCTGTCAACCGTCACCATTTTGTTTGCTGGTGATGATGAAGATGATGCCGAGACGTACCTCATTGGCCACATTGAAGAAAAGCGCACCGAACAAGGCGTGGAAGTAATGAGCCCTGTCTCACCAATTGGGTCTGCGCTTCTCGGACACAAAGAAGGTGACCTTGTCAGCATCACTCTTGAGAATGGCGCAAAAATCTCCGTCACAATTCTGAAGGTTGCCAACTGAGCGACCATTCCATTCCACATTTGCCCCCCGGCAACGCAATGTCTCTTCCCGGAAGAGGCACCACGTTTTATCGAGAGATAACTGGACCAGTCGGAGCACCAACAGTGGTGTTGTTGCACGGGTGGACTGCAACAGCAGATCTGAACTTTTACATGTGTTACGAAGAACTTGGCAAGCACTTTCGTGTCATTGCGCTTGATCACCGTGGCCACGGACGTGGCATTAGATCTTCACAGTCATTTCGCCTGTCTGATTGCGCCGATGACGTTGCGGCACTGATGGATCAATTAGGAATCACCACATTCATTCCTGTCGGGTACTCCATGGGTGGCACCGTCGCCCAACTGATGTGGAAACGTCACGAGCACAGAGTGCGCGGATTAGTTCTTGCCGCAACTGCCGGACATTGGGCAACATCACGTCAAGAGCGATTCATGTTTTCCTTGCTTACCGGAATTGGTGGACTTGCACGCATCACTCCCCCATCAATTCAACAAGCAATCAGTGAGCGAATGTACCTATCGCGCAAGACAATGACATGGGAACCATGGGCTGCGCTACAGATTGCAAGCCACGACTGGCGCAGCATTCTTGAAGCTGGTTCAGCACTTGGCCGATTTGATTCGCGAACGTGGCTCTCACAAATTGACGTACCCACATCTGTTGTAATCACCACCGAAGACCAAGTTGTTTCGCCGCGACGACAACGAACACTTGCAAGTCTGATTCCGAACACTCATGTTTTTGAGATATCTGGAAATCATGACGCCGTTTACGCTCGTGCTTCTGAATTCGTTCCACTACTTGTCAACGCATGCCTCGCGGTTCATCACGATGCACTGAATAAACCGGGAATTTTGGGAGATATATGAGTTCAAAGGCAATTCAACTGCGTTCACGTTGGCGGCGCAATAGTCGACTTCTTCGGCTAGGTGCCCGCGTGGGGCTCGGACATGCTGGCACTTCGGCACGAAAAGTATTTGCCGGCGCCGAGCGCAAAGAGCAGTTGTCTCGTTCGCGAGAATTGAAATCAGCGCAACAAGTTGCAGACGAACTAGGCAACATGAAAGGGGCACTCATGAAGATTGGCCAAATGGCCAGTTATCTCGACGACGGACTCCCAGAACCCATGCGAATTGCCCTATCGCAACTGCAATCAAATGCCCCGCCAATGGCTGTGGAATTGGTTCACATTGAAATCGAACGTGAGCTTGGTCGTTCTATCAAAGACATATTTGTTGAGTTTGATGACGAACCAATCGCTTCTGCATCAATTGGCCAAGTACACCGCGCAATCATTCGCCTCACCGATGGCAGCGAAAAAGCAGTTGCAGTGAAAGTGCAATACCCCGGTGTCGGAGAAGCAATTGATTCTGATCTACGCACTGCAGACCTGTTGGGAGCCATGCTTGCCTTCGGATTCAAGTCATTAAACCCTGAAGACATGGTGGCTGAAATCAAGGACCGTCTTCTTGAAGAGCTTGATTACAAAAATGAAGCCGCGAATCAACAGATGTTTGCAGACTTCTATAGGAACCACCCGTTCATTCATGTTCCAGAAGTTCTGCATGAATTTTCAACGAAGAAAATTCTGATCACAGAACTGGTGACTGGTCACACGTTTGCCGAAGTTTGTGAATGGTCACAAGAACAGCGCGACAAGGCAGGCGAAGCAATCTTTCGGTTTGTATTTCGCAGTCTGTATCGCTTCCGTGCATTCAATGGCGACCCGCACCCCGGCAATTACATATTTCATGGGGACGGCAGAGTCACGTTTCTCGACTTCGGATTAATTAAGCATTTCACTCAAGATGAAATGCTGATGTTTCAATCCATGGTTAAGGCAGCTGTCATTGACGACGACATGGACGTGTACCGACGCGTCATTGAAGATGCCGGCATGTTGCAGCTTGACGCCCCATTCACCACGCAGGAATGTGGAGAATACTTCTCTCACTTCTATGAGCCAGTGCGTGAATCGCGCGTCATGGAATGGTCAGGGGCGTATGCAACTTCAATCGTGCGTCATACATTTGACCGCACGTCCGCAATTGCTCAATACGCAACAGTGCCAAAATCATTCGTATTCATCCAACGCATCAACTTGGGCCTGTATGCACTTCTTGGACAATTGCGTTCCAGTGGTAACTACCGTCGTATCTCAGAAGAACTATGGCCAATGACTAATGCTGCGCCATCAACCACGATGGGTGAGGCAGAAGCCAAGTGGCTTGCGTCGCGCGATTAAACAATCGTTTGAAGATCAAGACCAATATCAAGAATTGGTGATGAATGAGTCAGCCCGCCAACACTGATGAAATGAACACCAGTCTCAGCAACTGACCGAGCAGTAGCAATAGTAAGACCGCCACTTGCTTCTAGCAGTACAGCGTGTCCTGTGCTCGCAGTGTGACGCTGCGATATCGCCACGGCCTCTTTCATCACATCTGGTGACATGTTGTCTAACAACACAACATTTGCGCCAGCGTTAAGCGCAACTTGCAGTTGCTCGAGGGTGTCCACTTCAATCTCAATCGGCAAGGAATCCGCAAGGGCGCGTACTTTTGCAAATGCTTCAGCAACTCCACCTGCAGCAACAATGTGATTGTCCTTCACTAGAGCAGCATCGCTGAGACTCATCCGGTGATTCTGACCCCCACCGCAACGCACTGCATATTTCTCAAGTGCGCGTAACCCAGGAGTTGTTTTGCGTGTATCACGAATGATGGCGCCGGTGCCGGCCACCGCATCTACCCATGCAGCTGTTGCAGTAGCGATACCTGACAAATGACACAACAGATTCAGCGCGGTGCGCTCTGCTGTCAACAACAGTTGTGTTGGCGCCTCAATTTTCATCAGCACATCACCTACGTGCACCCGTTCGCCGTCATTATGAAAATAGTCAATAGAGCTCGCGTGTGGGCCACACACCATTTCGATTACCGCGGCTGCAATGACTAACCCAGAAACGCATCCGTCGGCTCTAGTTCCGAATGTGGCAATACTGCGCTGTTCAAAAGGGACAGTTGCGACGGACGTGACATCGATGCCGCCATCAAGGTCTTCCAGAATTGTGTTCTCAATGACATCTTCTATGTACAAAGGATTCAGGCCACCAGCAACTAATAGTGCGCCAGTTTCGGTTGTGAGCGAATACATATCCATTACTTCACCTCAATCTGTCCATCAACAATGCAACACGACAAATGATGATTCCATGAATCGCTCGGTGCATCAAAATCTATTCGCCTGTGGCAACCACGACTTTCAGTACGTGTCTTTGCTGCTTCTACTACCGCCATTGCAATCGTGAGCATATTCGTTGCTTCAAATGCTTTACGGGTAGGTACAACTGCTGCCGACATATTTGATGACAGTGTGTTCAAGATGCGAGAAGCTGACTCAAGCCCCTCTGGAGTACGCAGTACACCCACATATTTCGACATTGCTGATCTCAGCGCTGTTCGATGATACGAATCAACCAGCGCACCTGGTGTCTCTGTGTCATCAGGCGTAGCAATCTGCGGCAAAGACCAACTTAAAGCCCGGCCGACACGAGTACCTGCCACTACACCTTCAGTAAGGCTGTTTGATGCAAGTCGATTAGCGCCATGAACACCGGTACATGCAGCTTCACCGACCACAAACAGACCTTGCAACGCTGTCGTGCCATTTAGCGTTGCACGTACACCACCACAAACATAATGAGCAGCGGGCGCAACGGGAATCAATTCAGTACGGGGGTCAATACCGGCATCAAGACATGAGGCGGTGATGGATGGGAAGCGTTCCTCAAATTTTTCAATGTGACGAGCATCCAGATACACATGGTCATCTACACCGGCGGGTGCTTGTGCCATACGTTCACTAATTGCGGCAGCAACGATGTCGCGCGGTGCAAGATCTTCTTGCGGATGCACGCCCTTCATCACGCGTTGTCCGGCCGCATCTAAAAGAATGCCGCCTTCTCCACGCACCGCCTCACTGATGAGAGCTTGCTGACCCGTTGCCTCACTTCCACGCCACAACACTGTGGGGTGAAACTGAATAAATTCAAGATCACTGGCCTCTAGACCAGCACGCAAAGCAAGCGCGATGCCGTCGCCGGTTACTGCAGATGGGTTTGATGTTGATGCGTACACCTGTCCATAACCACCTGTAGCAACAATGACCGCGCGTGCATTAACAATGCCCACACTTTGCACACCACCACTGCTGTCAAGCATTGCTACTTTGACGCCAGTTACTGCGCGTGTGCCATCAGCAGTATGACCAATCACAAGATCAAGACCGAATGCACGTTCCACCACGTGTACACCGGCAAGGCGCACAGATTCGTCAAGGGTGCGTTGCACTTCGGCACCTGATTGGTCACCACCGGCATGAACAATGCGCCGATGAGAATGACCACCTTCGCGCGTTAGCGCAACTCCTTCATGCAGACCCGGATCAAATGATGCGCCCAACTGCATGAGATAACGAATGGCAGTTGGTGCCTCGGTAGCCAACGTGCGCACGGCTTGTTCGTCGCACAATCCACCGCCAGCATCGAGGGTGTCTTGCACATGATTTTCAATGGAATCATTTGGATCAAGCACTGCTGCTAATCCGCCCTGAGCCCAGTTTGTGCTGCCAGCATCGAGAGTGTCTTTTGTAATCAGAAGAACATCGCGCACAGGACGCATCGCAAGTGCCGCTGATAATCCTGCAGCGCCAGAACCTAGTACGACAACATCAGTCTCAACCGACCATGTTGGTTCGGGAGCTGCCAGTTGACTGGGGACGCGATTATTCGCCGACACGAGATGGTGTGCCAATTGCGATCATGCGCTCTACAGACAGGCGTGCTTTGTCTGCAATGTCACGTGGAATATCAACAACATCGTTTCCATGCATTAATGAATGTTCAAGCTTTTCAGGCGTAATCATCTTCATGTATTTGCAAACAGCGGCGCGATTAACAGCCTGGAACTCTGTAGTGACATTGACCTTGCGCAATTGGTGAAGCATTCCGGTCTCTGTGGCGACAAGCACTTTTCGAGCTTTGGTCGTACGGGCAGCATCAAGCATTGCGCCAGTGGAAAGAATATGTGTGCGCTCTGCTGGCACAACCCCTTCACTTGCCAAGTACAGCGCACTAGTGGCACATCCGCATTCGGGGTGAACGTAGAGTTCCGCATCAGGTTCAGCTTCGACCATTGACTTCAGATCTTGACCATTGATTCCGGCATGTACATGGCACTCGCCCATCCAGATGTGCATGTTGGAACGCTTTGTTTGGCGTTGTACGTGAGCCCCCAAAAATTGATCAGGGCAAAACAGAATCGGAGTATCAGCAGGAATTGAAGCTACAACTTCTACTGCGTTTGAACTGGTGCAACAAATGTCAGTCTCGGCTTTTACCGCAGCTGTTGTATTGACATAGCTGACAACTACAGCGCCAGGATGTTGCGCTTTCCACTCACGTAATTGATCAGCAGTAATGGTGTCAGCCAACGAACAGCCTGCCCGCTCATCAGGAATCAGAATTGTCTTGTCGTACGACAAAATCTTTGCAGTCTCTGCCATGAAGTGGACACCGCAGAAAATGATTGTGGACTCTGGCACTGTTGCAGCGATGCGCGAGAGAGCAAGCGAATCACCTACGTGATGAGCAACATCTTGAATCTCTGGCACCTGATAGTTGTGCGCCAGAATGACGACGTCTTTTTCAGCCGCCAATGCCCTGATTCGTTCGGCCCATGCTGTGCTGTACTCGGTCACGCATCAAGGTTAGGAGGCACTTTGCGTAATTGCGCCCTTGTGAAAGAGCGCACGTTCTCTATGAGTTGGCGGCCAACGTAATGGGTGGATCAAACCAAAATCGAGTAATTGCTTCTGCAAGCGAGCCCGTTGCTGAACCGGGGTCTGTGACTACTTCTTCTGGTTCGTCAGCGAACCGTAATGCGCTGGCTACTCCGTTATCGGCGACAACCACAACTAAGCGAACACGTCGACGCAAAGCATGTTCGCTAGGGGCACCCTCAATGGTGCCATCAGGTCGCAGTGGCGCAGCCCAACCAGTTGTGACAATTGCCGCAGCATCAAACATGCGCGCCAACGCACTGGAGGGCGCATCAAGCAGTTCGTATACGTCTGGATGTTGCGCTAGTAAACACATGTTTGGTTCAGTTGTTGGTCGCGATGCACAGTTCACGCCATACAAACGGGCACCTGGCAATTCAAATGAATCAATCATCGTGTGCAACTTTTCTTCAACCCCCACAGCTACATCGGTGATGTCGGGAAGACTGTGAACTGGTTCTGGTAAATCTGTATCCATAATTGCAATGTGTGGATCTGAACCCACACATTGGCAACTACGACGCTAAAAAATCAGACAAAGTTTTTGCACCACGTACGACTATCGACCCAAATTTCGCGCCCGGACTTACACTCATGCGTTCAAGCGGCCCCGATACTGAAACAGCTGCGATCACTATTCCATCAATATCAATAATCGGAGCACTCACCGACGCAACACCTTTCACACGTTCTTCAACTGATTCAAGCCAACCAGCAGAACTGAGGCGAGAACCAGTGAGAACCCGACCCGCTGACCCACGAGCTAACGGAAACAATGCACCTTCGGGCACGATCCACCGCAAACCGTTGCGAGATTCAAGAGATACAACGCATCGCCGTCCGTCAGTCTCAGCAACAAAAACTTGAACACTTTCTCCTGTGCGATCTCGCAATTCTGTTGCAACTTCGCGCGCTCTTTCCAAGAACGGAAACTGCACTGCAGCTCCACGTCCGAGACCAAGCAATGTTGGCCCCAAGCAGTACAAGCCATCATTATTACGACGCACAGCACCATGGTGTTCAAGAGCTGCCAACAAACGGTGACACGTTGCTCGTGGAATATCTGTGGCATCAATAACTTCAGCCAAACTCAGTGGTCGCGTAACAAGTGCATTCAACACCACAAAGGCCTTGTCGAGAACTCCGACTCCTGATACGCTGTCCATTACTTGGGAAGTGTATCCCATATATTGAGATTCCGAAAGGAACCCCTATGTCGAATCCAATGACTCTTGCGCAAAAAGTATGGGACCAACATGTCGTGCACAGTGCTGCCGGTGATGCTGACCTGCTGTACATCGATCTTCACCTTGTTCATGAAGTAACTAGTCCTCAAGCATTCGACGGTTTGCGTCTGACCGGTCGCCCATTGCGCCGTCCAGATCTCACCATTGCAACTGAAGACCACAACGTGCCGACAGCTGATATCCATTTGCCGATCGCAGATCCCATCTCGGCAAAGCAAGTGCAAGTTCTTCGCGACAATGCGGCTGAGTACGGATTCACTTTATTCCCCATGGGAGACCCGAATCAGGGCATTGTTCATGTCATCGGACCAGAACAAGGACGCACACTTCCCGGCATGACAATTGTCTGCGGTGACAGTCACACAGCAACACACGGCGCATTCGGCGCACTGGCATTCGGAATCGGTACCAGCGAAGTCGAACACGTTCTTGCAACACAGACACTTCCGCAGTCGCGTCCTAAATGGATGTCCATCACTGTTGAAGGTGATGCACCAGAAGGTGTTACAGCTAAAGACATCATTCTTGCCATCATCGGAAAGATCGGAACTGGCGGCGGCATTGGCCACGTCATCGAATATCGCGGTTCTGCGATTCGCGCGCTTTCTATGGAAGGCCGCATGACTGTATGCAACATGAGCATTGAAGCAGGTGCAAAGGCTGGCCTCATTGCGCCAGACGACACCACATTTGAATATCTCAAAGGTCGCGAGCATGCACCAAAGGGTGCCGATTGGGATGCAGCAGTTGCGGCATGGAAGAACCTTCGTACAGACGACGGTGCAAAGTTCGACGTTGAAGTTGTCATCGATGCAACAACATTGTCTCCACATGTCAGCTGGGGAACAAACCCTGCTCAAGTTCTTCCTATTAACGGAATCATTCCGTCGCCAGCAGATGCTCCAGACGAAACAAGTGCAAACACAATCAGTCGCGCACTTGAGTACATGGGCCTAACTGCCGGCATGAACATGCGTGATGTCCCTGTTGACACTGTGTTCATCGGCTCTTGCACCAACGGCCGCATCGAAGATATCCGGGCTGCAGCAGCCGTATTCAAGGGTCGCACCGTGACCGTCAAGCGCGCCATGGTGGTGCCAGGTAGTCATGCAGTGCGTAACCAAGCAATTGCTGAAGGTCTCGACAAAATTCTCATCGCAGCCGGCGTTGATTTCCGTGAACCCGGATGCAGCATGTGTCTTGCCATGAACCCCGACAAGTTGGCACCAGGTGAACGCGCCGCCAGCACAAGTAATAGAAACTTTGAAGGTCGTCAAGGTCGCGGTGGTCGCACACACCTTGTCTCCCCCGCCGTCGCAGCAGCAACCGCTGTTGCCGGACACTTCGCAAGCCCAGGAGATTTAAAATGAAATCAGTACACATCGTTACCGGTCGTGGCGTGCCCCTAAAGCGCAGCGACGTCGACACCGACCAAATCATTCCGGCAGAGTGGCT
Organism: Ilumatobacteraceae bacterium; assembly: GCA_044341035.1. GTDB lineage: Bacteria > Actinomycetota > Acidimicrobiia > Acidimicrobiales > Ilumatobacteraceae > UBA2093. The sequence continues at coordinate 4,153 of JBIISL010000045.1, read as the reverse complement.
GAAGCGCGTCGAGCGCACTGGCTTCGAAGCTGGTCTCTTCTCTACGTGGCGTGATGACCGCAGTTTTGTATTGAACGATGAGAAGTATTCCGGCGCGACCATTCTTGTAGCCGGACCAAGCTTTGGTGTTGGCTCTTCGCGCGAGCATGCAGTGTGGGCAATTCAGCAATACGGATTCGACGCAGTGATTGCACCAAGTTTCTCGGACATTTTCCGCAACAACTGCACGAAGAATGGTCTCGCACCCGTGATCTTGCCTCAGGCAGCCGTTGAAAAACTGTGGGAACTCATCGAAGCTGATTCCACAACCGAAATCACTGTTGACATGGAACGTCTTACTGTTGAGGTTCCATCAGCAGGCTTCAAAGAGAGCTTCCCCATGGACGCACCAACGCAACACCGTTTCTTGAATGGCCTTGACGACATCGGAATCACCATGACGCATGCCGATGACATCACGTCATACGAAAAAAATCGCCCAGCCTGGCTGGCGCGTTAACTAATAACAATCTTTACAGTATTGCGCTTGGTCTTCGGCTTCGGAACTGCCTTTGTTTTCTTCGGTGTTACATAAACCGAGAGCAAACATGTGCCTTTTGATTTCGCCTTCACAGTGCGCTGATTTGTGACTGAACACTTTTTCTTTGACGAAGCAGCAATGACAACTCGAACAGTTGCACCCGACGGAATCTTGATTCCATTCTTCAATGCTGCCTTAGCTACAGAGATTGAACGACCTTTCAGAATCTTCGCAAAACTTCTTGTCAGTTTGACTTTGATAGTGGGAGCAGAATGAGAAAAGCCGCTGGCAGAGAATTTGAACCATCCGCCAGTATTTGTCATTGACGTTATTGCAGATTTTTCAGCACCGTCTTCACCAGTTACTGACACCTTAGAGGTGACCTGTGAGTCATTGACTTCATATAGACACTTAGCGATATCTGACCGAAGAATCAGATCGTAACGGCCTTTGAATTCAGTTCTCCCATCCTTCTCGTAATGAGGAGCCGCAACTTTGTAATCCAATGATTTGGTTGCCTCATCAAAAGTAGGTGGACCTTCTGCATAAGCCGAAGCATTTGTAGCGACGATGCCTGTGACGCCTGTGCCATCTTTAATGCAGGCCGGAGCCTTCACCATTTCTGAATAACTCAGAGTGCGCACACTCCATTGAGACGGCAATGCGACAGCCTTGTCTCCCGTATACGCGGACCACAGTTTCAATTGAGAAAAAGCTGCCTCACTAAATGCTGACGGTCCAGAAATCGCATTACTCCTTAGTGGATTCGAGGACAACCCCAATCGAGTTCCACAGTTTTCTGGACAATTATCCGCAAACCATTCTTGAATGCTTTCCGGCAACGCAGACCATTGCCCGACTCCTGAGACAATTGGAATCTTGGTTGGTTCAGCTGAAACCGTAATGGTGGTGACATCATCGACTCGAACAATGGATGCTGTCGGATCTTTAAGACGACCGTGCAGCCAACCAGTTGGTGTCGTAGTCAGACGAACCTTCAGTGCGAATTTTACTCCTGCTGGAAAAGCATGTTTCAGAGCGCATTTTGCATCCTCGCCCCAGTTGACGCATCGAATTCCCTCATCAATATCTGCTGCAACTCCACCAAATGTGATGGAAGTTCTTCCATATGAGTCAGTTTTTTCTGAAAAAGTATCCATGCATAAACCATGAAACCGGGGGGTGCATCGAGTTTGGTAAATCTCTACTGGTGTGATGTTCGCAGAAAAACTCCGAAGTGGCCTCAATGCATCGCCATTAGCTTTCATACCTACTAATTCCACAGTGACTTCGTAATCGGAGCCAAAGGCATGCGCAGCGCCAGCCATTGTCCACAGACTTGGTGGTCCACCATCGGGTACACCTTCTGTAGGTGATCCACTGAAATCAGTTACACCACGTGCAGGGAAGAATTGCTTAAAGGTGCCATTAATAGCTGTGCCATCCGCTTTCGTTGCCACCACACTTTCTATGCAATCAACTGTGACCAACGAGGTACAAGGACCTAAAACTGCGCGGAATGAATATCCAGCCGACGAAGCACATCCTGCTGATGACGTAGACGTGCATATCTTTTGCCCATTTGAATCAGAACCAATCAACACGGAAACATTGTCACGCAAGCCAGATACTTCATCTAACTCAAAACCATGCAGTCCCTCAACGGCGGCAAATTGACTTGGCCATTGTTCATCTTCCACTGACCCGTCAGCCATAACCCCATGTGCAACTGGCAACATGCCGATCAGGATTACTCCTGCAAGAAATCTCATACATTTCGTGAGTTTCATTTTGACCCTTTCGCAATATCGATAGGAACCATAGTGCGCAGTTCCCTAGTGGCGCTTAGCCCCACTTGAGTCCGGCAAACATCAGACCATTGAGGGCTGTCATCACCGTGAGGATCTTCAAGGTTTGTGAATTCAAGGCTTTGTATATCTCAGCGCGAAACTCAGCCATTTCGAGTCGCAGATCGCTTCGCAATTCAGCCATGTCAGTGCGCATCTCGGCCTTAAAAAGCACGAGATCATCTTGAGTAACGAGGCCGGCAATGCCGCCATACGGAAGATGTTCCATCAGAATTGTCGCCTCCTCGCCCAATAGTCCTTCAAGCCGATGCGCCAATTTAAGTCTGTCGCGTTCGTTCACCACCATACATCTCCACTTCGTAATAGTTCCGAAAACCGAAACTCATTGGGATGTGCACCGCCAATAGGGCGATGTGGAAGGACTACAGGAAAGAGTCGAGAGTTTTGAGACGATGGTCGTTCGAGAAGATCTCGATCGGTGGGTTCGTTTCTAAACGCAATGCGCGCTGAATAATGCGGCATGTGGTGTGCTGGTTGTATTCAGCGAGAGTGACAGCCCAACCATCACGTCCGGCGCGTGCGGTACGGCCAGAGCGATGCAGATATGTCTTTGAATCAATGGGTGGTACGTAATGAATCACTACTGCAACATCATCAATATCGATTCCGCGCGCAGCAACATCAGTTGCAACAAGAACTAGCAGCTCGTTGTTGGTGAATCGGACAATCGCTTTTTCGCGTGCTGCTTGTGTGAGGTCACCGTGAATTGCAAGTGCGTTGATGCCAAGATCTTGCAGATGTTCAGTAACACGGTCACATAAACGCTTCGTGTCACAGAACACCACTGTCTTTCCAGCAGAAGTAGCAATCGCAGAAATGACTTTGTCTTTGTCGAGTTTGTGAACCCCAAGGAACAAGTGGTGCATAGTGCCCACGGTGTCTGTGGGTGAATCAATAGACACTTCTTCAGGCGATTTCATGTATCGCTTCACAAGGTTGCCCACCTGGCCATCAAGAGTTGCCGAAAACAACATCGTCTGATGATTACCAGTGACGTGACGAAGGATCCATTCTACTTGCGGAGTGAAACCATCGTCTGCCATACGGTCTGCTTCATCAAGAGTGACTACTTGGATATCGTCAAGAACAAGTTCGCCGGCTTTCATGAGGTCAATCAAACGCAGAGGCGTTGCGACAATCATGTCGACGCCTTTTTCTAGTGCATCGATTTGGTCATCACGAGATGCGCCACCATAGACAGGCAGGATTACACGATCACATTCCTTGCCGATTGGCTGCAACACTTCAGCAACTTGTAATGCAAGTTCGCGCGTTGGCACCAACACAAGGCCACGTGGCGCACGCACTCGCGCATACTTGTCGGCACGAGCCAACATCGGAACACCAAAGGCAAGAGTCTTGCCTGAACCTGTTCTGGCACGACCACAGACATCAAGCCCGCGCATTGCTACGGGGATGGCTTCGGTTTGGATAGCAAAGGGAGCGGAGAAACCTGCTGCCGCTAAACCCTGATCCACATTATCTGGCACGCCGAGTGCGGCAAAGCCTGTGGGGGTTGAGATACGGGGTTGGGTCGTGGGGGAAGTCGACATGTTGCGGTCACAGTACTCGCGATATGCCTCAATGAGGCGTTTACTAGCCAGTACCGCTCAAATGAATGAGAAATTTCTTTATCTTTTTGTCAACATTTGTGTGAAGACCCCCCAAATGCATTAGGTTTTCCATTCCTGATACGAGAAACACTCGTACAGAAAGGACCAACCACTAACGGATAGCACCGAGCACAGTCGTACGAACCGGGTCA
>JBIISL010000006.1:0-49943 GCA_044341035.1 Ilumatobacteraceae bacterium | reverse complement strand
TGTCATGGTGGTGCTCTACCAACTGAGCTACACGCCCTCAAAAGGTATGACCACTTTATCAGGGGGTCAGGCGGAGACTCACTTCGTTTCCCAATAAACGGCCGCGGCGCGTAAGGACAATGCGCTCTCCCACCACTTCCACCAAGCCTTCCAGGGCATCTACATCAAGTGTTCCGAGCGGCACCCCATCACGTGTGCGTAAGGACAATTCCAATGCTTCTCTCGCTCGTGTTGGCCCATCTAAGACCTCGTCTGAGGCTTCGACAGTTTCGTTCTTCGCAACACAATCGATGTAGCGGTCAGGGGTGCGAACATTCCACCATCGCCTGCCGTCACGATGCGAGTGAGCTGCGCATCCGAACCCTGTGTAGTTGCCCTGCGACCAATACACCTGGTTATGGCGACACTCATGACCTGCAAGAGCCCAGTTGCTGATTTCGTAATTCATTAGCCCTGCTGCGGAAAATAAATCATCAGCAAGAACATACTTATCGGCCTGATCATCATCGTCTGGGTGGCGACTCGGATCATCGGCTAACGGCGTGCCCGCTTCTACCGTTAAGCCATATGCGGAGATGTGAGTGGGCTGCAACGCAATTGTTTTTTCCACTGTTGTGCGCCAGTCGTCAACAGATTCACCATGGACTCCATAAATCAGGTCGAGGTTGATAGACGTGATGCCGCCTGTGCGGGCAGCAGCAATAGATTTGACAACATTTGCAGGGTCGTGCGTGCGATTAAGCGACTGCAATACATGATCAACCATTGATTGCACGCCCATGCTGATGCGATTCACTCCGGCAGCGGCATAAATCTTCATCATCTCTACCGTGACGTCATCAGGGTTGCATTCAACGGTGATTTCGGCGTTTTCAGTTACAGGAATTGCAGACACAATTGACGCAAGTAACTCCGGCGCAAGTCGTGTTGGTGTTCCACCACCGAAAAATACTGTGTCTGCAACTGGCATTCCCTGTTTCACGGCTCGCGCAATGTCAGCAATAACTGCATCAACGTACGCAACCATGAGATAGTCGCGATCAGTCCATGTTGCAAACGCGCAATAGTCACATCTGTGGCGACAGAACGGGATATGAACGTATACCCCGAACTCAGACATCACGCGTTCCTACGCTGCCGGTGGCACGAACAAGAGACCAAGCTCTGAGAGCTTGTCACCCACCTGATCAACGGGCACATCAAGCATGACTGCGATTGCGCGAGTGTCATGAGCACGAACGGTAATTACTTTTCCGTTGAAGTCTTGACGCTGAACTTGAATCATGCGTAGGAAACGTTCGAGCATCTCGAACTGTGTGCCGCCCATGGTTGAAAGACGCGCAACATCGATGCGCAATTTGCGAGGCGCTCCGTCGCTTGCACCGCCGTCATCAATTCGTTGTGTATCGCGGGGCAACAACTGATCAATTGTGATGCCATAGAAGCGGGCCAGCCGCTCGAGCCGCGGAACTGAGATTGCCCGCTCTCCGCGTTCGTAGGCCCCAAGTACTGACGCCTTGAATTCGCTGTCACTTTTGTCTTCGACATCAGACAATGACCACTGTTTCTGTTGCCGTATACGGCGCAGACGTTCTCCAACTAGTCGGGTAAACGGGGAATCTTCCAGTAGTTCGTCATCGGTATAAGAAGCCATATCACCACCCAGTGTGGTGCATACACCGCCGCAAGTGTGCGACCATCAGGAAAGTTCTATGAAAACGCGGATTTGATACGCGAAAAGATGCTCTTGTCAGGCGATGCCACTTCGTCGCCTGAGATCTCGGCCAAGCGTCGATACAAGGTCTCTTGCTCATCATCAAGATGCGACGGAATAACGACAGACACCCGAACGCGAAGATGTCCCCGGCCACGGCCGTTCAGATGCGTAACACCGCGACCCTTTGCTACGAATTCATGTCCGTGTTGCGTGCCTGCTGGGACAACGAGGTCAAGGTCACCGTCAAGAGCTTCTAATACCTGATGCACGCCGAGAGCTGCTTGAGACACTGTCAGTGGAAGGTCACAAATAAGGTCGTCATCTTCTCGAACATACTTCGGGTGTTGTGCAACTGCAACGTGCACGTACAAATCACCAGCAACTCCGCCGCGAGGACCCACAGCACCGCGTCCGGAGAGGCGCATAGTTTGGCCAGAGTTGATGCCGCCAGGTACATCGACTGTGTACGACTCACGCGAGGACGTGCGGCCTTCGCCAGAACACTTTGAACATGGCGTGACAACGACAGTGCCCATTCCCCCGCACCGACCACAAGCACCTGTGGTGACCATTTGTCCGAGCATGCTTTGGCGAACACGACGCACTTGACCTGCTCCGCCACATTCCGTACAGGTAACTGGTTGCGTTCCTGACCCTGCGCCAGAACCGGAACAATCTGCACATGCAATAGCGGTGTTTACTTCCACCGTTACTTGCGTACCGAACATGACCGCCATGAGATCAACACGTGCGGTGACTTCAAGGTCTTGCCCGCGCGGTGGACCTGCTTGTTGACGACCGCCGCCGCCACCAAAGAAGGCTTCGAAAATGTCACCAAATCCGCCGCCGCCACCGAATGGATCTGACCCACCACCTGAACCAGCACCAGAGATACCTGCTTCGCCAAATCTGTCGTAGCGACTGCGTGTTTCTGGGTCCGACAACACTTCGTATGCATGACTGACTTGTTTGAACAAGTCTTCGGCTTCTGGGTCGTCGGGGTTTGCGTCGGGGTGCAGTTCACGAGCGCGTTTGCGATACGCACGTTTGATTTCGTCTGCACCGGCAGTGCGATCTACTTGCAGTAACTGATAAAAATCGGCGCTCATAGCGTTCCTTCTGCAATATGACGACCCAACTGGGCGCTCACTACTTCGACTGTTGTCAGTGCTTGCGGATAATTCATGCGGGTAGGACCAAGGACTCCTACGGTACCGATGACTTCGCCATCAGCAAACACCGGAGACACAACGACAGAGCAGGACACTAAAGGTTCAACACCATGTTCTGCACCAATTGCCACCGATAGCCCTCTGTCGAGCATGTCTTGAAGCAATGTCACAACCACAAACTGTTGTTCAATGGTGGACAACACGTCACGAACAACATCTACCGCATCAAATGCGTTTGCCATAGAGGATGCTCCGCCAACAAATACGGGTGCTTCGTTGCGATGGCGTGACAAAGCATTGATTGTTGCAAAGCAGACTGCATCAACATGGGCATCGTTGGTCGATGTCACCGTGGTGACGTCTCCGAGTGAGTGACCAACAAGCGTGCGAGACAAATGTGAAACAGCATCGGTGATGTGTTGGTCTGTTATGTCTTCTGACATTTGAATCGTGTCATTCTCAACATTGTGATTCGACAACACGACGACCACCGTTGCAGTGCGTGACGTGACACGACTGATATGAACTGCCCGCACAATGGTGGTATCTGCCTCAGGACCAACGATCACTGCAGTCTGATGAGTGATATCTGCGAGCAAAGTGGACGTATGGCGTAACAAGTCTTCCAAGCGTCCGTGCGTTGCGCGAAAGAAGTCTCCCACTTGCGTTGCATCTTCTGACGCCAACACGCCTGCCGAAGATATGGAGTCAACAAAGTGCCTGTATCCCTTATCGGTCGGAATGCGGCCAGCAGATGTATGGGGTTGAGCTAAGTAGCCCTCTTGTTCCAAGACCGCCATTTCGTTACGCACTGTTGCGGACGAAACTTTGACAGAGGATTTTTGAGAAATGTGTGTTGAGCCGACTGGCTGACCAGTTGCAACATATTCCTGGACCACGGCCCGAAGGATGGCTGTTTTGCGTTCGTCGAGCATGGTCCTACAAATTTACTTTCCGCTGACCGATTTATAACGCGCTAACGCTTCTAATCGCTCTACAGAATGGTCCACCATGGGTTCTGGATACCCAGATGGAGCCAGAAGGCCCAATGCAGAGGGTTCATGGATTGATGCATTGTCGAGTTCAGCTAATTCCGGTATCCATCGCCGAAGGTATGTGGCCGTTGGATCAAATTTTGCGCTCTGAGATGTTGGATTGAACACGCGAAAGAAAGGCGCGGCATCAGTTCCGGTACCAGCGGTCCACTGCCATCCGTGATTGTTCGATGCAATGTCACCATCAACGAGATGTTGCATAAAGAATCGTGCACCCCATTGCCACGGCAGATGAAGGTCTTTCACCAAGAAACTAGCGACAATCATTCGAACACGGTTATGCATCATGCCCGTATTCAACATCTGGCGAATTCCAGCATCAACAATGGGATACCCCGTTTGTGCTGCGCAGAATTTTTCAAACCGTGCGAGTGCTGCAGCATCAGTATCACGCGGCAATACATTCATTTTTTCTTGCAGGTTTTCCCACATAGTGCGGGGCTGGTGAAATAAAACATCTGCATAGAACTCACGCCACGCAAGTTCGCGTCGGTAGTGATCAGCTCCCGAAGTTCCGTTCAAGCGAGCAATCAGTTGGCGCGGGTGCACCACACCGAACCGAAGATAGGGCGACATCAGTGACGTGCCGTCAATGCCAGGGTTATTGCGTTCCTCTTGATACGCCTCTAGTCGTGGAGACCATTCATCCCATCTGCGCCATGCTGCTTCTTCACCGGCTTCTGGCAAGTTCAACGCGGACGAATCAATGTCGGGATACCCCTGACTGTGACTCACTGCATCGGCATACGTGACAGGTGCTTCAATCACGCTCGAGAAATCAACCAATGACCAGCGACGATAAAACGGGGTAAACACTTTCAATGGTGTGCCGTCGTCTTTCAACACCGTGCCAGGGTTCACGCAATATGGTGAATCTGATTCCACCAGCGTTGCATCACCCTTTTTCAGAGCCTCACGCACTAACTGGTCGCGTGCTTGGCCATACGGAGCAAAGTCTGACGCCACGTAAACACTGCTTGCGCCAACTACTTTGGCCAATTGCGGAACTTCAATAACCGGGTCGCCGTAGCGCAGAACCAATTTCCCTCCGGTCGCAGCATCAAGTGCGCGAAGAGTCTCATACATAAACGAACGACGCGCTAACCCTGCTTTTTCAAAACGAGGATCGACTACGAACAACGGCACTACGTCGCCATCAATCGCGGCTGACTGCAACGCCTTGTTGTCGGTTACCCGCATATCGCGACGAATCCACCATATAGATGTGCTCATTGGTTCCTCCACAACATAGGAACAAACAATAAAGTCAAAATTCCGCCATATGCAATTGACCACTCAATGCCGATGTTGTCGCCAATCCACCCCGTAATTGGGCCACCTATCGGTGTTGAACCAAGAAATGCCACCGCCACCAATGCCAACATTCTGCTGCGCATTTCGGGGGCCGTGTTCTGCTGGCTAAGACCATTCATTGAAGCAACAAGTCCAGTACCTCCAAGACCAAGAGGCAGACATAGGAGGCACGCCACTAGGAAGTTAGGTGCCCATGCAATTGCTATGCACGACACCCCGTTAATGATGACGAGCGTTGCGTACCAGCGCATTGTTATTCGGGTAAACCGCGCAGTAGCCAATGCACCAAAAACACTGCCGATACTGACGAATGTCAACAGAATCGGATACCCATTTGCCTGACCCCACCGAACGTCACTCAACTTTGGCATCACCACGCTGTAGTTGAAGGCAAATGTGCTCACCACAGTGAACACAATGAATGCTCGGCGCAACAAGGGGTCACGCCACACGAATGAGAGGCCCTCACGCACAGGTTTTCCTCCGCGTGCCGCAACCGTTGCTGGCAGCATCTTGGTTTTATCAATCATTAGCAACGACGCAAGAACAAACAGATACGAGATGGCATTAAGCGCAAACAACCATGCCATTCCAAGTGGTCCGACAAGAACGGCGGCCAACGCTGGGCCAAAAATGCGTGAGCCAGTCATCACCGTGGTGTTCAGTGACATTGCGTTAGGTATCTCCGCAGGCTCAACTAGTTCAGTGACTAACCCACGTCGCGAAGGATTGTCGATGGCGCTCGCGATGCCCGTTCCAAACGACAGGAGATAAATCACTGGTAACGACACATGGCCTGTGAATGTGACAACTGTCAAGACCACGGCTTGAACGCCCAGAAGTGATTGACACCAGAAAGTGACACGGCGGCGATTATGTCGATCCGCAAAGCCACCAGCCCACGCACCAAGCACCAACATGGGAATGAACTGAGCGAATGTATTGATTCCGGCATCAGTTGCTTTGTTGTTGATGGAATAAATCAACAAAGACATTGCCGTGAACTGCAGCCAAGTGCCTACATTCGACAGCAAAAGGCCAAAGAAATAGATCCGAAGGTTTCTGTGTCGGAGCGAAAGAAACATCGACGATCTGTCCGTCGCCTGCTGGGACATCAGTCGTCTAATTTCAACGCACTAATGAAAACGTCGCCTGGCACTTCTACCCGACCGATGGCTTTCATTTTTTTCTTGCCTTCTTTTTGCTTTTCGAGCAATTTACGCTTACGCGTGATGTCGCCGCCGTAACACTTGGCAAGAACATCTTTACGTTTCGCCTTCACGGTTTCGCGTGCTATGACTTTGCCGCCGATTGCTGCCTGGATGGGCACATCAAACATTTGACGAGGAATTAGTTCTCGCAACTTGGCGCACATACGTCGGCCATAATCAAACGCCTTATCACGATGCACAATTGTGCTGAAAGCATCTGCTGCAATCGCATTAAGCAGCAAGTCCACAAGCACCAAATCGCTCTTGCGGTAACCATCTAATTCATAATCAAGGCTTGCATACCCTTGTGTGCGGCTCTTCATCTGATCAAAGAAGTCAACAACCACTTCAGCAAGTGGAATGAGGTAATGCAGTTCGACTCGTTCAGGCGACAGATATTCAAGTTTCACCATTTCACCGCGACGTGATTGACACAGGTCCATCAAAGTTCCGGTGTAATCCTTCGGCGTAATAATGGACACCTTGAAGAATGGCTCTTCAATAAAACTGATGTTTTGCATTGGCGGCAAATCAGCGGGGTTAGCGACTTCAACGACAACGCCGTCAGTGCGTGTTACGCGGTATGCAACCGACGGGGCCGTAGCAATAAGGGCCAAGTTGAATTCACGCTCAAGACGTTCCTTCACAATCTCCATATGCAAGAGACCAAGGAAACCGCAACGGAATCCGAAACCAAGTGCACCAGAGGACTCTGGCTCATACGTAATTGATGCATCATTCAGTTTGAGCTTTTCAATACTTTCGCGCAATGTTTCAAAATCATCACCATCGATTGGATACAAACCACAGAACACCATCGCCTTTGGGTCGCGATACCCGTCAAGAGCCTCTGTGGCCGGGTTCAAAGAGTTCGTCACTGTCTCACCACTACGGGCCTCTGCAACATCTTTAATTCCGGCGATGAGATAACCCACTTCGCCAGGTCCTAGTTCTGCGACTGGTGTTGGTACAGGAGCACGCGCACCAATTTCAATAACATCGTGAGTTGCTCGTGCTTGCATGAAGAACAACCTGCTGCCATTCGACAAGCGACCGTTCATAACGCGCACGCTGGAGACAACACCGCGGTACTGATCAAATTGGGAGTCGAAAATAAGAGCCTGTAGCGGTGCATCAATATCGCCGACGGGAGCAGGAATACGCTCGGCAATTGCATCGAGAAGTTCAGGAACGCCTTCGCCGGTCTTTGCAGAGATGCGCAAAATTTCATCGGCGGGAATTCCGAGAATGTTTTCAATTTCTGCTGCATACCGATCAGGGTCGGCTGCTGGTAGGTCAATCTTGTTCAGGGCCGCAACAATCTCAAGATTGTGTTCAAGTGCGAGATAACAGTTGGCAAGAGTTTGTGCTTCAATGCCTTGAGCTGCGTCGACAACTAAGACAACGCCTTCACAAGCCGCAAGAGAACGACTGACCTCGTAACCGAAGTCAACATGGCCCGGAGTGTCAATGAGGTGGAAGGTGTGGCCTTTCCATGGCACGCGAACGTTCTGAGCCTTAATGGTGATGCCGCGCTCGCGTTCAAGATCCATTGAGTCGAGATACTGGGCACGCATCTCACGGGCGTCGACCGCCCCGGTCAATTCGAGAATGCGGTCTGAAAGAGTGGACTTACCGTGATCAATATGGGCGATGATCGAGAAATTCCGAATTTTGGCAAGGTCCATGAGCAAAGGAAAGCCTACCCCTGGGCGGTTGGGGACGGGGGTGTGTGGCGATAGCCTTTCAAGCCATGGCAAATATTAAGAGCCAAAAAAAGCGCATTCTTACCAACGCAAAAGCTCAAGACCGCAACAAAGCAGTCAAGAGCGAATTGCGCACCCGTATTCGTACAGCGACAGCAAGTCTCGGCACACCTGAAGGTGAAGCCGATATTCGTCTTGCTATCAAGCGAATCGATATGGCAGCAGCCAAGGGAATCATTCATCCCAACTCAGCTGCACGTCGCAAGAGTCGTCTCATGCGTCAATCCAACGCAGCAAAATAAACTCCTGATTTTTAGCGCTTCGCGTACGAACGCTGCACGGGGGCTCCGCCAAGACGGGCCAACCTCGCAACAAGCACTTCCATCACCAGTTCTGGCTCCCAGTCTTTGCCACCTCGCAGATCAAGGTCTGCAGTTGCAAGTAATGAGATAGCGCGCGAGATACCCGCACTGCCAAGTCGCTGGTATTGCTCAAGCACCTTTTTAGCTGTGAACTCTTTGCCGCCCAAGATTGCAGCAGCATCACTTGCGCTGCGAACTCCCCTGCCGTCAATTTTCATCATTTGTGCGTACCGGTTAGACAGCAACGCCAAGATTTGTAACGGGTGTGATTGGCCTGCATTCATCATGCGGTGAAGCATCAGCAATGCCTTCTTGATATCGCCACCGTCAATTGCATCGGTGAGATCCCACGGGGCAACACTGCCCGCCTCGCCAAGAAACACCTCGATATCAGACCGAGACAACTTTGCCCCTTCACCGTATGCAGAGGTGAGAGTTGCGAGGAGACCACCGAGACGACCTTGGTCGCCACCAAACCAAGTGGCAATGAGTCGCGAGGCGTCTGCAGAATACAAAAAGCCAGCCTCGATGAGACGCGACTCAACCCATTCAATGCGATCTTTCTGATTGCTGACAACAGCGGCACCAATAGTTTCGGCTTTGGCACGTTTGCAAGCATCGGCAATTGCTTTTGGAATTCGTCCTGTCACCGTAATGATGAAGTTGACTTCAAAAATCACAGCGTCGATTGCGGCCACCAAAGTGTCGGCAAAGGCGCCATCAAGATCTTGCAGGTGTCGCAAGACGACAACTTTGCTTTCCAAGAAAAGCGACATGGTTGTGAGGGCATCAACAACAGGCGCAATTGTCATACTGCTTTCAGAACAATCGAAATCATCGACCATCATTGACCTGTCGGCATCTCCGACAAGACGGTCGACGAGCGTCGAGAGTTCTAGCCCGATGAGTATTTCATCGCCAGAAATCAGGTACACAGCCACGCGTACAACCTTGCCACATCAGTGCGTCAGGTCTCTGTTTGTCTCCACCGATGCCACATAGCGCCCGCTACACATAGCCATAACCCCACGTTCAGGTAGCCGTGTGGAGAGGCCCCCGCACAGACTCGTGCGACCCCGGCCACCCACGCAACGGGAATTGTCATCACCCACGACACCACTGGCACAAGTGGTGTTACCAGACTGGCGAGAAGCGCTAGTGGAAGACCGACCATCATCACCATTCCTGCTACCCACAGCGCTAACGGATTTGCGATGAGCGACACCACAGGTACATACCCAAACACAAGGAACGACACGGGCATAGTTCCTATTTGCGCTGCCAATGTTGATGCAAACATTCCGCGACGACCAATAATCTGCCCAAGCCGAGCAGACAACCATGCAAGACCTGCAGTAGCCCCCACTGATAACGCAAACCCAACGCTCCATGCCAACATCGGATCAATAATCAACAGCACAATCACTGTTGAAGCGAGAACCGTGCGTGCGTTCATCGATGTTCCTGATGCTGCATTCATTGCTACTAATCCGGCCATGACAGCTGCGCGTAATACAGAAGGTTCAGCGCGTGTCAGCAACACAAACCACGACAGGATCATCAGGATTGCAACAAATCGACTCGTGCGACGTAAACGATTCAGCAAGGGCGACAAGGCTGCAAGTAGGTACGCAACGTTTTGTCCAGACACTGCACACAAATGCGATAAACCACTTGCGCGGAATTGATTCACCATTTCTCGTGGCTGATCACGATCATCACCAATGACTAGTCCGGCAAAGAGCGCCTGCAAGTTGTACGGCATTGCCGCAACGCCATCATGTAGCGACACGCGCATTCGATTCGCTGCACGAATCGCCATTGACCCTTCAGAAAATTCCTCAGAGACTGATTGGAGATTTATTCGACCAACAACATGAGTGATTCGGTCATACCTGCTGTACGGGCCTGTTGTTCTGGCGCAGGTTCCTTCCACCATTACTTTTTCTCCGGCTAAACGATTTGCAAGGTGTGCCCCTGTTGCTCCGTGTGCAATCGCTCGATACCTCTGTCCGTGCAGCTGCAACACCACGCCGACTCCGCGACCAACCCAGGCGGGGTCAGTACGCACCAGTGCTTCGCCAGCGCACGAACCTTCAATCACCGCGGGTTCTTGCCATGCAGATGCTCCACCAATAACTCCGACTGCCCCGACAAGCAGCATCACCAATAGCGACACGCGCCATCGATGGTGTTGCCACCAATAGACACACATGACCGCCCACACAATGCAACTAGCAATACGTAACGAGGAAAGGCTTGGAAGACGCTCCCCAACAATCACCGAAAACCACATCATGGCCGCCAGCACTGTGAGACCAACTGACGCAGAGAGCCCATGGCTCACTTCGTCACCAGCGGAGTCGTACGATTGTTGCGTGGCAACGACTTCATCAGAACGCGGAAGAACAATGGTGCCAGGCGGAGTGTCAGCCACTCGTCGTTCCATTCGACGTCGTGGAGGGTTAATGGCCATCTCCTTTGCAATTGGCCTGTGGTTCACAGGTGTTGTGGCGTCATGGTTTATTTCAGGCCCAATTGGTGGGTCTGTTGCGTTCGTGTTTATGGTGATGGCTCTTCCCGTCATGCCGATTCTTGGAATGCCTGCTGCAGGTGGCAGTACTCGAATGCTCGTGGCCATCGGCATCTGTGCAGTGGTGTGGTGGATTCTGGGTCAAGTTGTTGCAGGACGAGTAACAAAGAAACCGGTTGTCGGTTGGCGTGAATGGTTACGCGAATTTATTGTGGTGGGTCTCGGGCTGTGGATTGGTGCAGCAGGTGGGTTGCTACTAGGCGTACTTCTCCTTGGCGTACTTTGATCACACAGTGACTTGATCGCGCAGTGCCGCAACCTTTGCTGGCCCGATTCCTGGCACGTTCAATAAATCTTCCACCTTGCCGAATGGGCCTTTGCGGTTTCGATAACTGATAATTGCTTTCGCGGTTGACGGCCCGACACCTGGCAATGTGTCGAGCTGCGCTGACGTTGCCGAATTGAGATTAATGAGCGGTGTTGTAGCTGCATTCGATGTATCCGTCGAAGGAATCGCACCGGGAACTGTAGGAAGCACAACAGGAACAGTGGTACGAGACGGACGAAGTCGTGGCGCCACCGTGATTTTTGTGACACGGGATGAACGCGAGGGCACAAACACTTGCTCTGTATCAATAATTGTTTGTGCGAGGTTGATGCGTTCCAAATCTGCTCGCGACGTTGCACCGCCTGCAGCATTGACAGCATCCACAACTCGAGCAGATGAAGACACGATGTATACGCCTGGACGAACGACAGCGCCCGCCACGTGAATGCGAACGGTCAACGGTGTTGGCACAGTTGATGATGAAACAACAATGCCAACACCGGACGCATGCGGCGCCACTGATTCAACCAATGGCGCAGAAGGACGTACCAATAACCACATGCTGATAGCTGCAACAGCGCTAAGCAACACGCCGAAGAAAATTCGTGTAGTGCCGACGAATGCAATCCAGTATGAAATGCGTTTCTTAATGACGGTCCAGTTAGGTATGTCCATGCCTGAGATGTGGTTATCTCAGGCAAGCAAATGGAAAAACTAAAACAATTTTTGTGTCAGTAGTTTGCGATATTTCGCCGTACGCGGATCAATTGACCCCATTGTCTCCAAAATGTCCAAATACTCCCGCCGAGCTACTTCGTCATCTTTGACACGCAGCAACAGTGCGTCGAGCTCTACATCAAGATTGTCGACAGGGTTCATGGCTAACCGAGCCATTGCGCCTAGTTTGCGCACACGGTCTGTTTCGGGAAGACGAACCAGAAACGTCAGCGCCTCTTCTGCTTTGCCGGTACGAATGAGAACATCTGCCAAAGTACAAATGGCATCTTCGTTGCCAGGCGCCAAGGCAACAGCGTCGCGAAGTGCCTCTTCGGTCCCCTGTGCCAATAACTCAATAACACGAGTCTGTGTGGGGTCTGGCAAGAGAGCCTGCACCAATTGCTGTACATATTGGTCAGATTGCCCGCCAGTAAAATTATGAACGACCTTGCCGTCCTTGATGACAAAGACAGCCGGAATTGACTGCACGTGGAACGCCTGTGTTACTCCGGGGTTTTCATCGATATTGAGCTTGGCGAGCACTACCTGGCCGTCTGTAGCGGCCGTGGCACGCTCGAGAATGGGCGTGAGGCTCTTGCATGGTCCGCACCACGGTGCCCAGAAATCAACGATGACAGGAACGGTATGAGACAGTTCCACCACCTCGGCTTGAAAAGTGGCATCGGTGACGTCTTGGGACATAGGGGCACGATACAGGTAGTTTCAGTGGCGTGACTCTTCCGCATGGCATCAGCAACAACGTCGAAGGTTGGCTCGTGGCCAACATCAATGGAGCCACTGCTCCTTTCGCCTATACGCAGATTGCCGGGGGCCATTCAAACCTCACATTCAAAGTGGACGATGCTGCAGGTCATTCATATGTTCTTCGCCGTCCTCCACTTGGACATCGTCTTGCAAGCGCGCATGACATGGCGCGCGAGCATCGCATCATCGCGGGCCTTAGCAACAGCAATGTTCCTGTAGCAACTGCACGCGGCTTGTGCACCGACGCAGAAATCAACGAACTGCCGTTCTATGTCATGGACTTTGTAGATGGCCACGTCGTACGCGACAGAACAACGTCAGAAGAACTACTTGGCCCTGCCGGATGCTTGCGGGCAAGCGAATCAATCGTTGACACCATGGCAGCAATTCACGCAGTTGATTTAAAATCGGTTGGTCTTGATGACCTTGGTCGTCATGAGGGTTACATTGCGCGCCAACTGAAGCGTTGGCATGGAAACATTGTCGAACAACGCACACGCGAATTGCCGCTGGTTGACAGCGTGTTTGAAGAATTGATGTCGCGCATTCCTGAACAACAAGGAGCAACCATTGTGCACGGCGATTACCGCCTCGATAACTGCATGGTTGATGACAAAGGAAACATCATCGCTGTACTCGACTGGGAAATTTGCACACTCGGAGACCCCATGGCAGACCTCGGACTTCTTATGGCGTACTGGACCGGCCCGACAGACACCGCAAGTGCATGGGCAAGCGCCGTATGCATGGCGGATGGTTTCATGAATCGTGCTGAATTGGCCGAACGATATGCGCGCGTTTCTGGTCGTGATATTTCTCAACTTGATTACTACGTTGCGTTTGCATACTGGAAACTCGCATGCATCGTCGAAGGTGTTTATGCGCGTTACCTAGGTGGCGCTTTGGGCGAGCGCGACCCAGCCGAACTCGAACCGTTCAAGATGCAAGTTGAGGGTTCAACCCAATTGGCTGTGCAATTGCTTGAGCGATTGAAATGACACCATCAGGCGCAGTTCCGTACACCGTTCATGGTGAGTTACCAATCCTTGACTCTCCTGCTCTCATCATCATGATGTCAGGATGGATCGATGCCAGCGGCGCAGCTGCAGGCGCAATGGAACATCTCGTCAATGCAACAGCATCTCGCGACATGATTCGTTTCGATGGCGACACATTTGTTGACTACCGCGCGCGTCGCCCCATCATGGAATTACGCGAAGGCATCAACACACGTATCGTGTGGTCTGTTCCTGAAATGCGCGTTGGTACAGACGACGATGGTCGCGACATATTGCTTCTCACTGGTCCTGAACCCGACATGGCGTGGCACTATTTCGCTGACACTGTCGCATCTCTCGCAACACAACTTGGCGTCAAAACCGCAATCGGCATGGGCGCATACCCCTTTGGTTCTCCGCACACACGTCCTGTTGGATTGTCGGCCACATCGCCAGACCCTGCAATTGCAGATCGTTTGTCTCTCACCCGCAGCACAGTTGATGTTCCTGCCGGAGTTGAAGCAATCCTTGAACATTCACTCACATCAGCTGGCATCAGTGCCATTGGTTTATGGGCACAAATTCCTCACTATGTGGCAACGATGGCCTACCCCGCCGCCAGCGCTGCCCTTGTAGAAGCAGCTTGTCTTGAAGCCGGACTCACCATTGACACCTCTGCATT
This sequence comes from Ilumatobacteraceae bacterium, assembly GCA_044341035.1. GTDB lineage: Bacteria > Actinomycetota > Acidimicrobiia > Acidimicrobiales > Ilumatobacteraceae > UBA2093. The sequence goes on along the minus strand of JBIISL010000006.1, from coordinate 35,383 downwards.
GCGTAAAGAATCAGGTGTACAACGCGAGCGACTAGACCAACTTGTGTCGGGAAACCCAGAGCACGCTGAGATGCTCGGCAAACTTGAAACGGCCTACGATGCCGAACACGGTTCATTCGGTGCAATGAAGCCAGACGCCACAGCAATCCCTACAGTTGATGAAATAGCAGCGGAAGTCGAGCAGTTTTTGCGAGACCAACAAACAGGAGGTTGACCATGAAGGTTGACGGCGGAATCGGATCAAATCTTTCACAGGTGCCACAGAGCGCAAAAGAAGTAGAAGCAGCCGGGTACTCAGGTGCATGGACTGCAGAAACATCTCACGACCCTTTCTTTCCATTGTTGCTTGCTGCAGAGCACACCAGCACTCTTGAAATCGGAACATCGATTGCAGTTGCATTTGCGCGTAACCCGATGACACTCGCAAACATTGGTTGGGACCTACAGAGCTATTCAAAGGGTCGCTTCATGATGGGCCTTGGTAGTCAGATCAAGCCACACATTGAAAAGCGTTTCTCAATGGAATGGAGCCACCCCGCTCCTCGTATGCGCGAAATGATTTTGGCAATGCGTGCTATCTGGGACACATGGCTCAACGGCACAAAGCTTGAATTCCGTGGTGACTTTTATACACACACATTGATGACGCCCTTCTTTGCGCCAGATCCTTCCGAGATGGCTCCGTACGGACCACCAAAGATTTTCCTTGCGGGTGTTGGCGAGATGATGACCGAAGTTGCAGGTGAAGTGTGCGACGGATTTTTGTGCCACGGTTTCACCACCGAGCGCTACCTACGTGAAGTTACCATTCCTGCACTTGCCCGTGGTCGTGCAAAAGCCGGAAAAACAATGGAAGGGTTCGAAATTGTCGGACCGAGCTTTGTTGTTACTGGTACAAACGAAAAAGAAATGGCAGCTGCCGCCGCTGGCACACGCCAACAGATTGCGTTCTACGGTTCAACCCCTGCATACAAGGGCGTGTTGGAACTGCACGGGTGGGATGGCCTGCAAGACGAACTGAATGGCTTGTCAAAGCAGGGCAAATGGGTCGACATGGGCAATCTCATCACTGATGAAATTCTGAACACGTTCGCCGTTGTCGCCGAGCCAGAGGGCGTGGCACCTGAACTCATCTCACGTTACGGCGATGTGATTGACCGCCTCAGCTTCTATGCGCCATACAAGGCAGACCCAGCGCGCTGGTTACCTGTTATCGACGCACTCAAGAAGGCTTAAGCGCCAAGGCCTACCAGCCAACTCTGCACGTTGATGCCGAGCTTTTCTACGTCGTAACCGCCTTCTTGCAGTACAACTGCAGGCAGGCCAAGTTGCTTCACTAAGTCGCCACACCGACGAAAGCCGTCTGTGGTGATGGACAAGTCACAAATAGGGTCTGTAATGAACGTGTCAAGCCCTAGTGATACGACAATCATCTCGGCGCCAAACGCGTGAATCTTGTTCATCACATCAGCTAACGCATTGACATACACATCATCACCAGTGCGTGCTGCAAACGGAACGTTGATGTTGCTTCCGCGGCCCTTGCCTGTACCAGTTTCATCTGCATAACCGATTGTGTACGGGTATGCGCGTGCAGGGTCGCCGTGAAGAGACACATACATCACATCATCGCGGTCATAGAAAATCTCTTGCGTGCCATTGCCATGGTGGTAATCAACGTCAAGCACCACTACTTTGACTCCGCGAGTACTTGCAACGTGGTGGGCAACAATTGCAGCATTGTTGAAGAAGCAATACCCACCGTATAACGAGGTAGTTGCGTGATGTCCAGGCGGGCGACATAAGCCGTACGCGGCTTGTTCGCCGTCAAGAACCAACTGCATTGCAGTCATTGCAGTATCGACTGCGCCACGAGCAGCTTCATACGTGCCTTCTGTCAACGGCGTGGTTGTTTCAAAACACCACCAACCGAGACGGCCACTAATTGATGCAGGTTCAGTACCGAGCGACATCTTGTTGCGTAATGCCTGGCTATAAAACACTTCCGGTGTCACCTCACGACACGGCCCAATAATGTCTTGATATTCCTGCCATGCAGTGGTGAGGAAATGATGAAGCCCGGGGTCATGCACTGCATTGATAGGGTCAATCCCCCATTGCGTTGGAGTCAGAAAATCAAAGCGAGAATCAGCCGATAACACTTCGCGGATTATTTCACCACGACCAATGTGCTCGAACGGAGAATGAACTGTCCCCTTTTCAATCTCCGTATGCGGATCATGCAAGAGGTGCGCTGGGGTGTAAACGACTTTCATGCCGACAACACTAGAAGACTGTTAGTTGAAATTTGGACGCGCACGAAGAGAGCGCTTCAACTCGGCCATATCAGACGATGTAGCGATGGTTTCAATGGCATCCCACAACTTTGTGGCTTCTTCACCGCGAGGAATGGTGGAGATTACAGGGCCAAAGAATGAAGCTTCCTTCAGACTGCCCGGGTTGAAAGTAATGATTGGTGTACCGACATCTTTGCCTGCCCGACCTAAACCCAATGCTGTCTCGTCAGCAATCAGACGATCGAATGTCTCATCGTGTACCGCCGATGCCCACTCAACAGGAAGTTCTGCTGATTTCAGCAACCCCGCGATGTGGCCTTCAATGTCAGCTACGAAAAGTTCACGCTCTTGTTTATTGTGCAAGCTGAAGCCAAGAGCGGTGTAGACCTTTGCAACGGCGTCATTGCCGGCAGCGGAACGAGCCTTTGCCGCAACGCGCAGGCACGAAGTTCCTGCTGCGTGAATGCCCTTGTATCCGACAGGCATCGCTGAGTAATCCATCTTGTCTTGATTCAGAATCTTCAGAGAGATGAATTTCCATGAGACTTTGTAGCCACGAAGTGTTTGTACTTCAGTTACCCAACGAGACGTGATCCATGCCCACGGGCATACAGGATCAAAGAAAAAATCAAGGTCAGCCATGGCTAGACCCTAGCGATTTCGCGTTCTTCGAATGTTTCAATGAGGTCGCCAGGCTTCAAGTCTTGGAAGTCAGACAAGCCGATTCCGCATTCAAAGCCTTCTCGTACTTCACGGACATCATCCTTGAATCGACGAAGAGACTGGATTGAACCCTTCCAAATGATGGTTCCGTCGCGAAGGAAGCGCACCTTCGTACCGCGAGTGATGACTCCGGTACGGATGAAACAACCAGCGATGGCACCAAGTTTTGGAACACGGAAGATCTCGCGAACTTCTGCTTCACCAGTAACAACTTCTTCAAACTCAGGAGCCAACAGACCAAGCATTGCTCGTTCCATGTCTTCGAGAAGTTTGTAGATGATTTCGTACGTACGAATCTCAACTTTTTCAGTCTCTGCGAGATCGCGAGACTTGCGGTCAGGACGAACATTGAAACCAATCAGCGTTGCGTTGGTAGTAGCAGCAAGAGTGATGTCGTTTTCAGTGATACCGCCGACGCCACGATGAACAAAAGCCACCTTGACTTCAGGACGCTCTAGCTTGCGCAAGCTTTCAGTAACCGCTTCAAGTGAACCTTGTACGTCAGCCTTGATGACAAGGTTCAGTGTTGCCACTTCGCCTGCCTGGATCTGGCTGAAGATATCTTCAAGCTTTACGCCGCCTTGAACACGAGAATCGCCTCGCTGGCTAAGAACTCGACGTGAATGACCACGAGCGTCTCCGACAACGCGTGCTGTTTTCTCATCAGGTGCTGAACGGAATTCATCACCAGCTTGAGGAACAGACGAGAGTCCGAGCACTTGTACTGGAGTTGAAGGTCCGGCTTCTTTGATTTGCTCTCCGCGCTCGTTGATGAGTGCACGCACCTTGCCCCATGCGGCGCCTGCCACGATTGGGTCACCGACTTTGAGTGTTCCCTTGTCAACCAAAACAGTTGCAACTGGTCCGCGTCCGATATCGAGATTGGCTTCAAGTACTACACCTTTCGCGCGCCCTGTTGGGTTTGCAGTGAGGTCTTCGAGTTCGGCAACAACAGTGAGCTGTTCAAGCAGGTCGTCGATGCCAAGGTTTTGCTGTGCAGACATTTCGACAACGATGGTGTCTCCACCCCATGCTTCAGGCACTAATTCATATTCAGCTAATTGAGTAAGAACTCGCTGAGGATCAGCGTTTTCTTTATCAATCTTGTTGACCGCAACAATGATGGGCACATCAGCTGCTTTTGCATGATTGATGGCTTCAATTGTTTGTGGCATGACGCCGTCGTCTGCTGCAACAACAAGAACAACGATGTCGGTGACTTGTGCACCACGCATACGCATCTTTGAGAACGCCGCGTGACCTGGTGTGTCAATGAAGGTGACTTTCTTGCCATCTTTTTCAACTTGGTACGCACCGATGTGCTGAGTGATTCCACCAGCTTCACCAGCAACAACGTTTGCTGAACGAATACGGTCGAGCAGCGTTGTTTTACCGTGGTCAACGTGACCCATCACCGTGATGACAGGAGGACGTGGCTGTTGAAGTGCTTCGTCATCGTCGTCTGAATCGTCGAACAATGCTTGCAGTTCTGTTTCTTGCTGTTGACCTGGATCAACAAGAAGAATTTCAGCACCAACTTCAAGAGCGAACAGTTCCATTTGCTCGTCACCAAGACTCATGGTGGCGGTAATCATTTCGCCGTGCTCTAAGAGGTAGCGAACAACATCAGCAGGTGTGCGGTTTAGCTTCGGAGCAAACTCTTGTGCCGATGCGCCACGTTCAATGATGATGGTGCCCTCTGGAACGGGAGCATTGCTATTTGAGTAGCTAGTGAATTGCGGCTGCAGTTCATCGAACTCGGCCCTACGACGTGCACGAGATTTTTTGCGAGGCGCGCGACGTTGACCGTTGTTGCGTGGACCACCAGGACCACCGCCAGGACGAGGACCGCCACCAGGACCACCAGCACCTGGGCCACCAGGGCCACCTGCGCCAGGACCCCCAGGACGTGCGCCGCCAGGACCACCTGGGCCACCAGTACGAGGAGCAAAACCAGTACGTGGACCACCAGGACCACCAGGACCACCAGTGCGAGGACCACCTGGGCCACCAGTACGAGGACCGCCTGGACCACCAGGACCAGGACGACTGCCAGGACCAGGACGGAAACCAGCGCCACCAGGGCCGGGGCGTGGGCCACCAGGACCTGGGCGGAAACCGGGACGAGATTCACCAGGGGCTACACGGCCGCCTGGAGGAGGAGGAATAGGCCGACCAGTTGACGACATCGGACCTGGAGGAGGCGGAATGGGCCGAGCGCCGGGAGCACTTGGACCACGAGGCGGCATGCCGGTTGGTGGCATACCTGGAGGAGTTGATCGAGTCGACGGTGCAGGTCGCGCTGACGGCATCGGATTAATTGGTGGACGAGGAATTGAACTCGTGGGGCTAGGACGACCACTAGAAATCACGCGTGATTCACCAGCAGTGGCGTCAGCCGCGGGCGCTGGAGTGTCAACAACCGCAGCAGGAGCCTCAACAACAGGAGTCGGTGCAACAGTTTCAACAACTGGCGCTGATGTTTCGATAACAGCAACAGGAGCAGAAGCTTCAACAACTGGCGTTGGTGCAGGTACTTCAGCAACAGGTGCTGCTTCTACTTTTGCAGCTGCAGCCTTTTTAGCAGGCGCTTTTTTGGCAGGCGCTTTTTTGGCAGCAGCCTTTTTGGCAGGAGCGGGAGTGCTCCCATCTTCAGCATCAACTCTTTTCGCTGCGGCTTTTTTGGCTGCAACTTTTTTGGCAGGCTTCTCTTCTTCAGGTTGAACATCACGTTTCAACCCGTCCTTGACGGCCTTTCGACGAACACGGTCAGCTTGAGCTTCTTCCATCGAGGACGAAACGCCCTTGACGTCGATGCCCATCGTCTTTGAAAGATCGAGTGCTTCTTTGTTCGTGAGACCAAGCTCTTTGGCGAGCTCGGCGATTCGGATCTTCTTGACTGGCAAGGGTTAGGCCTCCGTGCTTTCGGCTGTCGCTGGCGTGTTGCCTGCCCACTCTTGTTCACTGACGACAGAGCCATCGGTGTTGTGGAATTGCATTTCGCCAGTTTCGTCGTCCTTGCGCCATTCACCTTCTGCGTATTCAGTTTTACGCGGTGATTGACGTGGTTCAAAGATGCCGTTTGATTCGTTCACTGCTTGAGTCTCTGACTTGATGTCGATACGAACACCAGTAAGACGAGCTGCAAGACGAGCGTTCTGTCCTTCTTTTCCGATTGCCAAAGACAATTGGAAGTCAGGCACGATGACGTCTGCTTGTGTGGAATCTTCGCTGAGACGAACTTCAGTTACTTTCGCTGGCGACAGAGCCTTTGACACGAAATCATGAAGATCTTCTGAGTAAGAAACGATGTCGATTTTTTCGCCACGCAGTTCGTTAACGACCATGCGCACGCGTCCACCACGAGCACCAACACATGCGCCCACTGGGTCGACGTTTGGATCGTTCGAGAGAACAGCAATCTTTGTGCGGTGGCCAGGCTCGCGAGCACATGACTTGATTTCGACAACTCCGTCAGCAATTTCAGGCACTTCTAGCTCAAACAAACGCTTGATAAGACCTGGGTGCGTGCGGCTCACAACAATTTGTGGGCCCTTTGCAGTTTTGCGTACTTCAACGATGTACGCCTTCAGACGTGCACCAGTTTCTGGACGCTCGTATGGCACTTGCTCTGCTTGTGGCAAGAGTGCTTCCACTTTGCCAAGGTCGAGCAATGCGTAACGACCGTCTGACTGCTGAATGATTCCGGTGACAAGGTCGCCTTCGCGGTTTGCGTATTCCTCGAACTTGCGATCACGTTCTACTTCACGGATTCGCTGACTCATCACTTGCTTGAACGTGGCAGCTGCAATGCGGCCGAGTTCGTGCTTGTTTGGAGTGTCGTCGCGCTCGTTTACCCAGTTGCCGTCGTCATCAACGTCATAAGCGGTGAACTTCATGTCGAGGTTCTCAGGGTTGACCTCGACAATGACTTCATCGGCGGCGTTTGGCCGCTTCTTGTATGCAGTGGCGAGAGCCTCTACTAATACCTGCAACAAAGCATCAGTGCTGATGCCATGGTGTTCTGCGAGCAGACGAACTGCATCGGACATATCTAGGTTGCTCATTGTGCGTTGACCTCCTGATTGTTGGTGGGTTCAGATTGGGCAGCGGCGTTGCGCTTTGCGGCGCGCGCCTCTGGGGAATTTGGCTTTGCTTGGGTCTCCCATACGAAAACGGTCTTTGCCTTTTCGATGAGCGACAGTGGGATTTCGACAGTGTCGGAAGAATTTTCAAGACGGACACTTGCCGTAGTGGAAGTGGCGCCAATGAGCGCACCTGCGAAACGACGACGACCGTCGAGTTCTGTCACCAAACGAATAGTGACGTTCTTTCCGACTTCGCGCTGAAAGTGATGCGGAGTACGCAGTGTGCGTTCGAGACCTGGGCTCGTGACTTCAAGGGTGAACCTGCCTGGCACAACATCGTCATGTTCAAGCTCGCGACCAAGAAGGCGCGTGACGAGGGAAATTTGATCAACATCGACGCCAGACTCTTGCCCGGTTGGGGTATCGATGGTGACACGCAAAATGCCGCCGGCAAATTCAAGGTCATACAGCTCAAGGGAAAGGTCGACCAAGATGGGAGCAACCATGGCTGTCACTGCTTCTACGACATTGATCGACATATGACTCACCTCTCCCGCCAAAAACTTGGCTCTAACAGAACAAAAGGCACGGGGGTAAGCCCGTGCCTCAGGTTCACCGAACTTCAAAGGACGGGGACAATCATATCCAATCAAAGTAAGGTTTTGCTCCGATGCTCCGTTCCTCCACTCTCTTCGTTCGCACCCTTCGTGATGATCCGGCCGATGCCGAGGTCCCAAGCCACCGTTTGCTGGTGCGCGCTGGCTATATCCGCCGTGCCGCCCCAGGTGGTTACACATGGCTTCCCCTTGGCTGGCGAGTGCTGCGCAAAGTCGAAGGCATCGTGCGTGACGAGATGGATGCCATGGGAGCGCAGGAAGTTCACTTTCCGGCCATGCTCCCCCGCGACGTTTATGAGCTGACAGGTCGCTGGGAAGAATATGGCGACAATCTCTTTCGTCTGAAAGATCGCAAAGGCGCTGACTTTTTGTTGGGGCCAACCCATGAAGAGATGTTCACGTTGCTGGTGAAAGATTTGTATTCCAGTTACAAAGACCTTCCAGTGTCTCTGTATCAAATTCAGACCAAGTACCGCGACGAAGCACGCCCACGTGCTGGCTTGTTACGTGGTCGCGAGTTCCTTATGAAGGACAGTTACTCATTCGACATCGATGACGCCGGACTAGCCGCAAGTTACAACGCGCATCGCGACGCGTATGAGCGGATTTTTACTCGTCTCAAATTGCCGTACGTCATTGTGAAAGCAATGAGCGGCGCCATGGGCGGCTCCGCTAGTGAAGAATTCTTAGCTCCTATCGAAGTAGGCGAAGACACGTTTGTTCGTTGCACGAAATGTGACTATTCAGCAAATACCGAAGCTGTCACCACTGCAGTCTTAGCCCCAAACACCGCCACCTACGACAGTGCAGCCGTTGTTGAAACACCAAACTGCCCCACCATTGCTTCGCTCGTTGATTTCCTCAACGCAAATCATGCGCGCACTGATCGCGCATGGGCAGCCTCTGACACATTGAAAAATGTTGTGTTGCAGTTGCGTCACCCAGACGGCACTACTGAAGTTTTAGTTGTTGGCGTACCAGGTGACCGTGACGCAGATATCAAACGCATCGAAGCGCAAGTATCACCGTCTGAAGTTGAGCCACTTGATGATGCCGGATTCGCAAAGAACCCGGGCCTTATTCGCGGCTACATCGGACCACAGGCTTTAGGCACAAAAAGCACTACTGGCGTTCGCTACCTTCTTGACCCTTCGGTTGTCGCTGGCAGCGAATGGGTTACGGGCGCAAACATTGCAGGTTCTCATGTTCTGCATTTAGTCAACGGCCGAGACTTCAGTGCTGACGGCACTATTGAAGCTGTGGAAGTTACAGCTGGTGACCCGTGCCCATCGTGTCGCGGGCCATTAGAAATTGCACGCGGCATTGAGATCGGTCATGTCTTTCAATTGGGTCGCAAGTATGCAGACACTCTTGGTCTTTCAGTTCTTGACCAGAATGGCAAACAAGTAGTTGTCACAATGGGCTCGTACGGCATTGGCGTGTCACGTGCTGTTGCGTCTATTGCCGAAGTATTCCATGATGATCTTGGGCTCAAGTGGCCACGAGCAATTTCACCGGTCGATGTTCACATTGTTGTGACTGGAAAGAATGGCGACGACATCACCATTGCTGGCGAAAAACTTGGAGCGGAACTTGAAGCACAAGGATTAGAAGTACTTATCGACGACCGCAATGGTGTTTCACCGGGCGTCAAGTTCAAAGACGCCGAATTGATCGGAATCCCCACCATCGTTGTGGTTGGTAAATCTCTCGCCGAAGGAAACATTGAGTTGCGTGACCGTCATGCCGGCACCAACGAAGCAGTCCCACTTGCCAATGCGGTGCAACGCATTGTTGCATTGGTGCGCGAAGGATAGAAAATGTTTCGCCGTGTCATAGGTGCGCCACAGCACTACGACTGGGGTGACCCGACATTTATTCCTGAACTATTTCAGTTGCAAGGCAACTCGCAACCGTGGGCGGAGATGTGGTTCGGAACTCACCCAGCTGCACCATCACGACTTGATTCCGCCGATGGACCGTTGTTGTCAGATGACATTGGCGAGATGACAATGCTTGTGAAGGTGCTCGCCTGCACCTCTCCGCTGTCGTTGCAAACGCACCCAACACGTCAACAAGCTGAACGTGGTTTTGCCAGAGAGAACGCCGCAGGCATTCCACTGTCTGATCCGAAGCGTGTGTACAAAGACCCGTCCGACAAGCCGGAAATACTTATTGCCCTTACAGAGTTCGAAGCACTCTGCGGGTTTGACACCATTGAAACTTCCATCGACCGCCTGCAGCAGTTTGGTTGGCGCGACGAAGCCGATGTTCTCGACCAGAACGGCATTGATGGGTACCTTTTGTGGGCATTTGATCAACGGACAACACCGTCGATGTCTGGAGTGCCGGACTGGATGTCGCGGCTGAGCAATGCCTTCCCAACTGACAGAGCATTACGTGTGGCGCCTTTGTTGCATCACATTGTGTTGCAGCCTGGTCAGGCAATTTCTCTTCCCGCCGGAAACCTGCACGCATATCTTCACGGAGCCGGCCTTGAAGTCATGGCATCGTCAGACAATGTGGTGCGTGCTGGTTTCACCTCGAAGCATGTTGACGTAGCCGAGCTATTGCGAATCGTTGATACTTCCCCGTTGGAATATCCAATCTCAGAGACAACAGCAAATAACCGCTGGAATGAATACTCTTCTCCGTCTTCGGCATTCTCTGTTGCCTCAACCTCCTGGGAAAACTTGCACACCGTCGAGGCGAGCACGACTCACAGATTCTTTTTTGGACCCCTTGGAGACGATGCACGCCCTGACATGACATGGTTGCCTGCTGGAGAGTCACACAACTTCACAACTGTTCCGGGCACACACAATGTTGCCTGGATGTTCACTCAGAACTAGTTCTGAACCGCTTTTCGGATTTCCACAATCTTCTCAGCTGAATTATTGGCGTCTTCGCCTTTTTCATCCATCAGTTGCGACCGATCTTTAGCGGCTTCGCGCTCAGCAAGTTTTGTATCTGCACGAGCGATAGCAGCGTCGGTGCCGTGCTCATTAATGAATTCTGCCCATTCCACTAATGCTTCGACCATTTCGTCTTCTGGCACTACTGCAACATTGCGACCCTTCACAAAAAGGTGACCGCGCTTATTACCAGCTGCAATACCAAGGTCAGCTTCGCGAGCTTCCCCGGGGCCATTTACAACACACCCCATCACTGCAATCTGTAACGGAAGTTTTTTATGCTCAAAAGCAGCAAGAGCTTTGTTCGCAATATCAATGACGTCAATCTCGGCGCGACCGCAACTAGGACATGCAATGAGGTCGACATTCTTACGTTCGCGAAGCCCAAGAGCCTCAAGCAGTTGACGGCCAGCGCGTGCCTCTTCAACAGGATCAGCAGTGAGGCTGTATCGAATGGTGTCACCAATTCCTTCGAGCAACAATGTGGAAATACCGGCAGTGGCTTTGATGAGGCCGGCTGGAGGTGGCCCCGCTTCCGTAACACCAAGATGCAATGGAATATCTGTTGTGTCGGCCAACATGCGGTACGCCTCAACCATGAGCGGCACGTTGCTTGCCTTAACAGAGATCTTTATGAGGTTGAAATCAACTTCTTTGAAGTATGCAATTTCGTGCATTGCTGACTCAACCATTGCTGCAGCAGTAAGACCACCGTATTTTTCATACAGCGACGGATCAAGCGAGCCACCATTGACGCCGATGCGAATTGCCAAATTGCGATCACGTGCTTCAGATGCAACAGCTTTGATGTGTTCTGGCTTACGAATGTTGCCGGGGTTCAGACGAAGACCGTGAACACCTGCCTCCATTGCTGCAAGTGCCATCTTGTATTGGTGGTGAATGTCGGCGATGATTGGAATTGGTGACCGCGGAACAATTTGCGCAAGGCCTTCGGCGGCTTCTTGGTCATTGCATGTGCAACGCACGATGTCGCAACCAGCAGCTGCCAACGCATAAATCTGTTGCAACGTACCTTCAACATCGGCAGTCTTCGTAGTGGTCATTGACTGAACCGTGATGGGAGATCCACCACCGACAGGAACTTTGCCCACCATGATTTGCTGAGTATTACGACGCTCGAACATGTGTCTTAGTCTGTCAGTTCCGCAGCCATTTACCCGATTGGTTGAGTGATATCGAGGTATAAACCTGTCAGAAGCAAAAGTGACAAAAGCCCGACCACCAAGGTGGCAAGAGGCACCATCTTGTTGATATCTGCTCGATACAGCTTTCCTTTGCGAGAACGCACCCGTTCATAAATAGCGATGGCTGCGTGGCCACCGTCGAAGGGCAACAGAGGAAACATATTGAAAACGCCAACAAATACATTGATGCTGGCGAGCAAAACAAGTACACCCTTTAATCCATCGGATCGGCCAACAGTGCCGCTGAACTCACTAATGCCCACAACGGTGGTCGGACGGGTTTCAAGAGTGGCTTCAGGGGATTTTGTGAGATGACGAATTGAATTTATTGGGTTAAGGGCAACCACCACCCCTTTCACGGAGCCAGTAATGGTGTCTCCGATATCTGTGATTGATTGTCCGACAGAATCAAAGATTCCAAGCTGTTCCCAATCCCAGTCATCTGCCATGACACCCAAATAGGCACGGCCCGGAACGGAAGGATGTTTTGCCAAAACAACATCACGAGTTTGGCGGACACCATCGTGTTCAAACACAACAGAAATTGATTCACCCACAGAAAAGGTTTGGATTGCTGCAGAGACACTGTTGTAATCGGCCACAGCAATACCCCCAATAGACACAATGGTGTCACCGACAACAATGCCAGCCGACGACGCTGGACTACTTGACTCAGCGATTCCGCGAACAGTGGAAATGCCAGTGTTTTGTTGACGGCCACCAGATGTGTACACGGCGAAAAACAAAACAAATGCAATCACCATGTGCATCAGAGATCCGGCTGTAATAACAAGCAGCCGTCGAGGGAATGTTTGAGAACGATATGCGCGTGATTCATCTGCAGGATCAACTTCATCAACGTTGTTCATCCCGATGATGCGAACAAAAGCACCAAGCGGCAATGCACGAACGCCATATTCCACTTCGCCTTTTGTGCGGCTCCATACTCGTGGGCCAAAGCCCATGAAAAACTGAGTGACCTTCATGCCCGTTAGACGAGCGGTAGAGAAATGCCCTACTTCATGCAAGAACACTGAAAGAAGCAGGCCGACAACAAAAACAAAAGTCCACGGGTTCTTGATTGCCAAATACGCAAGCAAAGCGATCATGATGATTCCGGTGAATTTGCCATTGCGCGTTGCCATTGGAGACACTGTTTCGTCAACGGCGCCACCAGCCGCTACTTCAGCGCGAAATCGATGATAAAAATCGCTCATCGCGATAGCTCCTCTGTGGCTAGTCGACGACCTTGTGCATCTGCATCAAGAACATCGTCCACCGATGTTGGCACAGTAACAACAAACTTTTCCATCACCCGGGACACAAAAATGCCAATTTGTGACCACGTGATACGACCAGCAAGGAATGCCTCAACAACAATTTCGTTTGCAGCAGACAATGCTGCTGGCGCAGTGCCACCTGCGCGACCTGCCTCGTACGCGAGGTCAAGACAAACAAATGTTTTTCGATCAGGTGGTTCAAAATCAAGACGAGACAATGTGGTCCAGTCGATTCGTCCAAATGGTGTTGCAATGCGGTGCGGGTAGCTAAGTGCATATCCAATTGGCAACCTCATGTCAGGCATTGACAATTGGGCAATGGTGGAGCCGTCGGTGAATTCCACCATGGAGTGCACGACTGATTGTGGGTGAACAACAACATCAATATTGTCGAACGAGGTACCGAATAATTCATGTGCTTCAATTACTTCAAGGCCTTTATTCATGAGAGTTGAAGAGTCGATTGTGATCTTCGGACCCATCTTCCATGTGGGGTGCGCCAATGCTTCGTTTACGGTGACAGTGGCCAGTGATTCAGCTGATCGACCACGAAACGGACCCCCGCTTGCCGTGAGCACGATGCGCGCTACTTCTGATTCAGGCGCTGACGACGAACGGAGGCACTGATGGATGGCACAGTGTTCGCTGTCAACCGGCACTAGTTGAGCGCCAGGTGTTTTGCGTAGTGGCTGCACTAATGGGCCAGCAGCAATGAGGCTTTCTTTATTTGCTAAGCCAAGCGTTTTCCCCGCGCGCAATGTTTCAAGAGTTACTGACAATCCGGCAAACCCAACAACTCCGTTTATAACCACATCTGCAACATCGACAACATCAACAAGATTTCCAGTGACCGTTACTCCGGGAAGAGCAGCTGCGACGGCAGAACGTACTGCCTCGTCTGTTACGACAACTACATCGGGTTTCAGAAGACGTGCTTGCGCGATGACAGCAGCAGAAGAAGAGCCAACGGCAAGTGCGGTAACTCGATATTTGTCAGGCTCTGCCAGAACGACATCAATTGTTTGTGTGCCAATGGACCCAGAAGATCCTGCAATGGCGACTCGCGTTACGACCAAGGACTAATAACCAACGTGAGGTAGTACACGGCTGGAAGAACAAAGAAGAAACCATCGAAGCGGTCTAACACTCCGCCATGTCCCGCGACAATGGTGCCAAAGTCTTTGACATCTAAATTGCGCTTGAACATTGATTCAACGAGGTCTCCCAAAGGAGCCATGATTGCAACAACTACTGACAACGCAATCCATTCGCTCATGGTGTTCCATGTTCCGTTTTGGGATCCGAACACAATGACGGCGACAAGAGTTGCTATGGCTCCGCCAATCGCACCTTCAATGGTCTTGTTTGGGCTTATCCATTCACGTAGAGGTGTTTTTCCTAAAGATGCACCAACAAAAAGACCACCGACGTCATTAGCGATAACAGCAATAACGATCATTAACAGCGTGTCGGTTCCAGCGTGAACTGGGCCTCCGTTCACTGAAAAACGAAGAATCAAAGCTGCGAATGAACCGAGCAAACCAATCCATGTCATTGCCATATTGGTTATTGCAACGTTCGGCATAGGGCCGCTTTGAATACTGGTGCTACCAATGAAACCAATAGACGTTGCAAGGAAGCCAAACGCAAATACCAACGGCAATGATGCATCGCCAATCCAATAAGCAGCAATTGGAGCAACGACACATGTCAACAATCCGGCGAAGGTTGCGGGCCTGTACCCCTTCTCGGTTACTTTGCTGAAGAACTCAACTGCCGCTAGTCCGACGACTGCAACGACAATGAGCATGACCGCCGCTGGGCGCCAGATGATTGCACCAAGAAACACAGCGAGCAAAATAAGTCCAGTAGTAACCGCAGTCGGCATATCGCGACCTGTGCCGCCACCTGCACCGCGTGGGCCTGAACGACGAACTTGTGGTGCGCGACCGCGCGGAACGCCACCGGTGATGTCACGGGATGGATCCATCCCAAAATCTGCAGTGACATCGCGTGAGGCACGCCGGCGCTCATCTGTTGGATCCGTACCAATTGTGATGTGGTCTGGACGCCGAGTGGGCTCACTAGGTTCTTGAAACGTTCCCCACACATCAGTGTCGTCTTCGACTGAAGGCAATTCACCAGTAGCTGGTTCGGTCCAATGAGGAAGGCTGCCCGTGTCGTTGTCGCCGAAGCTAAGAACAGGCTCGGCGGTTGGGTCATCTGCAAACTGCACCGTTCCGAAGTCAGACCCAAAGTCGGTTCCGTATCCAGACGAGTCGTTGCTGTCTGTATTGTCTCGGCGGCGCCAAATATCGTCACTCATTTTGTTCCCCTTTCGGGCGTTCGTTGGCAACAATAGTTGCCATCGTCTCTATACCTCGAGCAGCTCATGTTCCTTACGGGTAAAAGCTTTTTCGATTAGTTCAATGTGGTCTTGCGTGAGCTTGTCTAGCTCTTTTTCAGCCCTGTCCAATTCATCTTTCGATATCTCAGAATTTTTCTCTGCAGTTTCCATGTGTTTGCGAGCATCACGTCGAATGTTGCGAACTGCGATGCGGCCATCTTCAGTCATGTTCTTCACGATTTTTACATATTCCTTGCGGCGCTCTTCAGTAAGAACAGGAATCGACAACCGAATAACGACGCCATCGTTCGAGGGATTCAGTCCAAGGTCGCTTTCGCGAATCGCTTTTTCAATCGCTCCGAGAGAACCGCGGTCATGTGGCTTCACAACAAGGGTGCGGGCTTCGGGAACTTGGAATCCGGCTAGCTGCTGTAAGGGAACTGTCGATCCGTAATAGTCGACCAGCAATTTTTCAACCAGGCTTGGACTAGCGCGGCCAGTTCGGACAGAAGAGAATTGTGACTGGACATGCTCCACTGCTCGTTCCATCTTGTCGATGGCTTCGAGGGTGGCTTCTTCGATCACCCGACCAGCGTACCTATTTGTTCGCCTCGGAGAATGGACTTGACGTTGCCACGAGCCAGAAGATCAAAGACCACGATGGGAAGATTTTTGTCCATACAGAAGGTAATTGCGGTCGAATCCATGACCTTGAGCCCTTTGGTGATGACATCCATATGGCTAATTCGGTCATAGCGAGTAGCCGTCTTATCAATCTTTGGATCTGCGGTGTACACCCCATCAACACCGGAATGGGTGCCTTTCAAGATGACTTGAGCGTCGATTTCTGCTGCCCGCAACGCAGCAGCGGTATCGGTGGTGAAAAAAGGGTTTCCCGTTCCGCCAGCAAGAATGACAACACGACCTTTTTCCAAGTGGCGCTCAGCGCGACGACGAATATACGGCTCGGCGATTTTCGGCATTTCGATTGCGCTCATCACACGAGAATGTTGTCCGGCGCGCTCGAGAGCGTCTTGCAAAGCAAGTCCGTTCATGACCGTAGCGAGCATTCCCATGTAGTCAGCTTGCGCTTGGTCCATACCTTGACCAGCGCCCTTAAGACCCCGCCAAAAGTTTCCACCGCCAACAACGATGGCAATGTCGGTACCTAGTTCTTCACGAGCTTCACGAACTTCTTCGGCAACTTGAGACAGAACACCACTGTCAAGACCAAAACCCGATGGTTCAGCAAGTGCTTCACCCGAAAGTTTCAGCACAATGCGTGACCAGGCGGGCCGAGTCGACATGTCAGCCGATCTCTACCTGTGCAAAGCGCACGATCTGAGCGGTTCCGATGAACTGAGCAATACTGAGTTTGTCGTCCTTCGCGTATGGCTGTTCAAGAAGACAAACGTCTTTGAAGAAACCGTTGACGCGACCTTCAACAACTTTGGCAATTGCCTGTTCAGGCTTACCTTCGTTACGCGTAACGATTTCAAGCGTTGCGCGCTCTT
Organism: Ilumatobacteraceae bacterium; assembly: GCA_044341035.1. Taxonomy (GTDB): domain Bacteria; phylum Actinomycetota; class Acidimicrobiia; order Acidimicrobiales; family Ilumatobacteraceae; genus UBA2093. The sequence goes on along the minus strand of JBIISL010000006.1, from coordinate 18,397 downwards.
TTTCGACAACGTCCGCAGGAACATCTTCACGGCGCAGATAGCGGGGACGAGCAAAAGCGATATGAACAGCTACGTCGTGTGCAGCTTCTTGAGTAGCCCCAGACATTTCAACAATGACGCCATTGACTCCACGACCACCTTGAATGTGGTTGTAAAAATCAAGAACATTGCCGGCAGCAGCTTCAAACCGAATGGTCTCGCCCACTTCAATTTTTTCTTTCAAAGTAATCTTCAAGTCGTCGATCTTTGTGGAGTGATCAGCAAGTCCGGCTTCGCCTTTTTCAAGAATTGACTGAGCCAAGGCATCAGCCGCTGCTTTGAAACCATCACTTGATGCAACAAAGTCGGTTTCACACTTCAATTTGATGATTGAGGCACGTGTTGCCTCAACGATGATTGCAACAACACCTTGAGCGTTTTCGCGATCGTCACGCTTTGCACTTGCGGCAAGACCTTTTTCACGAAGCCACTGCTTGGCGGCTTCAATTTCGCCACCATTTTCTTCGAGTGCCTTTTTGCAGTCCATCATTCCTGCGCCAGTTGTTTGGCGAAGGCTTTGAACGTCTTTAGCTGTGTATGACATGACTACTCCGCTGCTGGTTGATCGGCTGGCTTTGGTGCTGACAAACGAGCTTCGCGAGATGCTTGAGCTTCTGCTGCTTGACGACGAGCGTCAGCCTGCTGTGCTTCAAACACTGCGTTCTCTTCTGCTGTGCGCTCTACTGCAACAACTTCAGTCGCTGCTGCAGCCGGATTGCGCTTCTGGGCAATGAATCGACCTTCGATAATTGCCTCTGCAATAACACGAGTAAGAAGATCGTTTGAACGAATTGCATCGTCGTTTCCAGGAATTGGGAACTGAATGAGGTCAGGGTCAACGTTTGAGTCGACAACCGCCACTACAGGAATTCCAAGCTTGTTCGCTTCGGTGACTGCAATGTGCTCTTTCATTGTGTCAAGAACAAAAATTGCATCCGGACGACGTGGAAGATGAGAAATACCAGAAAGGTTCTTCTGCAATTTGTCGAGTTCGCGGGAAAGAAGAAGGGCTTCTTTCTTTGGCATGGCTTCAAATTCACCTGACGCCATCATGCGCTCGTACTCTTGCATCTTTGCAACACGCTTAGAGATGGTTTCGAAATTCGTGAGCATGCCGCCCAACCAACGTTCGTTGACGTAGTACATGCCACACTTTTCGGCGTAACTACGAATTGGATCTTGTGCCTGCTTCTTTGTGCCAACGAACAGAACAGTTCCGCCATTTGCAACTAAGTCACGCACGAATGCGTAGGCAACTTCAACACGCTCGAGAGTTTGGTCGAGGTTGATGATGTGAATTCCGTTGCGCTCTCCAAAAATGAATTGCTTCATCTTCGGATTCCAGCGACGGGTCTGGTGACCAAAGTGGACACCAGCTTCGAGCATTTGACGCATTGATACGACAGCCATGATTTTCTCCTTCTGCGGTTTTCCACACACTGATCCGACGCCGAAGCGACCGCAGATGGCCAGTGTGCAAGGTATTTGCTTTATGCAACACGCACAGAATGCGCGCGTTGAACTCTGAAAGCCTATCGGGATGGGGTCATCGCGCCACAATGACGGACCCACGGCCCAACAGCCGAGCAGTCCCAAAACCCAGATACTGCAACGGGTTCACATATTTACCCCGAAGCCTGACACCGAGATAGAGCTCTTCACCGCTCTCCCCAAGCGTCTCCCCGCTCGCCACAACGGAACCGAGCACTACAGAAGACCTGCGTAATTGGCCATAGGTAACTCTGGCTCCTCTCCCAATGTCTTCGACCACATACAAAACATTCGCAACCTGACCAACAAACACAATGACTCCGTCAGCTACTGCCCGAACAGGTGACCCCGATGTCGTGGCGATGGTGACACCGCGGTGCCCGGCACATCTTTGGCATGCAGGTGCCCGAAAACCATCGACCACTGTTCCGCGCACCGGAGCAACTGGTGTCGACGTAATTGCGAGCAGAGCCGCGACAACCGGAGAAAGAATGAATGAACGCATACTGACGATGTGTGCGACCGTGACGCACGTTTGGAAATGTCAGCCCATGCCGGCGGCAGCGAGTCGAGAACGCAACTGCAGAACTGCTTTTGTATGAATCTGCGAGATGCGGCTCTCGGTGACACCCAATGCTTCGCCTATTTCCGACAATGTCAAACCATCGTCGTAATACAAGATCAAAATTGCTTGTTCTCGTTCGGGAAGTTTGGAAATTTCGGCACGCATTGCAGTGCGTAATTCGCCGTCTTCCATTGCGCGCCCTGGCTGCAAATGAGCATCGGCTTCGTCAGCAGTTGTATCTAGCGCAACGTGATCAAGTGGACCGACTGAGCCAGCTGCGATATCAGCAAGCCACTTTTCCAATTCATCAGTCGTGATTGACAACTCGGCAGAAATTTCTTCGTCAGTTGGCGTGCGACCATGTTGATGTTCTAGCAACGCGATGGCATCTTGCACAGAGCGCGAACGAGAGCGAACAGAACGAGGTACCCAATCGAGCGCACGAAGACCGTCAAGAATTGCGCCACGGATACGAGGTATCGCATATGTTTCAAACTTTGCGCCCTGGGACGGATCAAACCTGTCAATCGCATTCATCAACCCGAAGACGCCCGCACTCACTAGGTCACCCGTATCAACAGTGCGGGGTAACCCTGCAGCAAGACGACCCGCAACAAATTTCACGAGCGAGGCGTAGTGCACGACTAACCAGTCGCGCGCAGTGCCCTCTTCTGACTCGTGCCATGCATCCCACGCTGAATCAATTGTGTATCGAAGCGGGCGTGCGTTCATGCGCGTGGGTGCGATTCTGAATACACAAGGCGAAGGCGTTCTTTACTCACGTGCGTGTAACGCTGCGTTGTTGATGCATCGCTATGGCCAAGAAGTTCTTGAATAGAGCGCGTATCTGCACCGTTATCCATGAGATGTGTGGCGAACGAATGCCGCAACGCATGTGGGTGTGTACCACCAGGAATATCGGCACGCTCACACGCTTCATCAAGAAGTCGGGTGCAATCGCGACGACTCAATGCGTTACCGCGTGCAGACAACACAAGAGAAGACCCTGTTCCCTCGCCTGCAACTTCATGACGCACCAGTAGCCAGCGACGAATTGCTTCGGTCGCCGGAGCACTTAGTGGAACCATTCGTTCTTTTGAGCCCTTACCCATTACTCGCAATGACGACCCATCAGACGACACGCTCTGCAATGTGAGTCCGCATACTTCCGAGACTCGCAAGCCACTTCCATAGAGAATTTCTAGAACAACTCGATCGCGAGCTCTGCGCCATTCGGGAGCTTCGTCATCTTCAGACGACACAAGACGGGCAACTGTTTCAGCATCAAGCGGTCGAGGCAAGCGACCCTTCACTGCTGGTGTGTGCACTGCATCTGTGGGGTTAGCTTTCGATGTCCCACTTCGAATCGCCCACGCGAAGTATCGACGCAACGATGCGACTCGTCGAGCAATGGTGCGAGACGTAGCTCCTCTGTCATGAAGCATTGCCAAATATTCACGCACATGTTCTTTTTCCACCATATTGGGAATTACCGATGGCATCGAGTCAAGCATCCACTCAGCGAATAATTCAACATCGCGGCGGTACGCAGCACGAGTGTTTGCCGCGGATGCAGTGAGCGACGATTCAAACTGTGCAATGGCCCACTTCTTTAAGCGCTTATTGCGAACAACACAGTCACCCTTCAGGCTGTTGTTTGTAGCAGCACGGCACTGCACACACGACGACAGATGCGATGGCACAATTCCATGCGCGGGATTAGTGAACGGTTCAGCACCTTTACTTGTCTTCATCGTGAGAACACACCACGCGAAGTATGCGGACATGCCAGACATCCGTTGCTCAACTGTTTCAACCGAATATCCGTCAGCTTCCAGTTGATCGCAATACTCAACCACCAACGACTCTGTGACGGAAATGGGAGTAACTGCTTTTTGTTTTACGAAATACGAAACGGCATGGGTGAGGTCTGACAGACGCCCCATTCGCACGGATTCAGCAACAGCGAGAGTCTTGGCGTAGCGCGACAATTCAAATTGGTCAAGATCCGAAGATTTGACCCGTGACTGTGCAGCGGTGCTCATGACCTCAACGGTACCCCTGATGGACTATGCCACGAGTGCCTCCCACCATCCGTTTGTGTTGGCGACCCACCCTTTGGCTTCTAATCGACCGAGAATCACGGCAACGTTCACCACTGACAATGATGCACCCAGCGAAATTTCATCGATGCTTCGCGGCACTCGGCCAAGTGCTGACATGACCTGACGTTCGTCGTCTTGTAGTGCTGGGCGTCCCTCGCACCAGTCAGTCATGTGGCGGTGATCAAGCCCCAGAGCCACAAGTACATCGGTGACATCAGTGACGGGGCCACAACCATCTCGTAGAAGATTGTTAGTCCCTTCACACGGCGCTATCCCTGGCGCACCTGGTACTGCCAACACCGTGATGTCGCGCTTCATTGCTTCGCGCACCGTAATCATGGAGCCACCTGTTGCGCGAGACTCCACAACAACAAGCACTTCGCTCAGCGCTGCCAAAATACGATTGCGCATCGGGAAACGGTGCGGCTCTGGCGCAGTGCCTGGTGGAGACTCACTAATCAATAACCCCCGCCGACCCATTTCTCCCCAGATGCGTTCATGTTCTGGCGGATACACCATGTCAAGACCTGACGCCACAATTGCAATGGGGGGACAACCGTCTTGTGCGCTGAGTGAGAGAGCACCAACATGTGATTCAACATCAATACCTCTTGCTAATCCGGAAACCACACTGACACCCGCGGCCGATAATTGTTTTCCCAGAAGTTGCGCAAAGTATTTGCCACGCTGCGTGGCGTGGCGTGTGCCAATGATTCCGACGCGTCGATTTTGAAATGCTCCTGCATCACCAATCATGAAGAGAACCCCGGGCGCACTCGGATCACCAAGCAACGACGGCGGATACGGGGCATCGCGCATAGAAACCACAGTCATCGAAGAATCGATACATGCCTCAGCCGTTGAGACAAGCAAGGATGCATCGGCCTTATGCCATGCACGCCACACAGCGTCATTAATGCCGACGAGTGGTCGTTCACCTGCTTGCAGCATGTCCCATACGTGCCCAGGCGTATCAAGAGTTATCAAGCGACGAAGACGTAGTGGTGTTTGCAACGGCAGTGCCGCAAGCGCAGCGCTATATGTCCATTCGGGATATCGATTCACCACGACTAATGCCTCTCAATCGTTGGAGTAATGGGAACGCGCATACCAAAAGCTGCCTCTACCCACTCGGTATCAACCACGTTTTCAGCGCCATTCAAATCGGCAAGCGTTCTCGCAACTCTGCGCACACGGTGATACCCACGACCAGATAATCGTCCCTCGTCGAGTCGGCTTCGCAACCATGACATTGCATCACGCGACAGTGGCGCTACTTCGTCAAGAAGATCAGCGGGAATTGCTGAGTTCAGACATCCTTGCCTTTGAATGCTGACCTGATGCACATGAGCTACACGTTTCGCGATGACAATACTGCTCTCACCAGCAGTGCCCCCCGTGAGTTCGGCAGTTGAAGGTTTGACAAGTTTGATACGGATATCAAAACGATCAATAAGAGGTCCGCTGAACCGACGCACGTACCGTTGCCTAATTGCGATTGCGCACATACATCCGAGCGGTGATGTTTCACCGCATGGACACGGGTTTGTTGCGGCGACTAATAAACATCGTGCCGGCATCGTGACCGATGAATGAGCGCGTGAAATATTGACGACCCCTTCTTCAAGTGGTTGGCGCAATGAGTCAAGCACGGTGGGAGGAAACTCACCCATCTCGTCTAAGAACAACACGCCGTTCGACGCCAGGCTTAGTTCCCCGGGCCGAATATGACCGGACCCTCCGCCCACCATTGCCGCCATAGAAATGTTGTGATGAGGCGAGCGAAATGGTGGCGACGACGCAATAGCACTGCTGACTTGCATGCCAGCTGCACTGCGAACCATGGCACAGGTAAATGCTTCATCTTCCGTGAGTCGCGGAAGTAATCCGGGTAGGCGTCGTGCCAACATTGATTTGCCAGCTCCTGGTGGCCCCATCATGAGCATGTGATGAAAACCAGAAGCCGCAACTTCAAGCGCAAGTCGAGCGCTTGATTGGCCACGAACATCAGCCATGTCTGCAATTGCATCGACAACAACATGCGCGCTTGGTACTGCAACTGATGGCCACGGTGTTCCGTCAACAAGTACCTCAACTAATTCGGCTAGCGAGGAAATGGGCCGCAACCGTGATGGTCGCGCCAACATCGACTCTGCAGCAGCCGATGCGGCAACAACAACGTCATACTCAGACACTGCGTCAACAAGCGGAGCCATTCCGGCAGTAGGACGTAGCGAACCGTCAAGTCCTAATTCAGCGATGAACGCACACCTCTCCACCGCTTCTGTTGGCACGATCCCCTCTGCAACCAACAAGCCGACTGCAATAGCCAAGTCCATGCCAGCGCCGCCTTTACGTTCGCCACCACCAGCAAGATTGATTGTGATTCGCCGCAGTGGCCACTCGAACCCGCTTGACAACAACGCAGCACGCACGCGATCACGTGATTCACGACACCCTTCGTCTGGGAGCCCCACAACCGTGAATCCGGGCAACCCCTTTCCTACGTGTGCTTCAACCGTGATTGGTGTTCCACGGGTGCCAAAAAGAGTGGCGGATCGGATAGCTGCATACATGTGCTGCCCCTTTGGGTTCGAGTCTGTGATAATCGACTAGATGTGTGCGAGAAGGTCTGCAGTTTTGGCAACGGCCACCGGTTTGTTTCTTCTGCTGTCGGGTTGCGCCTCTCCCGCACGCACGGGCTCAAGTTTTTGCGCACAACTCGGACGTGAGTTACCCGCCATTGGGCAGCCAATGGTCACAGGAACTGATGTCACTGCAATGGTGAGTCGCTACGAGCGACTACTCAAGCGAGCGCCGCTCTCAATAGAAGGCGACTTTGCGATTCTCACGGGATTGCTACAAGATGCCTCACGCGTAGATTCAACCGACAAAGAGGCGCTACAAGAAATGGCTGACGCAACATACGCTGCGAATCAGTCGGCCCTGAACGTACGTGATTGGGTAAAAAGCACTTGCGCTGTCGATATCTCAACAGGGCTAAACATTGAGCCGCCGCGAGTGCCGACGACCACTATTGCTACGACAACCACAACGGTTGCTCCGTAGAGATAATTAGCGAATTTCTCCGCGCTTCACGATGACCTTGTCGACAAGGCCGTAGTTCTTTGCTTCTTCAGCACTAAACCAATGGTCGCGCTCACTATCGGCCTGCACTTCAGCAACGGTGTGGCCAGAGTGGTGCGCAATCAATTCAGCCATACGCAATTTGATGAAGCGTGACTGCTCTACCTGGATTGCAATGTCTGAAGCTTGTCCGCGCAAACCAGCAAGAGGCTGATGCATCATGATGCGAGAGTTTGGCAATGTGTAACGCTTGCCCTCAGCACCGGCGGTGAGAAGAAACTGACCCATGGAAGCAGCAAGACCCATGCACACTGTTGCGACATTGCAACTCACGAACTGCATGGTGTCGTAGATAGCCATTCCAGCAGTGACCGAACCACCAGGGCTGTTGATGTACAGCCAGATGTCTGCATTGGCATCTTCGCCCTCAAGATAGAGCAACTGAGCGCAGATCTGGTTTGCAATCTCGTCGTTGACGTCGGTGCCAAGCATGACAACGCGGTTTTTCAGCAATCGTGTGAAAATGTCGGAGCGAGGATCGCCGCCAGCATCGATGGCCATTGGGCTGACAGGAAGTCCAGAAGTACTCATAGTGGATAAAGGCTACCCGCTCGGCAAGAATAGAGCCATGCCATCAGCCAGTGACTTCTCCCCCAACACCGACGAATTGATCTCCAATAACTCCGAATTCGTGGCCGACTTTCGTGATGCAGGTCTGGCCCTTGCGCCCAAGCGTCATCTCGCAATCGTCGCCTGCATGGATAGCCGAATGGACATCTTCCAGATGCTTGGCCTCGCCCACGGTGATGCCCACATCATTCGTAATGCTGGTGGAGTTGTGACAGATGATGTCATTCGCTCACTCGTGGTGTCCCAACGTTTGCTGAACACACAAGAAGTCATTCTCATTCACCACACCAACTGCGGCTTGCAAACTATTTCTGATGATGGGTTCAAGAAACAGATTGAAGACGACTGCGGCATCCGTCCTAGTTGGGCTATCGAAGCGTTCAAAGATCCGTACGACTCTGTTCGTCAATCAATGAACAGACTCGGCCATAGCCCGTTCATAGTTTCTAAAGACCACATTCGTGGATTCGTCTACGACGTGGAAACTGGTCAACTTCACGAAGTTGATTCAGACCCTCGTCACGTCCCCTAAAGGCGAGACACGCCGCTAACGATGACCACAATGCGTTCATCATCAGAAATGCTGTCACGCGTTGCAAGAACACCAGCAAAACCGGAAATTCCTGTCGCACACGAATTGAAACCGCCAACATTGCGCACCAAGTCGTACGCGCGATGTAAATGATCTTCTGTCACGACCACAGGTGAACCCCCCGTATCTGCCATTGCGTCGAGCACACTGATCCAGTCGTAGGTCTCATCATCCAAAATTCCGTCCGCAAAGGACGTCGGCGTTACTTCCCAGGGCCACATGCACTCACTCCAGCGCGGACCTGCATTTCGTGCCCCACCAGTTGCGATTGCGTTTTTCCATGCTCGTTCCAATGGCGCGCAGCCTTGCGTTTGTACGGCGTGTAATTTCGGATGCACGCCAGCAATGCGCATTGATGCACCAACGCACGCTGCCAATGCTCCGCCGCCCACCTGAACAAAAATGCGATCGGCAAAATGACCTAGTTCTTCACTGATCTCCCACCCAATGGTGCGGCCACCGTCAAGACACCAAGCATTCTCTGTGCCTTGCACTCCGAATGGAATTGCGCCGGCGGCAACTGCTTCACGGAATCGCAACACACATGGGTCGCCTGCTGGGTCCGTGTCACGTCGCGGACACACAACAATTGTCGCGCCGAGTTTCTCGAGAGTTGCAAGAACAGCTGTCGATGCAGTTGGCGGAACATGAACCGAGATTGGCCATGACATTGCAGCAGCCAACGTGCTTGCCGCAATCGCCGCATTGCCACACGATGCAATAGCGAGCGACGGACGAGTTGATGGTGTCCATGGTGCTTTGCCGGCAGCCTCCACCATCAATAAGTGAAGTAACTCAGTGAAAATGTGTCGAGCCTTATGCGAACCAGCAACATTGGCGGTTTCATCTTTTACCCAAATGCCTCCGGTACTCGAGAACCCCAGTGCCTCTGACAATTCATCACTTCGAGTAAGCGGCGTACGCAAAAATCCGGTGCCCGCAACACGTGACACTGCGTCATCGGCTGAAGTAATGATGGAGACTCGCTGAGCGTCGCTCAGCCCAAGTGACTCCCCCAAGGAATCAACTGCCAAATAGCGGCGAAACGCAAGGTATGGGTTCGCATCATCTGACGGGCGAAATGGTTCTACTGATGATTCAAAATGCAAAACATGATGCCGGTCTGACAATGATGCATTCGGGCACAACCATGACAACGGAGTCGCAATTGATTCATGGGCGCCACACACTGCACACAAAAGGCCAGTGACCACGCCTGTCATGACTGGCTACTTAGTAATGCGAGCAACGCGTTGGTTGAACTCAGTAATGAGGTTGTCCCACACCGGAGCAAACCCGCGCACTGTGCGCCAGAACGATTGCGAACGGCGCGCTTCAAATACATCAAGCGGAGTGCCCTGCTGTTCTACCCAGGTGTAATAGCCAAGGTTGAAAATACGGTTGCGTTCACGTTCGGTGCAATCAATCATGTTGTCAGTGCTGACAGAACCAAGGTGCTCGCTAAATACTTCCGCTGCGTCAATTTCAGTGAAGCCGTTCGGGAAACGTGTAGCAATTGTCTTCTTGCGTTCGCTCGGATACAAGTCGCTGCCATCAGTGGCAATGGTGACAATTGCATCGTTGGCGCCGTAGCCCAACAACTTTGCAGTCTTAATTGCAGCAAGAACATTGCAAATTGCTGAAAAACCAAAATGCGTGAGTGCTTCAACGAGTTCCGGACTCGCATTGTGACGTTCTGCCAAATACTTCTGACCAGCAGGAGTGTTAAACAACACGTCAAGTTCGTCAGTCGCTTTGTCGGTTACTGCGACCACAACGTCAGTGTTCATGATGTTCTGAATAAGCGGGATGTGCTTATCGCCAATGCCCTGAATGTTGTGTTCACCAAAACCGTTTTCCAACATGGTTGGGCACTCAAGTGCTTCAACAGCAACAATGCGTGTGCCGTAAACATCTTTCAAACGGTCACCTGCTGCAATAGTGCCGCCAGAGCCAGTGGCAGACGTAAACGCCGCAAGACGAATACCTGAGTGGCCATTTGCTTTCACATGTTCGAACGCGTGTGCAAGTGCACGACCCGTGACTTCATAATGACCAACATGGTTTCCGAATTCGCAGAACTGATTCAGGATGAAGTTGCCTGGGTCTTTGGCCATTTCGTTACATGCGTCGTAGATTTCTTTGACATTGCTTTCAGTACCTGGCGTACGTACAACGTCTGATTTGTCGACAACCCATTTATCAAGCCAATCAAAACGCTCTTGTGACATGCCTGCAGGAAGAACTGCGACTCCGCGCGAACCCATCAGACGGCTGATTGCAATACCGCCGCGTGCATAGTTGCCGGTCGAAGGCCACACTGCGCGGTGACGTGTTGGGTCGAATTGGCCTGTGATTACACGCGGCACGAAGCACGAATATGCAGCTAACACTTTGTGTGCCGTGATCATGGGGAATCTGTCTCCGAACACAACAATGATGGGTGACTCAATGCCGGTTAGCGACGGTGGAAGTACCACATGCTCTGGTACTGCAACCTTGTCGCCTGCCATGTTGTTGTACCAATGCACTCGAAACAAGTTGCGCGGATCTGCAGCATTCTTGTCAACACCCTTCGTGATGTCATTTGCAATGCGGCTTGGCTCGGCAAGTTCCCCGAACGTTGGCAGAACAATCTTCTGCTCGGCAAAACGCTGCACGCTATTCTGCAACGACCCTTCGTCCAAAATATGTCCAGCAAGTCCGAGTTGCTCCTCAAGAACAGAGGCATCAAGGGTGGAATCAAGCGAAGGGCTGTTAATTACGGTCACGTACATAGTTTGCCACCTCTGAGCCCGCCGTCCTCTCTTACATAGCGGTACCCTTCTCATGTCGCCGACGTGGCCCAATTGGCAGAGGCGCCAGGTTTAGGTCCTGGATGTTGAGGGTTCGAGTCCCTCCGTCGGCACTATGGATATTTCTCGTTTACCGACGCCATGCCCCGTTATTGACCGGGCTGCACTGCGTTCAAACATCGCTGCCATGGCATTGGTTCATCCGGGACGTTCATTGCGTCCCCACGTGAAAGCACACAAATGCACAGCTATCGCAGCGGAACAAGTTGTCGCAGGTCACACCACTTTTACGTGCGCAACTCCGCGAGAAATTCTCGGACTTGTTGCCGCAGGTGTTGGTGATGACATTTTGCTTGCAAACGAAACTGTTGACCCCACCCGACTTGCGGCCCTTGCCGATGCACAATCATCTGCACTCATCACTGTTGCAGTTGATTCGTTAGAAACAATTCACGCCGCGTCTACCGCCGGAATTCGTAACGTGCTTATTGACGTTAACGTGGGTTTGCCTCGTTGCGGTTGCGCACCTGAACAAGCAGGTTCACTTGCTGATGCGGCACGTTCCCTTGGTCTCATTGTTCGTGGCGTCATGGGTTACGAAGGCCATCTGATGATGCTGACAGATCGCCAGAAGAAGCAGGACAAGGTACATGAAGCAATGACACTGCTTGCACATGCACATAACGACGTTGGCGGAGACATCATGTCTGCTGGCGGCACCGGAACATACGACATGTTTGCCGGCACTGCAGTCAACGAAGTGCAGGCCGGTAGCTATGCCCTAATGGATTCGCAATACGCAGAATTGAAGCATCCGTTCTCTCAATCACTATGGATTCTCGGAACCGTCATTTCGGTCAATGCATCGTGGGTTGTCATTGATGTTGGTTTGAAGTCGCTTGGCATGGACCACGGCAACCCCACTGTTAATGGCTACAGCGTGTGGTTCTGTTCAGACGAACACACAACAATTGCTCCAGCTGAAGGAACACCAAAACCAAAGGTCGGCGACCGCATTCGTGTGACTCCTGCACACGTTGACCCGACAATGGCAATGCATTCTGTTGCGTACGTAATCGACAACGACACTGTTATCGATGAGTGGGCAATTGACCTACGGGGTTGGTAGCCCAAAAATTCGTGCCAGCAACTCTGGCAACTGAGCTAGCGCACGACCACGATGCGACAACGCATCTTTTTCTGGCCCTGACATTTCTGCAAAGGTACGCCCATCGCCATCGGCAGGAATAAACAGAGAGTCATAACCAAATCCGCTGCCACCTCGTTCAGATTCAGCAATAGTTCCTGCGCACTCGCCACCAACGAAATGAATATCGCCTTTCGAAGACACCAGCGCCACAACTGTGCGAAACCGAGCAGACCGATTCGTCACTCCATCAAGTTTCGCCAATAACAATGCGCGATTCTCCGCATCAGTCGCATGTTCTCCCGCAAAGCGGGCACTTCGTACACCTGGCTCGCCGTTCAAAGCATCAACCGCTAAACCGGTGTCATCAGCGATCGCCCATTCAGATGCATGATTAGCAATTTCAACAGCCTTGATGATGGCGTTGCCTTCAAGCGTTGGAGCGTCTTCATCGATATCTCCAATGTCTGATGGTCGCGGAACTAAATCAACCCACGTCGGCAATAGACGTGAGAGTTCTTCCACTTTGTGCGGGTTAGCGCTTGCGCACACAATCCGCATGGCGCTGATTATCGCGAGATCGGACGAGACACAGGCGCCTCTGCCAAAAGATCTGACTGCAAAGAAAAGATTCGACCAAGGCCGATATCTGCAAGCCCCAATAACTGATCAAGATCGGGACGAGAAAATGCAACACCTTCTGCTGTGCCTTGCACTTCCACAAACTTTGGTTCACCACCAGCAGCAGGGCGCAACATGACGACGTTCATATCTACTTCTGCTGATGAGTCTTCGATGTATGGCAAGTCAAGAACCGGTACACCGTTACAGATGCCAACCGAGATGGCCGCAACATACGAGTGAAGTGGGTTTTCTTTGATGGAACCGTTCTGCACCAAACGTGTCATTGCGTCGTGCAATGCAATGAACCCGCCACAAATACTTGCGGTACGAGTTCCGCCATCAGCTTGCAACACATCACAGTCAACAACTACTTGACGCTCTCCTAGTGCGCGCATGTCACACGCAGCACGAAATGAGCGGCCAATGAGGCGCTGAATTTCTACGGTGCGTCCACTTTGCTTTCCTTTGGCAGCTTCGCGATCAACTCGCTCTGGCGATGAACCAGGAAGCATGGAGTATTCGGCCGTTACCCAGCCTTTGCCAGAGCCCTTCATCCAGCGAGGCACATCTTCATCGATTGACGCGGTGCACAAAACGCGGGTCCTACCAAATGACACCAGAACTGAACCAGCAGCCATATCGGTGAAATCGCGTTGGAATGAAATGGGTCGCAGTTGATCTGCTGTGCGTCCGTCTGGTCGTGTCATGGCGTATTCCTTTGTAGTGGGCGCATTAGTTCTAGTCGGTTTTTGATCGTTTCCACGGACTTGCCGAAGATAATTCAGGTCCGAGCAATCTGCGACCGAAATCAGCAAACCATTCAACGTCTCCGGATGACAAAAACGTGTGATGTCCTTCGGAAACAGACGATGTACGAAGACTCAATTTGTCAAGCATCGCGGCAAGAGCAAACGCAGTTTCATCTGCGCTTGAAACCAGCACTACGTCTGGCCCCATCACTTCACTGATAACACGAGATAAGAATGGATAGTGGGTACAGCCCAATAGCAACGCATCAATGTTGGCCGCCACAACTGGTGCCAATAAACGTTCAGCAAGCAACATCACTTCGTCTCCGCTTGTCTGGCCGCGTTCCACAAATTCAACAAACCCAGGACATGCACATGCAGTTAACGACAATGATGAATCGATGGCAGCAAGTGCTCGCTGATACGCGCCCGATGAGATAGTGCCAACAGTTCCAATTACACCCACTCGCTTTGAATGTGACGTCAATGACAATGCATGCGCACCGGGCTCAACCACACTGACGACGGGAACTGGCAATTCAGCAGATAACTCTGTGAATGCTGCCGCCGATGCCGTATTGCATGCGACCACAATTGCTTTTGCGTTGTGATCGTTCACCAAACTCCATGCGAGCTCTCGAGCAAACTCTCGCACCTCAGCTGCTGGTCTCGGACCATATGGGTATCGACCTGTGTCGCCGATATACACAAGGTCTTCAGACGGCAACACATCAATCACGGCGCGAGCAACCGTGAGACCTCCGAAGCCGGAGTCAAACATCCCAATTGGGCGATTGTCGGTCCCGGTCATCTCTTCAGGCTAGGCGTAGTGTCGTATCCCATGCTTGCTGCCACACTTCTCGCCCTTGCTGCAGCGGTGTTACACGCGGGTTGGAACCTGTGGGTGAAGCAAAGCGAGGACCGTTGGCTTGCCTTGTGGGGCCAGATGACATGCGCCGGAATTATGTGTGCGGTAGTGCTCGTTGGTCTCGGTGGAGCCCAAAACATTGCGTGGTGGCCCCTAGTTGCAAGCGCCGTAGTTCATTCGTTCTATGTCGTGTTCCTTGCTCAGGCATATAACCGAGGCGACTTCTCTGTCACTTACCCCATTGCTCGCGGTACTGGCGCACTACTCGCAGCCGTCGGCGGTGTCATATTTCTTTCGGACACATTGACCCCTCTCATGCTTCTAGGAATTGCAATTGCAGTTCTTGGCATTCTCTTGCTCGCTGGGCCTGCAGATAACTCACACGTTCGTGCGGCACTTATGGTCTCAGCAACTATCGGCGCCTACTCCGTCATCGACAGTTATGGCTCTCGCCAGATGGGTGGAAACTTGTACCCATTACTTCTGTTCATTGGTGCCGGAATCACTTTGTCAACATACGGCATTGCAACAGGACGTCGCCATGACATGGCTATTGCGCTTACTTCAACATGGAAACGATTTTGTGTCGCAGGTATTGCATCCGTTGCCACGTATTGGATGGTGCTCATTGCTGTACAAAAGGCACCAGTTGGTTATGTCACAGCACTACGAGAATCAAGCGTGGTCATCGTTGCGTTAGTCGGTACTCGATACCTTGGCGAAAAAGACATGAAGCGACGCGTTTTTGCTGCATGCATCGTGGTTGCCGGACTCGGCGTTCTAATTGCTGGTCGCTAATTAGAAGTAAATGATCTTTTCGGCGCTTGCTTCAGCTTCGTCAAGATCTGCTGTGTATGCACCAGTCGACAAATACTTCCAGCCACCGTCACACACGATGAACACAATGGTTCCTTCGTTGATTTCGCTCGCAACTTTTACTGCACCGGCAAGCGATGCCCCTGCAGAAATGCCCGCAAAGATTCCGCACTCTTGCACCAAGCGACGTGCCCACTCGATTGATTCACGAGGACGAACAACACGCTTGCGATCAAGAACATCACGTCCGTGCCAATTTTCAAACACTGGCGGGATATAGCCATCTTCAATGTTGCGCAATCCTTCGACGCGCTCACCAAGTGGAGGCTCAACAGCAATGATCTTGATATCTGGGTTTTGTTGTTTGAGGAAAGTTCCAACACCCATCAATGTTCCGCTTGTGCCTAGCCCAGCAACAAAGTGAGTGATTTCAGGGCAATCGCGCCAGATCTCCGGCCCGGTACCTTCAAAATGTGCTCGTGGGTTTGCATCGTTTGCGTACTGGTACAAGAAGCACCATTCAGGATGCTGTGCTGCCATCTCTTGCGCACGACTAACTGCACCATTCGATCCTTCTTCACCAGGAGTGAGAATGATGTCTGCACCAAAAACTTCAAGCATCTGACGACGTTCAACGCTGACTGATGTCGGCATAAGAATCGTGATTGGGTAGCCCTTCATTTTTGCAATGGCGGCTAACGCAATTCCGGTGTTGCCAGACGATGGTTCAATAATGCGCTGACCAGGAACCAAACGACCCGTGCGCTCTGCATCTTCGATCATTGATTTGGCAATGCGATCTTTCACAGAACCGAATGGGTTCTGGCTTTCCAATTTCGCTACTAAGCGCACATTGGGGTTTGGCGACAGAATCGACACATCGACCATCGGGGTATTGCCCACGAGCTCGAGTGAATTCTGAAGAACAAAAACGGATCCACCATTTCGGCGAACATCAGCAATGGACATGTGCGCCTCCTATGGCTTTGTCGGGTTACCTCATGCAACCCATCGGGCTCTCGGACTATTCCCGACAACTCTGGTCAGAATTGTAACCTTTGATTCCGGAGTTGTCACCCCTTTAATCACACGGGGACAATGGTCACTTCAGAAATCTGCTCGCCCACAATGCGGTAGGAACGGGATTCAGGCGCTCCCCGCTTCAGGCTGACAATGATGTAGTGCCAGTCAGGATCTGGCGCCTGAGCCACGTCCGTTGGGCTGGGGTACGGGTCTGTGTGGGTATGGCTATGGACACACCCAATGATGTCGAACCCCTCAGCTTCAGCCGCCAATTCAGCACGCAAATGCTCTTTCGGGTCAATGGTGTACACCTTGGCGCTGTGGGCCACGTTCGTAGTTGCAACAAAGCGGGCGACACGATTCGAGGCACGATCGCCAATAAGAAGACCACAGGCCTCTTCAGGAAAGCAGTGATACGCGTGCGCCGCCATGGCCTTAATGGCGCCGGACGGGACAAATAGTTGCGGAGAAGGAGACTCTGACATCGCTTCGAAGGCTAGCGGTACGCTTCGGTACCCATATGGCAAAGAGCCCCAACACCAATCTGGCGACTAATCGCAAGGCGCGGCACGACTACGAAATTCTCGATGTAGTCGAGGCTGGCATTGTGCTGCTCGGGAGCGAAGTGAAAAGCCTGCGCGGGGGCATGGTGCAATTAGTAGACGCGTACGCCCGAGTGATTGATGGCGAAATGTGGCTCGATGGAGTTCATATTTCTCCGTATCGATTCGCAGTGGGCGCCGGTGCTCACGACCCAGACCGTGCTCGCAAACTATTGCTACATCGTTCTGAAATTGAACGACTCCATGATCGCGTTGCACGCGAACGTTTGTCACTTGTCCCCTTGGCCATCAAACTTGTTGACGGAAAAGTCAAAGTAGAACTAGCACTTGCTCGTGGTCGTCGTAAAGGCGACAAGCGACAAGTGATTGCCGAACGCGACGTACAACGCGAAATGCAACGCTCTCTAGGTCGTCAACGCAAGGGCATGATCTAGCCAAACATTGTTGCGGCTCGCACACATACAGGCATGAAACAATCCGTCAGCATGCTAGAAGCATGCTACATTCCAGACATGCCCGCGATTCAAGTAAAGAACGTCCCTCAGGAACTCCACGATCAGCTTCGTGAAATTGCTGAACGACAAAAATGCACAATCGGCGATGTCATCCTCGAAGCAATCAAGCAAGAGATCAATCGACAAAAACATACGCAATGGCTTGACGAGGTATTCGCACACCCCACCGGACTCAAATCGACGCCGGAAGAACGTCAAGCTTTTATTGATGAACTGCGTGCCGAAAGAGATGCACGATGAAAACAGTGGATGCATCTTCACTCATCAACTTGCTGGCATTCCCCGATGAATTCAGCACCTACCGAAACGTCTTAGACGACAATCTCATTGCCCCCGCAATTTTGGTGCCCGAATTCCTCAGTGGAATTCGAAAACTGGCCATCAGAAAACGCATTCCGACCAACCTCCTGAATCGCATCGTGACTCGATTTGAAGGCCTACAAATCGAGTTGTTCACAATGTCTGCATATCGGCGCGAGTTATGGGCAATGACCAAGAATTTCTCCCCCTATGACGCAACCTATGTCCTTCTCGCCCAGACCACTTACACGCCCCTCATAACCTCCGATGCACGCATGGCAAAGGCCGCACAACGCAATACCGAGATCATCCTTCTCAAATAACCCCGTGTATTTGTGGCAGACCGGTGGCCTACACTGTTGACCTCACCAAAAACAATGGGGCTGACAGGTTTCGACACCAGTTTCGTTGTTCGTACGTGCGACCCGAATTGCTCAGATTCGTTAAACGGGGCAAAAAACAGAATTGCCAACGAGCAGTTCGCTCTC
>JBIISL010000005.1:0-50876 GCA_044341035.1 Ilumatobacteraceae bacterium | reverse complement strand
CCAAGAATCCGTGACATATCTGGAACATGCTCAACGGGTGGTGTCAGTTGCTCACACAACGAATGAAGCAATTGAAGGATCTCTGTTCGTGATGTGTGCAGGCGCTCTTGCAACCCCCGCATTGTTGCTGCACTCTTCGCTCGAGCGTGCAGTGTCTGGGATTGGCGATGGCTTGCAAAACCATCCCACCATTACATTTACTCTTCGACTGAAAAAGAATGTCTCGTCACGCTTTGATACAACGGTGGTTCGCGAATCACGGTCATCGTCAGATGCGAAACTCCTGACTATTGCTTATGAGCGCACTAATGGAAACGATGCGATGACGGCATTGTTGTCTATCTCTCTGATGGATCCTGAATCACGTGGTGGGGTATGGCGTTCCAATACGGCTATGCAGAATGATTTCAACATGTTGGCGACCATGCGAGACCGGGTTGCAATGCGAGAAGCGGTTCGGGAACTGATCTCCACTGCAACGAGTGCTTCTTTTTCCGCTATCTCTGAAATGGTCTTGGTTGATTCTGAAGGGACATCGGTGGAAGTGCTTGATGCAATGAAGAATGCTGATCTGGATGAGTGGATTTGTGAGCATTTATCTGTTGTGTCTCATGCCGCGTCGTCCTGTAATGAAATTGTTGACTCCGATGGCAAGGTACGTGGAGTTGGAAATCTCTACATCGCTGATGCGTCTATATTGAGCAACGTGCCATCGTGTTCGCCGGCCGGACCAGTGGTTATAGAGGCGGCGCGAATAGCGCGAGCAATAGGGGAAACTTTGTCATGAGTTACACACTCGGGTTACATGAATTGGGCGATGGCTGTCATGCATATTTGCAACCAGACGGTGGATGGGGTTGGTCTAACGCCGGGCTCATTGTGGGAGATGGTGAGTCTTTGTTGGTTGACACCTTGTTCGACTTGAAAATCACTCAGCGGATGCTTGATTCAATGGCGACTGCCACCCGGGATGCTCCCATCTCAACGGTGGTCAACACACACGCCAATGGAGACCACTATTACGGAAATGAACTTGTAGTCGGTGCAAATATCATTGCATCGGAAGCCACGGCTCACGAGATGACAGAAGTTCCTCCGGCAATGTTGGCAGCTCTCAATAGCGCCCCCGGCGAGATTGGTGATTTATTCCGTCACTTTTTTGGTGAGTTTGATTTCGAAGGTATTACCCCTGTGCTTCCGACAACTACTTTCTCTGGGTCATACAGTTGTGAAGTCGGCGGACGAGCAATTGAATTGGTTGAAGTTGGTCCTGCTCATACCCAAGGTGACACGCTGGTGTTTGTTCCTGACGCTAAGACCGTGTACACGGGAGACATCTTGTTTATTGGTGGTACGCCTGTTGTATGGGCCGGACCGCTTGATAATTGGATCGCCGCGTGTGACCTTATTTGTGCCTCCGACGTTGACCACATTGTTCCAGGACACGGACCACTGACCGATAGAGCAGGAGTCACGGCGATACGTGATTATCTTTCATTTGTGCAGAGTGAAGCCACAGAGCGATACAACGGCGGTATGGATGCATGGGATGCGGCTCGTGATATCGCACTAAACGGTTTTGGAAAATGGGGAGAATTCGGTCGGCTCGCTGTCAATGTTGACACTGTGTACCGAACTTTAAGCTCTTCTCATAAGAGCCCTGATGTTGTGGAACAGTTCAGGCGGATGTTTTCGCTTGAGTTGAAGCACTAACTGGTGAAAGTTTTCGTCGCACAACTACAACCCATGCGGCAAGTGCAACTAAGCAAAAAAAGAACCATTGCAACGCGTAAGAAAAGTGTGTGCCTTCGTCTAGTGCAGGAAGAGGCACTGTGGCTGGCCATGGGGAATCGGGCGCTGGGGTTTCCTTA
This sequence comes from Ilumatobacteraceae bacterium, assembly GCA_044341035.1. Classification (GTDB taxonomy): domain Bacteria; phylum Actinomycetota; class Acidimicrobiia; order Acidimicrobiales; family Ilumatobacteraceae; genus UBA2093. The sequence goes on along the minus strand of JBIISL010000005.1, from coordinate 49,005 downwards.
ATCAATTGAAGAAACATTGGTTCAACATTTCCCCCCACGTGGGCTGAAATCAGCGGAATATCGAAGCGTTGAAACTCTGTGTTGTCTGGAGCAGTTGAATCAATGGGGCCAAGTGCACCACGCAATTGAGAAGCCCGTAAGTAACCAACAATTTCTAATTTTCCCGTCGGTGCAGAAGGCGCCGGCAGAACAAGTGGGACGAATCCTCGGTTAACAAGGATCGTCCGATTGCTGAGAGAGGTGAAGGGAACTACTGAGTTGTACCCAGCTGTTCCGTCCTGCGAGCGATTGATGACTGTGACAGCCTTGGAGGTGTTGTACGAACCGGTGATACTGACACGAACCCATTCGCTCGTCGCTTTGTTCCATGTAGTGGGAACAGCTTGGTCCAGAGTTTGAATTGGAGCCGCGGTGTGTGACCGTAAGACCAAATTGAAGGACTTCTTGTCGTCAAGCCTTCCCAGTTGCCACAAGCCGAGATTGAGCATGAGCACGACTAGTCCGATGACTCCGAGATGTATCAAGATCCAACGCGGGGAAAGCAGTTTGCGCAGCATGCATTTGCAACACTATCGGTGCGCGTAGATGCGACTACGGTAGGTGGCGTGGGGCACAGGGAATACACCGAAGACAGCATTGATTCTGAGTTTTGGCAGGAGGTGTTTGGCACCAAGGTGTCTGCAAGTTCTCCAAAACGAATAGGCGAGGGTCAGGTAGGCATGAATTTGCGCTACATGCTGACCTCTGATGACGCCACAGTTCCGACATCGGTCGTGGTGAAGCTTGCGTCACCAGATCCCATAAGTAGAGCAACTGGTATTGGTTTGCGCAACTATGAAAGAGAAGTCAAGTTTTACAACGAGGTTGGGTCTTCACTAGATGTCCGAAAGCCGCACTGCTATTTCGCTGATTGGAATGAAGTCGGAGGAGATATTGCAATTGTTCTCGAAGACATGACTCCATCAGAACAAGGTGACCAAATCAGAGGGTGCGGAATCGAAGAGGCTCGGTTAGCGGTTAAGGAATTGAGCCGTTTGCACGGTCCTCGATGGAATGATCCCACTTTGTTTGATATTGACTGGATGCAACGACGTGATGCTGAAGACGGCGCGCGCTTGCACGGCCTCTACTCGTTATTCAAACCGGGATTCCTCGCAATTTATAGCGATGCCATTCTTGCTGAGACCGGACAAGAAGGGCTCGATTTTGTCAATCAGTTGGAAAATTTGATTCCTGTATACGTCGCAGCGAAGGATGAACCGTTCACCGTCACTCACGGCGACTATCGCCTTGATAATTTACTGTTCGCCACTACGCCAGATGGTGTGCCGTGTTCAGTTGTTGATTGGCAGACACCAGGACACGGAAACGGCATAGGCGATCTTGCTTATTTCATCGGAGCCGGACTATTGCCAAATGATCGTCGAAAGCACGAGTGGGAACTTGTCGACTTGTACATCGAAGGCATCGAATCATACGGACATAAGATCGACCACGATTGGGTAAAGAACCATTACAGACGTGAGGCAATTTCCGGACTTGTAATGGCCGTTATTGCATCGCAAATTGTCGGCCGCACCGAACGTGGCGACAAAATGTTCGAAGTGATGGCCACCCGGCACATTACTCAAGGCCTAGAGAATGGTGCTCTGTCGCTTCTATAGAGCCCGATGTTCAACAAGTTGTTTGACGAGGTCATCCATAGCGATTGTTTCTTGTCGCTGCAATGAACCAGACGAGACATACTTTGCCGGCATCAGGGATGTCATTTCATCCCAGGAAACGCAATCAACACCGAGAAGCGAACTAACGGCTGTCCGCAAACTGCCAGTTGGGTCACTGTCGTAGGAATCCAAGAGGTTCTCTATTTCCTTTTTTGTCAGCGTCTGCACATGAGAATCGTAGGCGGGAGAATCCGCTCACCGAGAGCCATGGGTAACTTGCTACGGTTTACAGAGGCATTGTGAACTTATTTGGGGGCAAAGAAATGGTTACTTGGAATTACGGGGTGATGTGGAAAGGGATTGCGCAAGCAGACCCAGCACGTCCGGCACAGATGTTCGGTGATGTTGTCTATTCATGGGGTGATTTTCATCAGCGTTCCAATGCTTTGGCAGCAGACATGTTGGCGGCCGGAATGGGAAGTCAAGCGAAGGTTGCCCACTATCTCTACAACAGTCCTGAATACCTAGAAGCAACTTTTGCGTCGTATTTGGCAGGTTTCATTCCCGTCAATACGAACTATCGCTATGGACCAGAAGAGATCACGTATCTATTCGACAACTCTGATGCTGAAGCAGTTGTGTTTCATGCAGTTTTTGCAGATTTGTGTGCGCAAGTGCGACCTGCATTGCCGAAGGTCAAGCGTTGGTACATGGTTCCCGACGAATCCGGAACAGCATTGCCGTCATGGGCGATCGACTACAACGCAGTTGTCGCAAAATCAGTCGCCGACATAGTTCCTCCGACACCACTGTCAGACGACGACATGCTCTTTTTGTACACAGGCGGAACAACAGGTATGCCGAAAGGCGTGATGTGGCGTCAAGAAGATCTACTACAGGTTCTTGGCCGAGGCGGCAACGCCATTACCGGTGTAGCGCCAGCTGAGTCACTGGAAGAAGTAATCAGTCGTGTTCAACCGGGAGGCGTTGGCTTGCGTGCGCTGGTCGCGTGTCCATTGATGCACGGGACCGGACAGTTCTCTTCGTTCATCACTCTTTCCATGGGCGGCTGCATTGTCACAATGCCGAACAGAAACTTTGATCCAGCGTTACTGTGGCAGACCGTGCAAGATCGTGCGGTCAACTCCATTGTGATTGTGGGCCAAGCTTTTGCTGGTCCGATGCTTGAGTCGCTTGATGCGAATCCAGATCGGTGGAATCTGAGCAGTGTTATGCAAATGGGTTCATCAGGAGTGATGTGGAGCCAAGAAAATAAAAATGCTCTACTCGAACACATTCCACAAATGCTGATCACGGACAGTTTCGGTTCATCAGAGGCCGTCGGAATGGGAATGTCTGTAGCTGCCAAAGGTGCTGCACCAAAGACTGCTCAATTTGCACTTGGTCCGAACTGTGTGGTGTTCACTGAAGACGGAAAGCGCGTAGAGCCTGGTTCAGGTGAGAGTGGGCTAGTGGCCGTTGGTGGAGCGATTCCGGTTGGTTATTACAAAGACGAAGTAAAGACAGCACAAACTTTCCGTATGTTTGAAGGCAGGCGATGGACAGTGCCCGGCGACTGGGCAGAAGTGAACACAGATGGCACTTTGCATCTTCTCGGACGAGGATCAGTATGTATCAACACAGGTGGCGAAAAGGTGTTCCCTGAAGAAGTGGAAGAGATGGTGAAAACACATTCATCAGTGCGTGATGCTGTGGCAGTCGGAATTCCGGACACCCGATTCGGAGAAACAATTTGTGTCGTGGTTGAAGCTGAACCTGGCGAAACGCCTACCTTGGAAGAACTGTCTGCTCACGTCAAATTGCGGCTTGCTGCTTACAAAGCCCCACGCAATGTGGTTGTTATCTCCACCATCGGTCGTGCCCCCAACGGCAAGGTTGATTACAAAAGATTGAAGCAACACGCGATTGACGAGCTTGGCTCGCGGTGATTCACGCTGACACGCTTCGCTCTCGTCTGTCGGGCGGTGAATCTGTACTAATGCCGGGGGTGTGGGATCCGCTGTCCGCGTTACTTGCGCAACAAGCTGGGTTACACACAGTGTTTGTGTCAGGATTCGCGGTCGCCGGAACATTGCTCGGTGAGCCAGACATCGGAATTGTTAATCAGTCACATATGGCCGATGTTGCAAAGCGGGTGTGTGCTGCAGTACCCGACATGTGTGTCGTCGTTGATGCCGACACGGGGTACGGAGATAATCGTGATGTGCAGCGAACAACTGAACTATGGGAATCTGCTGGTGCGAGTGGAATGTTTTTGGAAGACCAAGTGTGGCCAAAGAAGTGTGGACACATGGACGGTAAACAAGTGGTTCCTGTCACGGAGTGGTTAGACAAACTTTCGACAGTGATCAAATCGCGCTCAACACTATTTGTGACTGCGCGTACGGATGCTCGAGCGGTTAACGGTCTTGAAGACGCAATAGAACGTGGCCGTATGGCGCGAGACCTAGGGGTCGACGCCGTATTTGTTGAAGCACCGCAATCACTTGATGAATTGGACCAGATTGCCACGGCACTTCCGGATGTGGCCTTGGTTGCAAACATGGTGGAGAAGGGCAAGACGCCGCTGTTGACTCCAGCAGAATTGGCAGATCGGGGCTTCACTCTTATCGTGTCGCCATTGTCGGGACTTCTTTCCATGACAAGGGCGTTGGGCGATGCATACGCTCGGCTGCACGAATTCGGCACCCTGAGAGACCATCTCGGGTCCATTACAGCGTTCGACGACTTCACTGATTTGGTGGGATTGCCGAAACACCTCGCTATCGACGCTGAAGACCGCTAGTCTCTGTCTCACATTAAGAGAGACCAATTTGGTCCGGCAACCGGGGTGACAAGCGCACGGTGCCTCCTCATCGAAAGCTGAGGGATGTGGTTCCGCAATCCAGCGGAGCAACAGGCCATCTGTCTTTCTTTCGTACACATATTTTGTACCGACGAAAGGGGACACATGAACAAGCCATACCGCCATGACTCATCGCCGTACCCCGCGTCTGGGGGATGGACCACCGATCAACCTGCCGGCAATCGTCAGTTTCATCACTTCGCACAATCTCGCCCCTTCTCGCTTGAAGGTGGCGGTTCACTGCGCGATGTAACTATCGCCTACGAAACGTGGGGAGCTCTGAATGCTGATGCATCAAACGCAATCCTCGTATGTCATGCATGGACTGGCGACAGTCATGTCACTGGTTCGGCTGGAAAAGGGCATGCAACACCGGGCTGGTGGGAAGGACTAGTCGGACCTGGGCTTGCAATTGATACGAACAAATTTTTCGTTGTTTGCTCGAATGTTCTCGGCGGCTGTCAAGGGTCAACCGGACCTGCTTCTGCGCATCCAGACGATGGAAAGCCGTATGGGCTGCGTTTTCCTGTTGTCACAATCCGTGACATGGTGCGTGCGCAAGCATCGCTTACAGATGCTCTTGGCGTCGGCGCATGGAGAGCTGTTATCGGCGGCTCAATGGGTGGCATGCAGGCTCTTGAGTGGGCAATTACATTCCCAACTCGTGTGCGCGCCCTAATCGCGATCGCAACTTGTGCGGAGGCGAGCGCGCAGCAGATTGCGTGGGGCTCTATTGGTCGTCGTGCGCTGCTGATGGATCCGGCATATCAGAACGGTGACTACTACGAAGCAGGTCCCGATGGTGGTCCATGGAATGGATTCTCTGTGGCGCGCATGATTGCGCAAGTCACGTTTCGAACCGACTCAAAGTTCAACGAGAAATTTGGCCGGCAATTGAAAGACCAAAACTTCAACTCCGATGGCATTGATCTGTTTTCGAGGTTCGAAGTTGAGGGGTACCTTGATCATCACGGTGACCGATTAGTGCGCCGTTTTGACGCCAATAGTTATCTGTACATCGGCAAAGCAATGGACCTGCACGATGTTGGACGCGGGCGTGGCGGTCTAGAGGCTGCTCTTGCGCGAGTTAAGGCACCCACGTTGACGGTCAGTATTGACTCGGACATCTTGTATCCGGCGTATCAACAAGAGTTGATTCAGTCGCTCCTGACAAATAACGATCCGCGCAATGTGCATCAGCAGATTCAAAGTGTTGAGGGCCATGACGGATTCCTCATTGAAGTGGTGGCTGTTGGACGCCATATTTCTGATTTTCTTGTCGCTACTGAATAATTCCTGGTGTTCTATAGAGAGACATGCAAAAGGTGTGTTTGCGTGAAAGGATGGTGGCCGTGACTATCGGCCTTCTTCTTGCTTCAAAGACGTCCGTCGACTTGATTGGAATAGGGCTTGTTTTGCTCGGAATAGTTCTGCTTTTCACAACCCTGGCCTTTTGGCGTTCAGCTGTCGAAGACCCTGCGGTGTTGGCTCCATTAGAAATCATGGCAGATCGTTCTTTTGCGCGCGCCGACGACCAAAAACGTCTCGAGTTGTTGAATCAGGTTCGGCCAGATGGTGCAGCTGCCGTAGTGATGAATGTTGCTCCGTCAGTTCTGATGCGTGAACCAACGTCAGAACCTAGAAAACTATTTCGTGACAAATTTTCTCACGATGATGACGCGGTTGATGTGTTGCCGCCCATTATTGATCCACTACTAAGTCAACACAATTCAGAGGAATGAACAATGGCTGCATTTGACCCCAATGAAATGATTACCCGGTTTCGTGACCGAGCGACTGCGGTGCGCAAACGTCCACTTCCGCCAATCGCTGGCGAAGAACGACAATTGTTCATAGCTAACTCGGAAACAGATTTCCGTGACTTCGCGATTATTGGTGACGCTGTCGCTTCTATTGAAGACGGGGTTCTTACGTTGCGTATTGATTTGAACCCACCATCGAAGTGACATCTGCTGAAACATCAGTGAAGAGTACGTTTCGTAATCGAGATGACATCCATGTCCTTGCTGCAGTTCTTGCAGTAACTGCGTGGGGTATTGGCCCCATTTTTAACAAGGCTCTTTCGGTAAGTACCTCAAGCATCGTGTTCTATCGCATGCTCTTTGGACTGCCGATCATGGTCGTCATGGCATACATGAATGGTGGCAGTTTGAATAAACATGTCATTCGTAAGGCTGCTTTGCCTGGGTTTATGTTCGCAATGTCGTTCATCACTGGTTTTGCCACAGTCAAAATGACTTCGATTGCTAACGCAACAATGGTGGGCACGTTGCAACCAGTTCTTGTTCTGTTTGTCGCTCCGAAGTTATTTGGTGAGAAAATTACAGCACGAAAGCTTATGTATTCGATCAGCGCAATGGTTGGCGTTTTGGTAGTTGTGATGGCAGCAGCTTCGACGAGCGGTGCACATCTCGACGGCGACCTTCTTGCAGTTCTCAACGTCGTCATTTGGACGACTTATTTCGTAATGTCAAAGAAGCGGCGAGATGAGGGGATTCACTCGTGGTCATTTATTGCTGCAGTATTCTTGTGCGCGTCATTTATTGTTTTGCCGTATGGGGCGATCACTAGCAATGATCTCGGAGCGATGCACGCCAGTGACTGGTGGTACATCATTGGAATGGCCCTCGGGCCTGGCGTTATCGGTCACGGAATGATGACATGGGCGCAAGGTCATATAGACGTGTCGCTCGCCAGCATGCTCGGACTCATCAGTCCTGTTATTTCGACAATTCTTGCGTGGTTCTTCTTCCAGCAGTCACTCACTGTGTTGCAATTACTTGGTGGGGTAATCGTGCTGGCATCCCTGACAGCTCTCGTTCGATTACAGGGCAAGATGAGCGCTGAAACGCTTGTGCTGCATGAGACATAGGGCAAGTGGCACCTAGGGTCAATCTCGCTATGATGTAGTTCCACGCGGATGTGGCTCAGTGGTAGAGCATCACCTTGCCAAGGTGAGGGTCGCGGGTTCGAATCCCGTCATCCGCTCCAAAGATTTAGGCCCCCTTTCTTGGGGGCCTTTGTCATATCTGAAGGGGGCTCAGATGGTTCAGTTTGGGGTGCATGTCGGGGCACAGAATGCCACAGTCGAAGAACTTCGTACTTTGTGGAAGTGGCTAGATGAAGCCGGGGCTGACTGGATCTCGCTGTGGGATCATTTGTACGAAGCTCCACCTGCAGGTGGTACGCAACCACATTTCGAAGCATTCTCCATGCTTGGAGCATTGGCGGTAGACACACAAAAAGCGCGTATCGGATGCTTGGTGTTCTGTTCGCAGTATCGCAATATTGGCGTGCTGATGAAGGGTGCAATTTCTGTTGATCATTTGTCTAGCGGGCGATTCGAATTAGGTATGGGGAGCGGTTGGCACGATCAAGAGGCCGCTGCCTTTGGTATTGACTTTCCATCGCAAGGGCAACGCTTCAAAGTTCTTGAAGGACAGTTGCAGGCAATCAATAAGTGGAAACTGGGTGAGCGCGTAACACAGTCAACACCTGGCGTTGAACTACGTGATGCGTCAATGGTTCCTGGAATTCGTGGTCGTATGCCCTTGTGGATTGGCGGGCTTGGGCCAAAGCAAACTTTGCGAATGGCCGGAAAGTATGCAGACGGTTGGAATGCCGCATACGCGAGCCCTTCTCACTACAAGGAACTTAACGGAATACTTGATGACTGGTGCGTCGAAGCCGGACGAGAGCCATCAGCAGTTGAACGCAGTATCAATTTGTCGTTCGGGCTCAGCACCAAAGATATTGGAGTTGTGAAAGATCAACTAAGAACGCAATGGGGTGCAGCTGCAGATCGCATCATTGCCGGCTCATTGCTAGGCCGGCCTGAAGACGCTATGGAACAGATTGCATCTTTTGTAGAAGCGGGAGCGCAGTTAATCAACATCGCGATTCGTCCACCATGGAATCAAGATCTGCTGGCCGAGTATTTCGAGACCGTAGTTCCCATGATGAAGAGGGAATGGTCCTAGTATTCGCTTATGAAAATTGGCGTCCAACTGCATCCTCAGGCAACAACAGTAAAAGATATGCGCGACGCATGGCGTGCAGCAGACGCGATGGGCGTTGATTCATTGTGGGTATGGGATCATTTCTATCCGCTTTACGGAGACCCAGAGGCTCCGCACTTTGAGGCCTACACGCTTCTTGCAGCAATGGCGGCTGATACGTGCCATGCAACTGTCGGGGCCCTTGTCACTTGCTTCACCTACCGCAACGCTCAATTACTGGCGGACATGTCTCGCACCATTGATCACATTTCTAATGGCCGCTTTATTCTTGGAATTGGTTCTGGCTGGTTTGAGCGTGACTACACCGAGTACGGATACGAGTTTGGCACCGCTCCTGAGAGGCTGAAACTTCTTGCTGCCGGAATTCCTGTGATCAAGGAGCGGCTGGCAAAACTGACTCCAGGGCCTGTCAACGGACATATACCTCTCATGATCGGTGGCAGTGGAGAAAAGGTGACTTTGAAATTGACAGCCCAGCATGCTGATTCTCATAACGCATTCGGGCCAGTAGACAATTTCCGACACAAGATGGAAGTCCTTGATCAGTGGTGCGAGAAGCTCGGTCGCAATCCTCGAGAAATCGAACGCACGGTCGGAATCAATGCCAAAGATTTGGTTGATGCCGCCGCATATGAAGAGGCCGGTGCCGACCACCTCATTGTCATGACAGGGTCTCCGTTTGATTTGGCTCCGATCGAAAAATTCCTGGCCCAAAGGTAGTCGCCTCCAGTATTCATATTTCTGCCACGCGCGACTACGGTCTGTTAAAGCAATCTGATTCGGGGGAATATGAAGCTAGAAACAGTTCTTTATGAAGTTCGTGATGGTGTCGCAACCATCACCTTGAATCGTCCTGAAGCAATGAATGCATGGACTCCTCAATTGAGTGATGAATTGTCATTGGCCATGGGGGCTGCCGATGCAGACGATGCCGTTCGCGCTGTGGTGTTAACTGGTGCAGGTAAAGCCTTTTGTGCAGGAGCTGATCTCAGCGCTGGTGAAAGTGGCTTTTTGTCCGGGGGGTTAAGCGCCCAAACTGGTCCGCGCCTTATGCCCTACAAAGTACGCAAGCCAGTCATTGCCGCCATCAATGGGCACGCAGTGGGAGTGGGTATCACGTATCCGATGTTGTGTGATATCCGAATTGTTTCCGAAACGGCAAAGATTCAATACGCGATGGTTCGTCGAGGCATTATTCCTGAACTTGGATCGCACGTTCTTTTGCCTCGAGTCATCGGATTTTCTCGTGCAGCAGAGTTGATGCTGACGGGCAGACTCATCATGGGTACCGAAGCAGCCGAAATGGGCCTGGCATCGCGCGCGGTACCAGCCGACCAAGTTCTCACTACAGCTATGGAAATGGCACGTGACATTGCGATAAATGTGGCTCCGGTTTCGGCGGCAACCGCCAAAAAGCTTATGTGGGATGGAATGAACACAACGCTGGACGCCATGATTGCAACAGAAGGGAATCTATTGCCGGTTTTCACTGCAGCAGCTGACTCGGGTGAAGGCGTCCGTGCATTTTTTGAAAAGCGCACTCCAGAATGGCAGTCTTGTGTGTCGAAAGACATGCCTTCTATTCCTGAATAGAAATACACAGCACGCTCAAATTAGTTAGGGAAACAAATGACACTGGAATTAGATCTTGGGCCTGCCGCACAAGCATTTCGCACTGAACTTCGAGAGTGGTTGAAGAGCAATATCCCTAAAGAACTAATCGGTGTATCAGCTGATTCGCTCGCGCGCGGCAAAATGACCGCAGCCGGCAAAGCGTGGGTGAAGACACTTACTGAGGCTGGGTACATGTGTGTCTCGTGGCCGAAGGAATACGGCGGGCGTGGGCTTACTGGTATTGAAGTTGCTGTGATGAATGAGGAATTCTCTCGTGCTGATGTTCCTCGCGTCACTCGTGGAATGGGGGAGTGGCTTGTTGGCCCTTCCATCATTGTGTGGGGGACAGAAGAGCAGAAGAAAGAATTTTTGCCTCGCATCATCGATGGAACACACCGCTACTGCCAGGGCTTCTCTGAACCAGATGCTGGCTCCGACCTTGCAAGTTTAAAAACTCGCGGAATCATCGATGGTGACGAAGTTGTTATCAGTGGGCAAAAAGTGTGGACCTCTGGAGCTACTGAAGCAAACATGATGTTCTGCTTGTGCCGAACTGATCCCGACTCTCCTAAGCATCAGGGTATTTCCTACGTTCTGCTTCCGATGTTTACTTCAGAGAACAAATCAAACGGCATTGAATTGCGTCCGATTCAGCAGCCACATGGTGCATCGCATTTCACTGAGACGTTCATGACAGAGTCACGTGCTCCACTCGCCAACATTATTGGCGGAATGAATAACGGTTGGCGCGTCACCATGACAACGCTCGGTAACGAACGCGGCGGAAATGCAACCACGCAACATGTTGAATTCACACGTCAGTTTTGGGATGGCGTCAAGCTTCTGAAAGAAAAGGGTCGTACGTCTGACCCAGTTGTTCGTCAAAACCTGGCCTGGGCATTTTCACATGTAGAGATCATGCGTTTCCAAGGTCTGAAGTTGTTGTCTGAAGTTCTTGCTCGTAAAGAACCGGGACCAGCTGCGTCAATCAACAAGATGTTCTGGTCAGAGTATGCGCAGAAGTTCAGTACTTTTATGGTGAATGCACGTGGTGCAGATTCCATGTTGATCGACAACGACAAAGACGGCAAGTACGAAGTTGATCGTTGGATTGGGTCTATGTTCCAGCATCGCTCATCCACCATCTGGGGCGGAACTGCTCAAGTGCAGCGCAACATCGTGGGGGAACGCGTCTTGGGTCTACCTAAAGAGCCAGACCCAACAAAGCCTCGCCCGAACCCAAGCTAAGACCTATCGGCGGTCTTGTAGAAAAGGAAATTTCTCTCGGACTGCACGGACTTCTTCCCCGCTGATTTCAGCGAACAAGATTGTGGGTTCGTCATTTCCTGAGGCCAGTATTTCACCGAGTGGATTAACGATGAGACTGTCGCCCGAATACGCCAACGCTCCACCGGTGCCAACGCGATTACATCCGATGACGTATGCCTGATTCTCAATGGCGCGGGCACGAAGCAACGCCATCCAATGTTCCCTACGGCTTACAGGCCAATTGGCGGGGACAAGATACACATCGGTGTCGGCAGCAATCTTCCAGAACTCATCGGCGAAACGTAGGTCGTAACACACAAACAACGAAACACGAAGACCGTCGACATTAATCGTGACAAATTCCGATCCTGCTCGAAAATGCTTGTCCTCCCCGCCGTATGTGAAGGGATGGATTTTGCGATATCGATGCTGGGTGCCATCTGGCGCCGCCAGAACAAACGAGTTATACGGACGCGGGTCGTCTGGAGAAATTTCTGGACAACTGCCACCAATCCAAATTTTGTGTGTGCGAGACATCTCAGAAAGAAAATGTGATGATGGTCCGTTCTCTGGCTCTCCGATATCTGCACGATCTACTACAAAACCCGTAGAAAACATTTCGGTAAGAAGCACCAACTCAGCGCCTTGCGCTGCAGCATCTGCGATTAGAGGTCGCAAGGCTGCAAAATTCGCATCGCGGTTTGCCCACACGATGTCAGATTGAATTGCAGCAACTCTCATGCCCACGCCTTTAGTTGATCAGATGCGCGAGAAATAGTTGTCAGTTCCTTACAAAAGGCGAATCGGACTAGATGTCGTCCCTCGGACTCATGGCGTGAGTCGTAGAGAACAGCTGCAGGGATGGCAACGATTCCTGCCAGTAGCGGTAGTTCGCGACAGAAGGCAACGCCGTCACCATCGGGGCGTCTACCTCGTATATCTGCTGTGATGAAGTATGTGCCTTCAGGAGTGATGGGTTGAAGGCCACATGCGTCTAGTGCGCTCATCAGAACATCGCGTTTGTGTTGCAGGTCAGAGGCAAGCGCCTGAAAATATTGGTCGGGGAGGCGCAGCCCTGCAGCAATAGCTGGCTGAAAGGGTGAACCGCCAGCAAATGTAAACAGTTGCTTAGCCATTCGAGTTGCAGCGATAAGTGGTGCGGGGGCACATGCCCAACCGATTTTCCATCCGGTGGTGTTGAATGATTTTCCTCCGGATGAAATTGTGATGGTGCGCTCGAACATCCCCGGAAGCGTTGCGATGGGAATGTGTTTCTTGTCGTCAAAAATGAGATGTTCATACACTTCATCGGAAATCACGATGAGGTCATTATCAATGGCAACGTCGGCAATTGCTTGAAGTTCCTCGAGCGTGAAAACTGAACCCGTTGGGTTGTGGGGGGAGTTAACCAAGATCATGCGTGTTTTTGGGGTGATCGATGTTCGCAACTCCTGTACATCGAACTCGTAACGACCAGAAGATTGCGGACGCAACGTGATTGGCACCATGTGAGCACCTGCAAGAGCTATGCAACCCGCGTACGTATCGAATAATGGCTCAAAGACAATCACTTCGTCACCATCATTCAAGATGCCAAGAAGTGCCCCTGCAAGAGCTTCGGTTGCACCCATGGTGATGAGTATTTCGGTATCTGGGTCGTAGGTGAGCCCCCAAAATCTTTGTTGATGTTCACTAACAGCCAGGCGAAGGTCAGGCATGCCGATACCAGGCGGGTATTGATTGTTACCAGCGGAAATTTGCTCTCGCGCTATCTGCAGAACTTCAGTTGGTCCGTCGTAGTCAGGAAAACCTTGGCCAAGATTTATGGATCCGGTTGATACCGCAAGTGCTGTCATCTCAGCAAAGATTGAAGCTCCGAAGCCCTGCAGGCGAGTTGTTAATGGCGATTGAGCATTCACTGCTTCAATCGTATGTGATGACAACGACGGTCTAGGCAGTCCAGCCAGCGAAGGCGTCAATCATCGCTGTGACATCACCAAGCGGGTACAAGATGGGGCAAGTGGCACCATCTTTAATGTATTCACGAACCTTCGCACGTGCTTCGTCTGGAGTGCCGGAAGCTGTCAACATTTGGACAATCTCATCCGGTACAAGTTTTGATGCAGCTTCCACTTGCTCGTGGGTAGCAGGCCATGTGAGCACTTCGCCAACTTTGTCTAATAGAGACTGCGGAACACCAGAAGCTTTCATGATGTGTGGCTGTTGCCCGAGGTATTGCGTCACCATCATGCGGGCCATATCAAGAGCGGTCTTTCGGTCTTCGTGAACACTGCACACGACAAGTTGTGGCCGATCAATTGACTCCCATGAACGGCCGGCTTTGTCAGCGCCAATGGCGAGGTGTTCAAGAGCCTTTTTGTTGTAGTCGGGAGAAACCAAATAGTTCAGAACAACACCGTCTGCAATTTCACCGGCTAGCTCCATCATTTGCATTCCTGTAGCTCCGAGATAAATGGGAACATCCTTGGGACGACGTTCTTGGTACACATAATCAAGTTCAACGCCATCAAGGTGCACGAACTCGCCATTCATCGTCACAGTTTCGTTAGCGAGAAGCGCACGAACAGCGGTGATGATTTCTCGCATCGCGCGAAGAGGCTTTGCACGAGAGATACCGACTTTTTCGGCGAGTGGATCCCACCATGCACCGATGCCAAGAATCACGCGTCCAGGCGCGAGGTCATCCAGGGTTGAAAAGGTTGCAGCGAGGCGAGCTGGGTTGCGCGTCCAGCAGTCAACAACACCCGAACCAATCTTGATGGTGTCAGTAACGGCAGCAAAAGCCGACATCGGAACAATCGCATCGCGAACTAAACGACTATCTGCCTGCCACACAGCTTCAAAACCTTTTTGTTCTGCATACTTCGTGTACTCCATTCCTTCTGCAATGGGGTGCGCATCTTGCAGGTAGAGGGCTGCTGGGCTTGTCATGTTGGGTCCTCATTCGAGTCGGAGTTTTTCGGTTTCATTGGCAGTCGATTACGCCAGATGCCATCAGCGGCATGAAGAGCTGCAGCAACAGCAGGCGCCGTGGGTACGAGTCCAATCTCGCCGACACCCTTAATTCCGTACGGGCTTCGCGGTTGTGGGCATTCGACCATTACAACGTCTACGGGGGGCATATCTTTTGGACGAATAATGCCGAGTGAGCGCAAGGTCATGTTGGTGGGGAAGCCCAATTCGTTACTTGGGAAATCCTCAGTGAGTGCATACCCAAGACCCATGTGAACGGAACCTTCAATTTGTCCTTCACACAATGTTGGGTTCACTGCGCGACCAACGTCATGAACAGCGACAACTTTGTCGATCTTTTGAGTAACAGGATCCATGATGACCATTTGGGCTGCATAGCCAAATGCAGAGTGGATGATGGGGTTCTTTATTCCTGGTTCACCAAGATGATGAGTCCAGTCAATGACGTATTCACCGGTGTAGTCGATACCAATCCGACGGTTATCTTCGTTCGCTGCAGCACAAGCTTTTTGCACGCTTGCTGCTGCCATTAGTGTTCCGCGGCTTCCTGTTGTTTGTCCGAATCCCAATTGACGAGTTGTATCAACAATGACGCGAATGGATGCAGCGTCAATGCCAAGTTCTTCTACGGCAACTTGTAATGCGACAGTGTGTACGCCTTGACCCATTTCAGTCCAGCCATGTCGCACTTCAACGATGCCATCGGGGCGGAAGTGCACAACAGCACGCGCAACTTCACGGAATCCGTTTCCGAGACCAGAGTTCTTAAGCCCAAGTCCGAGCCCCACTGCGCGACCGTTAGCAACTGCCTCGTCGTAGGCAGGCTTGATTGAATCAAGGCACATGTCGGCACCGCGACAACCATCATCCATTATTTGCCCAGGCCCCCACACTTCACCGGGGTGGATGACATTACGCTTACGAATTTCCCAGCCGGAGATACCAATCTGTTCGGCGAGACGATCAAGGCATCCTTCCATTGCGAATTGTGCTTGGTTTGCTCCGAAACCACGGAAGGCGCCACACACTGGATTATTTGTTCGTACAGCAACAGACGCAATATCAACGTTGGGTACAAAATATGGCCCTGTGGCGTGTCCGGCAGCGCGTTCAAGAACCTTCATACCGACAGATGCGTATGAGCCAGAGTCACCGACCATGCGGGCATGAACCGCCGTTAGTTTGCCGTCTGCGTCGCATCCAACTTGGTATTCCATGCGAATCGGATGGCGCTTTGCATGCATGAGAAAGCTTTCCTCACGAGACAATGTGCAGTTCACGGGCCGCTGCAATAGCCAAGCTGCTAACGCGGTTTGTCCCTGATTCGACATGTCTTCTTTGCCGCCGAATGCACCGCCGTTTGAAACCAACTCAACGGTCACTTTGTCTTTCGGAATATTGAGAATGTCACAAATTTGGTCGCGGTCGTCCCACACACCTTGACCGCCGGAATATACGTGCATGGTTCTGGCTTCAGTATTTGGAACAGCAAGGGTTGATTCGGGTTCTAAAAATGCATGTTCGATACGTTGAGTCTGAAAAGTTTCAGAGACAGTGAAGGCACTGGCGCCCAATGCAGACATCGTGTCACCGCGTTGATACTCACTGCGAGACAAAATATTGTTTTCAGTACCCCATACAGCCACTTCCGGGTCTGTAATTGCTTCAACGGCATCAACAATTGGTCGAAGTGGTGCGTAGGTAACACTGATCAGTAGAGCTGCCGCACGTGCTTCACGTCGTGTGCGAGCTACAACAATTGCAAGAACGTCGCCTGCATAGGATGTGCGTTCGCCGACTCCAATGAATACGGGCCAATCCTTGTAGATGATTCCCACGCGAATATCTCCAGGAACATCATCAGCTGTGTAGATAGCTTCAACTCCCGGTGCTGCAAGCGCAGCTGAGGTGTCTATGGAAAGAATGTCAGCACGAACATGTTGAGTGAGGTGAAGTGCGGCGTGAAGCATTCCGGGAACACGGATGTCATCTACATATCCACGGTCACCAAGCGCTAACTCTGCTGCTTCATATTTTGCTCCACGAGAACCAATTCCCCCTGGAAGTGCGACAGAGACCTGGGTGCCTTTAGCGACAACATCGATGGCATCAAGAATTTTCACGTAACCCGTGCAACGACATAGGTGTGCGCCTAAGTGTCGCGACATTTCTTCGCGAGTAAGGTCGGACCCCTTTTTGTCAATCTGTGATTTAGCTCGCATGACAATTCCGGGAATGCAAAAACCACACTGCAGTCCGCCGCATGCCGCAAATGCATCTGAGAATGACTGTCGCTCTGCGGCGTCTACGCCTTCCAAAGTAATGATGGAACGGCCCTCGGCCTTTGAGACGGGGTACTGGCACGACACCTGGGCTTTGCCATCGATCATGATGGTGCAGCAGCCACACTGGCCGGTGGGGGAGCATCCGTCCTTTGCTGACGTGATATCCAGTTCATCCCGCAATGCCGCAAGAAGGTGGGGGTGATCGCCAGCTACCGACACATCCTGTCCGTTGACGCGAAACGAGACGCGTGTGATTGGGTCGGCATGGTCAGTCATTGCACCCCAACTTATACGAAAAGTAAAAGCAAAAGCCATAACGGTCTTGGGTTCTATGAAATTGGGGCTGACGGGAATAGGGTTCTCCTATGAAATCCAGTTGGGTGCGACGCCCCGTAATGGCCATAGCTGTCTTGTTGATGGCTCTCGGACTAACAGTGACTAGTCCGTTGTGGGTCTGTGGGACTGTAATCGTGGATGCAGTGCGTGGCCGTTGGCGTTTTCCCTTGTCGCGGTTCATTGCTTTCGGCGCCTTTTGGGCATGGCTGGAAGTGTGTGGCATTACGGTTGCGCTCTTTTTGTTCGCAACAGGTCGGGGCAGAAATGTGGCAGCACATTACGCATTGCAGACATGGTGGACTCGAAGCATTATTCAAGCTCTTGGCTTTACTGTTGGCTTACAAATAGTTGTAGAGGGTGCCGACACTGTTGGTCCTGGCCCGTTCGTTGCGTTGTGTCGTCACGCAAGTTTGGCTGATTCAATTATGAGCGCATGGGTCTTAGCAACTCATTCTTCACTTCATCCTCGTTATGTGCTGAAAAAAGAATTGAAGATTGATCCGTGTTTAGACATCCTTGGGCACCGTCTTCCTAACTATTTCGTTGACCGAGAATCTTCAAATGTTGCTGGAGAGTTGCAAGGTATTGAAGAAATGGCTCGTGGTTTAACAGTGGGTGATGTTGCGGTCATTTTTCCAGAAGGCAGTAGAGCGAGCGAGAAAAAACGCATACGTTCACTCGAGCGTTTGCGAACACGCACACCTGAACGTGCTGAACGACTTGAATCGCTTCAATTTCTCATTGCACCAAAGCCAGCCGGTGCAAGTGCACTGTTGAACTCGGTACCAGAAGCAAATGTTCTTACAATGTGGCACAGTGGTTTTGACGGTTTAGATACCTTCAGCGGTGTGTTGAAGCATCTTGGAAATCAGAAGGCGCGTGTTGTTGTTCACGTAGAAGAGTTTGCACGAAAAGATGTTCCGTCTGGAGAAGACTTTGTGAAATGGTTAGATGACCAATGGGTCCGAATGGACCAAGCTGTTGCCGCACATGTGGCACAAAACAATTCCGATAAAGAGGAGGTGCGTCATGGGTGATGCAATGCTTATGTCTGCATTTACTATTTCAATAATCATGGTTGCAACATGGTTAATCAGTCTTGCTATACGAAACGCATCCATTGTGGACATTGTGTGGGGTCTCGGTTTTGCAATCACCTCTTGGGTTCTTGCTCTCACAATTGACGGAGACTCGACACGACAAGCATTGTTGGCTCTGATGGTTGGTATCTGGGGTGTTCGCCTCGGCGCCTATCTAGCGAAACGAAATCTGGGTCATGGGGAAGACTGGCGCTACAAGGCGATGCGTAAGAAGAAGGGTGCATCTTTCGGCGTTATCAGTCTCGTCACAGTATTTGGTTTGCAGGGAGTATTGATGTGGATCGTTTCCTTGCCAGTGATGTTCGGTAATGCTGATTCCTCGCCAGGTATTGGGCCAATCGCTGTTATCGGGATCATGGTGTGGGTAGTTGGTTTTGCTTTCGAAGCCATTGGAGACCTGCAGCTTGCACGTTTTAAGCGCGATCCATCAAACGCAGGGAAAGTTATGCAGACAGGGTTGTGGAGCTTGACGCGCCACCCGAATTATTTTGGCAACGCACTCCTGTGGTGGGGTATCGGCATCGTGGGTGCCGAGACCGGAAGCGGTGTGATTGGTTTCATAGGCCCTGTCGTGATGACGTTTTTCTTATTAAAGGTTTCCGGCGTGCCAATGCTTGAGCGTTCGTTGACCAAACGACGCGAGGGTTATGCAGAATACGCCGCGCGAACCAGCGTGTTTATTCCGCGTTTGCCAAAGAAGGCCTAAGAGCTATAACGCTGCAAGTGAGCGATGAATATCGTCCACTAAGTCGTCTGCATCTTCAAGACCGATAGAAAATCTCAGCAACCCTTCAGTGACGTCCATTAATGCGAGGGCATCTGGCGACAGTCCGACATGAGTGCTTGAAGCAGGATGGCACACAAGTGTCTCTGGACCACCGAACGATGTTGCGATTCGTACTAACTGCAACTTTGAAACAAAGGCTTGGCAGGTGTCAAAGCCACCAGAGAGCTCAACAGCAATGACAGTGCCTCCGAGTCTCATTTGTTCGTGTGCTAAGGCATGTTGTGGGTGAGATTCAAGGAATGGGTGAGACACGCAGATGACTGAAGGTGCATCTTCGAGTGATCGCGCAAGTATCAACGCACTCTTATTCTGTCGTTCTGTGCGCACTCCTAAAGTGCGAATTCCGCGTAATCCGTTTGCTGCGTCATACGGGGATGCAACGGCGCCGTGCATCACTGCATAACCCCACACTGAGTCAATGAGATCTTTCTCGCCCGCAATCACTCCGAGAAGTGCATCATTGTGTCCACTAATTCCTTTGGTGGCTGAATGCAAAACAATGTCAACGCCAAAATCGAGTGGGCGCTGACCCATTGGGGTAGCAAGGGTGGAATCGACAACCGTGAAAGGTCCGCGAATTGATCCCAATTCGGAAAGGTTTGTTAATGCAAGTCGAGGGTTCGAAGGAGTCTCCGCAATTACCAACATTGTTTTTCCGGGTACAACTGCAGCAGCAAAAGAACCGGGGACCGTCGGGTCTACGAATGTGGTTTCTATTCCAAAGCGAGCGCAGGGGCCGTTAAGGAAAGACAAAGTCGCGCCGTACAGATTGTTTTGCGCAACTATGTGCGACCCACTCCCACAGAAAGTCAAAATCACTGAAGCGATTGCACCCATTCCTGATCCGAATGCGAGGGCAGATTCGGCTCCTTCTAGTTCGGCAACAGCATTTTCGAACTGTGTCACAGTGGGGTTGGCAAAGCGTGAATAAAACGTGTCAGATCGAAGGCCAGTTGCGCGTTGTGTTGCATCGGCCAAACTGTCAGATTCCCAGACAGTATTCGGCCAAATTGCTGGTGCCAACGACCGAGAGTTGTCCCTACCTGAGGTGATGGCGTGGGTGTCTGGCGTATACGGCACGATGCGATGCTAACGAAAATGACGCTGTTTAGAAGCCTCAATTGGGAGGGGTGCCCGTATGAAAGATGGCTGTGGGGTATGATTAGAGGATGTTCAGTTACTTAGACGCCGCAACCGGCAGCATGATTGTTACCGCCATTGCTGGCGGCGTGGCGGGCCTCGGGGTCGCTGTGAAAATGTGGTCAGCTCGCTTGAAGTCCAAAATCACGCGAAAGCCGTTGCCAGAGTTTGATTCGTCCACTGAGGATGAATCCTCTTCTTCCGTCGACTGACCATGTCCACCATTCAGCAAGACCCTGGTTCTTTTCGCGACCCCCTCAGTAAGGTCTTTGTAGGTGACGGCAAGGTAGTTCGCGCCTTTACTGAAATGGGCGCTAAAGATATCGACGCAGTGTGGAAGAAGAAGTCCATGCAACGTGCGCTCGAATCTGGCGACCTAATTGCATCGACCATAGTTGAGCCTTCGTCAGTCGGTCTTTCCCCGCCTTGGGTGAAAGCAATGACCCACCCACTTGTTCCGTTTATCTCGTATCCGTACGAATGGACATTTTCAATGCTGCAAGACGCAGCTCTGTTGCAATTAAAGCTCACTCGAGCTGCGGTGACCGATGGTATTGGTGTCAAAGACGCAACTCCGTACAACGTTCAGTTCATTGGTTCAAGGGCCCAATTCATTGATGCTGGTTCATTTGAAGCAAGGCGCAAGGGCGATCCTTGGTACGGATATCAACAGTTTTGTGAAATGTTTCTATACCCATTGATGCTTCAGGGTTATTTGGGCGTGGGTTTCCAGCAATTGTTGCGTGGATCCGTTAACGGAATCTCAATAGACACAATGCGTAAACTTTTGCCAGCAAGTGTTCTTCACCCTCGTAAAGGTCGCCTGACACATGTTGTGCTTCATGCAGCTGCGCAAAAGCGTTACGCCGATACAACAGTTGATGTTAAGAGCCAGGCCGCAAAGTCTGGTTTGAATTCACAGGTTCTTGATGCAACCATGAAAAAACTTGAAAGCATCGTTGCCGGTATCAATCTTGGGGACAAGAAATCTACATGGTCTGAATACTCAGAGCGAGGGCACTACATCGAGTCAAGTCTTGATGAGAAGCAAAAGTTTGTCCGTGATGCATTGGCGTCAGCCCCTCGAAAGCAAGTGTGGGACATTGGCTGTAACGACGGCGTGTTTAGTCGCATTGCGTCTGCGCACTCTGACTATGTAGTGGCAATGGACGCAGACCCTCTAGTGATTGACCGTCTGTACAACACTTTGAAGGCTGAGAAGAATGAGAAAATTCTTCCTTTGTATGTCGACCTCACCGACTCCGGTGGTGGCGTGGGCTGGCGCGGTCAAGAACGACCTGGAATCTTCAATCGTGGCAAACCAGACGTCGTTATGGCTCTTGCAGTGATCCACCATATGGCCATAACTTTCCACGTGCCATTGGCATCGCAATTAGATATGTTCCATGACCTTTCACCAGAGTTGATTATCGAAATGCCTCATGCTGATGATCCAATGGTGAAGAAACTATTGACCAATAAGCGAGATGGAATCCACGATGATTTCAACCTTGCAGAATTTGAGCGATTGTTAGAAGCTCGTTTCACAGTGAAGTCAAAGATGCTGCTGTCAAGCGGGACACGAACGATCTTTCACGCCATTCGAAAATAGGCAGTATGAAACGGATCTTGCGTAGTTCTCTTGAATTGCTCATGTTGGCGACAATTGCAATTACTCAGCCAATCTTTGATCTGTACGGAAAGAATTTGCCTATTTTCGCTTCGGCCAAGATTAGTAAATATGAATTGGCTTTCTTCATTGGCTTAGTCGCAGTTGCCCCTTTCGCAGTGGCTGTGACTCTTGAAACAATTGCTCGGTTTGTGAACAAACGATTAGGAAAATTGGTTCATGATTTTTTCATTTTCTTATTCGGAAGTATTTTTGGTCTTGCCTTAGTTAGTCAATTAGGTATTTCCTATGATGCAATCGCATATGTGTTGTCTCTGGCTATCGGAGTTTCCATTGTGTGGGGCCTACGTCGTCTAGAGATCATGCGAACTTTTGTGATGTATTTGTCAGGATTGGCACCCTTATTGACTGTTATCTTTGTGTTTCAAATTCAGCCGGTATTTTCCGAGATATCTCCAACTATGAAAACTATTGCGGCACCGGACGGTAAACCACCTGTAGTGCTCATAGTGTTCGACGAGTCACCCTTGTTTGCGTTGTTAGACAAAGACGGCAGGATAAATCCGGAACGGTTCCCGGGGTTTGCAAAACTAGTTTCTCTCAGCACGTGGCATCGCAACGCAACCGCTGTAAGCCAGCAGACTGTTCAAGCCGTACCAGCAATTTTCACCTCGCGTGTTCCGAAAAAGGGCGATCAGCCCTTTCTGTCTAACCACCCAGACAATGTTTTTACGATCCTGGAAAGTTCTTACCCGATTAACGGATACGAATCAGTGACTTCGTTGTGCCCGCGCAATCTCTGTTCAACTGCCAGCGCAATTGACCTAGAACGTTTGTATTTGCCGCGTGTGAAGAGTTTTCTCAGTGATGCATTGGTTGTGTTTGGTCAGAGAATATTGCCGAGCAATGCACGTAGTTCATTGCCATCAACAGGCCAGACATGGGGTGGGTTTGCTGAAGCCGATGCTGCCGGGGGTAGTGCAGACGAAGGTGGAGAAACTTTCGAAGCGGCAGATGCAAAGTTCCGTCGGAATGCGGGCTCTTTCTATCAGCTTCGAATGTGGAACGATGCTATGAACCGGATGATGACAATGCCGACACCCAGCGCAAGTATTTTGCACTTTACTGTGCCTCATAGGCCTTGGTCTTTTACGCCTGACCTTCACAAGTACTATGGACCACGTTTCTTGGGCGATCTCAATCCGGCCACCGGTGATCTACCAAAAGATTATTACCAGCGGTATTTATATCAGTTGACTGCCGTTGATCGTCTTGTCAACAACATGATTACTCGTATGCAGGCCGAAGGCTTGTGGGACAAATCATTGGTAATGATTACTGCTGATCATGGAATTTCTTTTGAACCAGGACTAGTTCAACGCGCAACAGACTTTAGTAACCCTGGACAAGTGACTGATTTGTACACAATTCCGATGTTCATAAAGATGCCGTTCCAAAAAACCGGCGCTGTTGACGATTGTGCAGTGACAAATCTAGATTTATTGCCAACCCTGTTGGAAGTGACTGGCATTAAGACTTCATTACAGATGGAAGGGGAGTCCTTGGTTGACAATTGCCCACAACGCGAGTTGCGGGCAATGACAACATTGAAGGAATCACGAATGCTCGCTAGTTCTTTTGAATTAGTACGTGCACGCTCAGATCGTTATGCACAATGGCTACCTCGAGAAGGTCCAGTGCAGAGAATCGCAGGAGAACTTAGTGCTCAAGAAATCCTTGGAACCACTCTCAAGACAGTTCCTTCAACCGGAACAGTTGTAACATGGTCTTCGCCTTTCTCGTCTCAATTTGATGACATAAAGCCTGGAGTAACTGAATTGGCCCCCACTTTTATATTCGGAACTATTGATGTGCGAGACAATATTCCGAGCACCACAGACGGGCTTGTTCTGATAGACGGAAAAGTTGCAGGCGTGATCAACGAATTAAGTGGTGCAACACCGGGAGAGATTGAGTACCAAGTTTTGCTCGATTACACATTGTTGACGCCTGGTAAACGCGTAGCGAGCCTTGTGCTGAGACATCGCGAAGGATTAACAACGAGATACGAACTGGTCGGAAACCTTGGGTAGTAAAAGACTCCCTCACGGCAGGGAAGTTGTCTCACATTTTCTTGTTTATTTTTGTTTATCTACAGTAGCTATTGCTCAGCCGCTGCTTCAGTTGTATGGCGGCGGGCTAGCTGTTTTCTCTGCTGCGAATATAGAGGGTTACGCAATACTTCTTTTCGCTCTTTTGGTGTTGCTGTGTCCTCCTTTGGCTCTGTTGGGTGGCGAGATTATTCTTCGTGCCTTTTTCCCATCGAGACAAAATCTGATACACCGTTTCATGGTTGCGTCATCCTTCTTCTTGGTGTCCTTGTTGTTCTTTCGCTCAATCCCCATTGGTCCATGGTTGGTTGCTCTGTTGTTTCACGCCCTGGTTGCTGCGCTATTGACATATATTTTCTTTGCGAAGCAACAGGTTGTGTCGTGGATCAAACTGATGTCTCCCATAGGTGTAGCAGTCCTGATTATTTTTGTCGTTTCTGCTCGCGGTCTGATCTGGGTACCAGAAATTGGTGCCGCAGATATCGAATCGAACAGTGGTCCCGAAGTCGTTAATGGAACCGACAGAAGCGAAATCAGTGTTGCATTACTTGTCTTAGATGAGTTGCCTTTATTCGCTTTATTGGGGCCAGACGGAAAAATCAACGAGAAGAGATTTCCTGGCTTTGCAGAATTAGCCAAAGTAAGCACGTGGTATCGCAATGATGTGACGACCTCTCAAACAACAACCGCTGCAGTGCCTTCTCTTCTCACTGGGCAGTTCCCGAAGAACAACGAAGTCCCACCGCTGTTGGTGAATCATCCAAAGAACCTCTTCACTTTGCTCGGGGGGTCTGTCTCTATGGACGTACGTGAAATTGTGACCAATATGTGTCCTCGCAAGCTCTGTTCGAAAACAGTGGCTCTCAGTGAACCAGATAGCGAACCTGTGGTTAAGGAGGAAGAGGTCGCACAAACAGGGCTCACCAGGGCATTCCTGCGAGATGCTCTGGTAGTGCTCGGACACAAATTGTTGCCAACCCAGTTGAGAGAGAGACTTCCATCAACTGATGATGCTTGGGGAGGTTTCACTGGTAAGAAAATCCCCGACACCCCGGTAACAACCGTTATGCCCAAGAGCAGCACAACAGTGAAGTTGGAAGCCGTAAAAACTCGAGACGAAGAGGCAAATGATTGGCATGCCAATGGTCCAATTTCGCAAGTTGGAAACACGCGTGTGTTTATTGATCGCGTTACTCGTTCAGAAATTCCGTCGCTTCATTTTTTACATACGCTCTTGCCACATCGTCCATGGTCATTAGCCGCTGACATGCGAACGTTTCAGAATCTGGGATTGAATAGAGAGATTCCCAACGACCGTTTATCCTCCGTTAATGAAGTACGGGTGTTTTTGCAACAGATGATCGCAACCGACAGCTTGATTCTTGATCTCGTCACCAAGCTGAAGAAATCTGCGAACTGGAACCGAACAATGCTCGTGGTTACTGCTGACCACGGAATAACTCTTGAGGCCGGTGCGTGGAAGCGTGCAGAAGTTAACCCGAAGAAGCGAGGCACAATCGAAGATCTGTATCGAGTTCCTCTGTTCATCAAGTACCCAGATCAGGTGGTTGGGGAAATCAATGATTGCACGGCATCACCAGTTGATATTCTGCCAACCGTCGCCGCTGTAAAGGGAATCTCAGCTGGATGGACATACGACGGTGACGATCTTCGAACCCGTTGTATCAATCGCCCCAAACGAGTCATTTTATGGCCAGGTGGAAACGACACGATGACATCTGGCATCGAGGCGCTTCAGAACAGAGCCAACTACTACAGCGCGCTGGTTCCGTATGAGGGAGGTATCGAGGGTGCTTCGAGTATTGCACCGTATGGTGCTCTTACAAATTTTGTAGTTCCCAAAACCACCAATCGTGAAGATCGAATAACGAAATGGTCAATTGATCAAGCAAATCAATTGAAAGATGTCCAGACGACTGAATGGGCAAAGATTCCATTAGAGGTGTCCGGAACGATTGTTCTGAAGAAGGACCTTCCCAATGATGCAATGGGTCTCTTGTTGATCGATGGAAAAGTGTCAGGAATGATTGCTGAAATCGGAGGCAAGAAGGCGGGAGCAGCAGTGATATATCGCAGCATGCTGACGGCTTCGTCACTTGCCGCTGGAAATCGTGTAGCAGAACTTGCCATTGTGACTGGTGGGGCCGGTAATCCGGTCATCACGCTTGTTGGCTTGCCCTCATAAAGGGGTCGGTACTTTGGCCTGACGCCGATATCGTGGTGAAGTCGTGGTGCGTGCACCTCAACTGGCGACGTGGCCGAGTGGTTTAGGCAAGGGCCTGCAAAGCCCTGTACCAGGGTTCGATTCCCTGCGTCGCCTCTAGAAGTCCGTCTATTTTTCGGCGCGGCAATTAGGGCACAGAATTCCTGGATGCCTCTCGACACATGATTCGCAGAGAATAATCCGAACCCGACATGTGGTCACGTCGCAGTTGTAGAAATCGTTACTGGGGCCGTCACAGTGCTGGCAAGAGCCGAGAATTTTTGCATCTTTACTGAAGTCCACTTTGAGGCGGCGATCAAAGACATACAACGAACCGTCCCATAATCCGTCGTCCTTGTAGGTCTCGCCGTATCGAACAACTCCGCCATCCATTTGATACACCTCATTAAACCCGCGGTTCTTCATGAGAACGGAAAGCACTTCACAGCGAATACCGCCTGTGCAGTACGTAACAATTGGCTTATTCTTCAGGTGGTCGTACTTGCCGCTCTCGAGTTCTCGAATGAAATCCGGTGTAGTGCGGGTGTCGGGAACTATTGCATCGCGGAATTTGCCGATACGTGCTTCAAAGGCATTGCGTCCATCAAAGAACACAACATCATCGCCGCGTTCAGCAACGAGCGCATGAACCTGCTGTGGTTTGAGATGTACTCCACCGCCGACAACGCCGTTTTCATCGACAATAAGTTCGTCGGGTACGCCAAATGTAACTATCTCGTCACGTACTCGAATAGCTAGGCGGGGAAAGTCTTCACCAATTCCGTCAGACCATTTCCAATCAATGTTGTGAAATCCGGGATACTCACGTGTAATGCGGCGGTAAGCCTTAATGGCGTCAAGTTCGCCACCTACGGTGCCATTGATGCCGTGCTTAGAGATGATGATGCGGCCCTTTAGGCCAAGTGATTCGCATAGCGTGCGTTGCCACAAGCGAATCGCGTCAGGGTCGACTAACGGCGTGAACTTGTAAAACAGAAGAATTTTGGTCTCGCTAATGCGTTCAAATGTACAGCCATCATTGAGTTAATGACTATTGAAAATTAGTAATGCCTATCTGAATAGTGCGCACTACTGTCAGGCATGAGGACAGAATCCCTGTCCACTAAGGAGCTCGGTCATGAGCAGATTCACTAATCGTTTCCTTGTTGCAATGGCGACATTTTCTCTCGTTGGGTTTATTGACATATTGCCCGCCACGGCAGATTCACAAGCGGGAATCTGTAACTCCGGAACTGTGGTGACGGCGACACTAAAGGTTGACGGCGTAGCTACAGCAGTTAACGCCTCGGGAAGTACGTATGCACTGACCGTGTGTCGTGTTGCGGATATGAATTACTACACAGTTCAAGTCGGCCTGTACGACGGTGGAGTGTTGAAGGAAGACTTGCTCGCGGCAAATCTTGAGAGGATATTTGAAGTGACATTCGTGCCAACTGCAGGTGACACTCTTACTGTGGCGGACTTTTATGGGCGTGTTCAGTCGTATGTATTTGGAGCCAATGTAGTGGTGGCGATAAAACCATCCACGTTGTCGATAGTTGATGATCCAACTCGATTATGTTCTGGAAAAGAGTTCACAGACGCAACATGTATAGCTCGGGCTGCGACCCGAGATTTAGCTGCGATGGTTTTAGGGACCGTGAGGTTTGATACTTCAGCTCGTCCCAGCAATTACTCAAAGTTGGCGGGTGCGACAGTAAGCGCTGCGGCAAACCTGTACGACATCAGTTTGTCTGGTCCATGTCCTTTGGCGTCGTCAAGTTTTTCTGGAAGTGATGGCGGAGGAGGTCGACCTTCAACAGAGAGCACAACATTGACCGTGAAAATGGTTGGCCCGCACTTCAAGGAGAATGGCGTCACTCTAAATTCCGGCTCTCTTGAGGTATTCCTTCCCAAGGAAACCATCACGACTTGTTTTGGTGGCACTGCCGCTGAGTTGGCTGCGACACTTGGGATAACTCGTACTGAGGCTGGAGTCACTGCCGACGTTGTGAAGACCAGCGGAACTTCTTCAACTGGACTTCAATACATAAGCACAGTTGTCGGTGAATCGCTAAAGATTTCAGTCTTGGCAGTGTCGTTTTCTGACCCCACGTATAACTTGCTTTTGCATAAAGCTGCCGTGGCTACTACGCCAAATGCGGCGTCGGCGACGCAGTTGTCACGTACTGGTAACAGGACTGCTAAATCTTTGGCAGCACAAGCAAAGTTGCCTATGTTGAAGGGCTCGACAGTGTCAATGAAGGTATTCACTTCCTCGGCAAAGTATTGCAAGGCAAAAGGCTCAACGATCAAGGGGCTGAAGGTGGGGACTTGTAAGGTCACAGTCACGGTTAAACCGAAGAAGGGACGATCTCGGTCGAAGATATTGAATCTGAAAGTTGTGTAACGACTTTAAAGGTTCAAGAGTTCGCGGATGTTCTCTGGAACAAAGTTGTTTTCTGTTGTTGTTTCAGCTTCGACCAGTTCTACAAGACGGTTTACAACTTCAATCGGATCCATCTGATTGGTTGTAACCATTTGCCCGACCATCTTGTGAATTTCGGTGGCGGGTGCATTGATGGAGGAATCATCGAACCATTCCCACATTGATTGCGCCATGCGGTCATTGAAACCTGTGTTGTATGGGGCCGGGTTGATGAGACACACGTCGATACCTTGTGGTGCAAGTTCTGCGCGCATTGCTTTACCCATTGCTTCTAGTGCGTGCTTTGTCATTGCATATGGCCCAAACCCAGGTGCAGCGAGAACGCCAGCGATGGATGACATGATGATGATGCGACCCGAACCCTTCGCCGCCATACGTGGCAGAACAGCTTGAGTAATTGCAACCGTGCCGAACACGTTGACTTCGAATACTCGACGTAAGCGATCGACTGGTACGTCTGACATTGGGCCTGTCTGGCCGTAACCAGCGTTGTTGATTAATACATCAATATCCCATGCTTCAGCTTTTGCGATGTCGTTCGAATCAGTAATGTCTAGTTTCTCAACTTGAAGTCCCGGAACTTCTGCAGACAACTGAGCGGCTTGCTCTGCTGTTTCCGTTGTAGCAATGACATGGTGTCCTGCCTGTGCGAGCGCAATAGCCGCTCCCTTGCCAAAGCCTGAACCTGCGCCAGTAATCAAAATTGTTCGGCTCATATCTTCTCTTTTCTCTTAAAAGGTAACTGTAGACCCGATAAGGCATCTGGTTAGGAGGCCCTGAAATATGGGGTACATTCGCACATCAATAACAGGGGGACTGATTGAGTATGGGTAAGAAAAATAAACTAATGGTGATTGGAGCTAGCGGCCTTGTGGGTGCTGCTGCAGTCAACGAATTTCTCGATGAAGGATGGGATGTGGTCGCTGTATCGCGACGCAAACCAGAGGTCGATTCCGCTAGGGATTTTCAGCATCTAGCTCTTGATCTTCAGAATGCCGATGCGTGTCAAGATGCCATGAAAAACATGGGTGATATTACGCACGTTATATATGCAGCTGTCTACGAAATGCCTGGCCTTATGCCAGGGTGGAGCGATCCGGCTCAAATGTCAACAAATGTCGCCATGATGAAGAACATCATGAATCCGCTGAGTGAAGTAGCCAAAAACCTGCAGCATGTGAATGTATTGCAGGGCACAAAGGCGTACGGGGCACACCTTCATGAGATTCCGATTCCCGCACGTGAAGATGCGCCGCGTGATAATCATGCCAACTTTTATTGGTTGCAAGAGGACTACATCAGAGAGAACTCGAAGAAGCATGGGTATGCGTTCACCATTTGGCGTCCGCAACTTATCGTGGGGCCGAACTATGGAGTCGTGATGAATCTTCCACCAGTTATTGGGGCTTACGCTGCGATTTGTAAGAAGTTGGGAATGCCGTTTGCATTCCCTGGCGGTACTCGCTGGGTGTGGGAAGCAGTGGATACGCGACTCGTTGCGAGCGCTCTGTGCTGGGCGGCCTCTGAGCCTAAGTCTCATGGACAGACGTACAACATCACGAACGGTGAAGTCTTCGATTGGCGCACGATGTGGCCAGCAATGGCTAAAACTCTCGGAGTAGAAGTAGGCGAGGACTCGTCATTGTCGCTTGCAGAGTTCCTGCCTGCTAATGCTGGCGTGTGGCAAGAGATCGTGAAAGAACACGGACTTCGTCCGCTTAGTATTGAAGAGGTGTGTGGAGAGTCGCACCACTACGCCGATATGTGCTTTATGTATGGCTCAGACCTGTTGGCGCCTTTTACCTTCTTAAGTACGGCAAAGCTTCGCCAACACGGTTTCTCCGGTGCATATAACACCGAAGATTCCTTCTGTCATTGGTTATCAGTGTTGCAAGACAGGAAAGTTATTCCAGCTCGCAAGTAGGAAGAATTACTTGTTCAGAAATTCAAGTGCAAGGCCTGGGCGCTTCCACTGCATCTTTACAAGCTTTCCTGTACCCGACAAAGTCACGTACGCGGTCTGAAGATCCTTGCCACCAAAACAAATATTGGTGGTGAGGATGTCGCCGGTTCCGTAGAAGTCAAGCAGTTCGCCTTGCGGAGAGATGACAGTGATGCCACCGTTGACAAGAGTGGCTACACAAACATTGCCAGCGCCGTCGACTGCGAGGGAATCGAGCAATTGGAATCCTGGGAAACCATAAAGGCAAACGCTTGTATCGATTGGGCTGACTTCAGCAACAACTCCTGGTGAAACGATGTCGCGTTGCATAACGCGGCCATTCCATGTTTCTGCCCAGTAGAGCTTTTTGCCATCTGGTGACAAACCGATTCCGTTTGCGTCATGGGCTGGGAAAACTACTTCCTTGATCATTGAGCCGTCATTCTTGGCGTACAAGATTCCGGTCAAGGTGCCTGTGCGCTCATGCTGGTAGCCGTGGTCTGAGAAATAGAAGCCACCGTGCTCATCGAAAACGAGGTCGTTCGGTGCTGTCAAAGGTACGCCGTCGCAGCTGGTGTAAAGATCAGTAACTTTTCCAGTCTTGATATCAACGGTCTGAATACGTCCACCGAAGAATCGATCTGGTCCAGAACCTGCAGGGAAAGTGAATCCGTCAAGTTCTGCCTCAAAGAAGCGGGCGCCGTTGTTGCAGACATAGACAAGACCATTTGGCCCCATTGCGGCTCCGTTAGGGCCGCCTGGGATTTCGGCGATTGTTTGCTTAGTGCCGTCTGGCAGAACTCGCGTTAAGCGAGGGCCAAACATTTCCACCAAGATGACAGAACCATCATCCATTGCAATAGGTCCTTCAGGGAACTTCAGTCCCGATGTCACTTCTGTAAATACGCTCATTGCGGCTCCTTTATATAGCTGTCCTTATGGACATCAATAGAAAACAGAGCAATCAGTACTGGCCAGCGACCAGTGATGATTCCCCCGAATATCTTCAACATAGCACCACCGCCACGTGTCAATTCCCAGCGGAGCCCGATGAAAGAGGGGGCGAATAGATTGTGTACTGTACGAACACGGAGTCCGGGGGGGGCGCCGTTCACACAATGGGGGAAACCATGGCAGAACAAATTTCCGTAAAGGAACTACTAAAAGACTCACCAAAAAACTGGGGCAAGTGGGGCGATGACGACGAAGTCGGTTCATTGAATTATCTCACTCCTGCAGTAGTGGTGAAAGCAGCTGGCAGCATTAAGTCTGGAAAGACATTTACGTTGCAAGTAAAGATGGCGAACCCTGAGGGTGATCCAGTATGGCCAGGCCGTCAAGGTGCAACACGTATCAACGTGATGGATGCTGGTCATTATCACGCGGGTAAGGGCCCAGCTTTTGCTGGTGGTGCGCAGTACGCAGATGACTACATGACGTTCTTCCTTCAGGGATCAACGCAGTACGACGCTCTCGGACACGTGTGGTACGACGACAAGATCTGGAATGGTCGCGATTCAAAGACCACCATTGGTGGACTTGCGTTTGCATCCATTCTCCCTATTGCGGAAAAGGGCGTTGTTGGTCGGGGAATTCTTCTCGACATGGCTCGCTTCCGTGGAAAAGAAAGCCTTGCTCCTGGTGAGACATTCACACACGAAGACCTTCAGGCATGCGCGAAGAAGCAAGGCTGCGAAATTCAGAAGAACGACATTCTTGTTATTCGTACGGGTTGGATTGCTCAGTACTACAAGATTGGATCTGTTGAGTTCTACAAGGATTTCATTGAGCCCGGCCTCACACATAGTGATGCATTGGTGAAGTGGTTCCATGAAATGGAAATTCCGAACTTGGTTACAGACACCATTGCTAACGAAGTGACTACAGACCCTGTGTCTGGCATTACTCTTCCGTTGCATAACGCTCTTATGCGTAACCTCGGCGTCACACTTACAGAAATTGCTTGGCTTGATGACCTTGCAGCTGACTGTGCAAGTGATGGCCAGTACACCTTTATGTACGTTGCAGCACCTCTCAAGGTGTGCAACGGAACTGGTGCACCTGTAAACCCAGTCGTTATCAAGTAATAGCGAAACAAAAAGATGTCGGGATACTCCGAATACCCGTGGCGTGCGCTGTACGCCACGGGTATTCCCCACACCATTGAGGCACCATTCAGTTCTGCTCTTGACATGTTCAAGAACTCGAGTAATAACAACCCCAACAATGTGGGTATTTGGTATTTCGATACGCCAATTTCTCTTTCGGAAATGGACAAGCAGAGCGATGCGCTTGCATGTGCATTGCTAGCTCGAGGTTTTCAACATGGCGATCGTCTTGCCGTGTACATGCAAAACCTTCCACAATTTGTTATCTCCATGTTGGCTACATGGAAAGCAGGCGGCGTCATGGTGTCTGTGAATCCGATGAACAAGGAACGTGAATTGGAAACGTTGCTTCTTGACTCTGGTGCACGTGTGTTAGTGACACAGGAAGCACTCTGGGAAGATGTTGCTCGCGGTGTTGTTGACTCTGGAACGACTGCGGTCGACATTGTTGTCACTACAAATGAAATCGACTATGTCGTTGGTGAGGTCCCCACCATTTTGAAGGGATCTACAAAATCAATCGCGGCCGATGCATCCGATATGCGCAATTTGATCTCAGAGTTTTCTGGAAAAGTTCCACCTGCTGTGTCGTTGAAAGCTGACGAGGTTGCGTTTCTTACATACACATCTGGCACCACAGGTCCGCCAAAAGGCGCCCGCAATACACACGGCAATGTTGTGTTTAACTCCGCAACATTCCAACGCTGGATGGATCTGACAGACAAAGACATAGTGCTAGGCGTTGCACCGTTGTTTCACATCACAGGCCTCATTGCACATATAGCAGTGTCATTCCTTGTACCAATGCCATTGGTCTTGGGCTACAGATTTGATGCGCCAACAATCCTTGATTTGATTGAGAAGCACAAACCAACTTTTACTGTCGGTGCCATCACTGTGTTCATTGCGCTGATTAGTGATCCAACTGCGGCCGGAAGAGATTTCTCTTCATTGCAAAAGGTATACAGCGGGGGAGCACCAATAGCCCCCTCTGTTATTGAACGTTTTCAATCTGAGACAGGTGCGTACATACATAATATTTACGGCCTTACTGAGACCACGTCGCCGTCGCATGCTGTACCAATGGGCGCGCTCGCTCCGGTTGATCCAACATCAGGTGCCCTGTCTGTTGGCGTACCTGTCTTCAACACGATGGTTCGGATTGTCGACGAGAACGGCAAGGATGTGGCTGTAGGTGAAATCGGGGAGATCGTTACAAGCGGTCCACAAGTAGTTTCCGGTTATTGGAACAAGCCCGAAGAAACGGCTCATGCAATTCCAGGTGGAGAACTATTCACTGGTGACGTCGGCTTTATGGATAGCGATGGCTGGTTCTACATCGTTGATCGCAAAAAAGATCAGATCAATGCATCTGGTTACAAAGTGTGGCCGCGCGAAGTGGAAGATGTGTTGTACGAGCACAGCGCAGTACGTGAGGCAGCAGTCATTGGCATCCCTGATGATTACCGCGGTGAGACAGTTAAAGCATTCGTCAGCTTGCGTCCAGGGGAATCTGTGACTGAAGCAGTGCTCATTGCTTTTTGTAAAGAACGAATGGCGGCATACAAGTACCCGCGTGAGATTGAATTCATTGACGAACTTCCGAAAACTGTTACAGGAAAAATTTTGCGACGTGAACTACGTGTAGCGGAACTAGCTAAACGCACGAAGTAAAGCACTTGTTGCCAACACTTACCCGACGGTAGATAATTGAATTTCATCAATATTGATAGTTCCACACGTCTTCGAATAGGCAGAATTTTTCTTTTCTTTTTGCATTGCTACGGGTTGTAGTTGGTGTAAAAAGTGCGCTACTGTTTCAGTTGTTCTCCGTGGGGGGGGACGAACTATGACACAGAAATGTGTTTGGGGGAAAATGAAAGAACAAAGAAAAATGTCAAAGTCATTCCGACTTGGCGTTGCTGTAACTCTTGTGGCTGCACTCGGAATGGGTGCATGTGGCGGAAGCGACAGCAGCTCCGGCGGAAGCGACACTACGGATGCAACAGAGACACCAGCAGGCAATCTTGCTGAAACTCTCGGTTACACCGACAACCTGTTGGGCGATGTGTCCTGCGATATGGGTGCAGTACTTGCACTCACCGGTCCTGGTTCCTTCTACGGAGACACCATGACCAAAGGTATCGACCTTGCAGTTAAGGACATCAAAGCAGCTGGCGGACCTTCGTTTAACTTCACAACATGGGACCACAAGTCAGGTGACCCAGCAGCTGGTGTTACAGCTATGAAGGAAATGGTTGCGAAGGGAATCAGCATTAAGTTGGCTTCCTACGTAGATGACCTTGGTGCAATGCTTGCTGACACAGCGAAATCGAAAGTTTTCACTCTTGACGGCGGTGGCGGAACATCCATCTTCGGACAAGGTCAACCATATTTCTGGGGAACTCGTGCTATCACTCCGAACGACACCATTGACGGTGTGTTCAAGTGGTGGAAAGAAAAGAATCCAGAAAAGTTGACAGTTGGTGTACTTGGTTGGGACCTCGGTGAGGCCTTGAACAAGATGATCAAGGATGACTTCGATATGAAGGTCAAGCGCAATGGCATGACATTCAACGGTATCTACGAGCTCAACGCTGTTGGTGCAACAGACTTCTCACAATCAATCACAAAGATCAAGGCCAACCAGCCAGACCTCTTGCTTGTTGCTGTGTACGGTCAAGACCCAGGCGCATTCGTGAACCAGGCTTCAACAGCCGGAATCACATCATTCATGATGGGTTCAGAATTCACACCAGACGGTATTAATGCTTCTAAGGGAGTTTACGATTCAACAGGTTTCACCTTTGCGTATGACTACTTTGATGCAGAATCACCAACTCTTAACCCAGTTGCAAAATTGTTTGTTAATGGATTCAAGACTGCTTACGACAAGCTTCCTGACTTCTATGCAGCCAACTTCTACGAGAACACCATTCGTTTCTGGCAGCTCATGCGTCAAGCATCAGCAGCTGGTGTACCGAATGACAAGTTGTGCCTTGGTGAAACACTGAATACAAACCTTGAAGCCAATTTGGATAGCTTGGTCAGCCTCTACGGTGGAGATGCGGAAACCAATGGTGTTTCAGCTCTTGATCCAAAGACGCACTCAGTACTACGTCGCCCAATGGGTGTCTTCAATTACGTCAATGGAAAAGTAACGCCTCTTGCGTACTTCAACATTGATGGCGCTGATTACGCTGCAGCGGACTAAATAACTACACATAGAAAGGTGGGTTGAGGGTTCGTCCCTCAGCCCACCTTTTCTTATACACACTCACATTTTTTTGCGCGTTAACACGCTGCAAACCTTCCTTTTCAGGAGTCTCAATGCTTGCCATTACTATCGGTAGGGAAATCTTTGCCCAATTAACGATGAACGGTATTTTCCGTGGTGCGTCGTATGGGCTTATCGGAGCCGGCTTCGCACTGATTCTCGGTGTTACTGGTCGCTTTCACTTCGCATACGGCTTCACATACACCTTGGCTGCCTACTTGGCCTATACCTTTCACTTCCGTGGAACCCCGTTCGGACCATTTTCCGACGGCTTTCCATTTATTGTTTCTGGCCTATTGGCCGTACTTTTCACCATCATCGTTGGAGTGGCGATCGAGAAGTATGTATACAGACCAATTGCTGCCGGAGCTGGTGCTACCGCTCTGCTAGCTGTGTTTGTGGCTGCACTCGGTATCGGCATTGCTGGTCAAAGCACTATTGCACTTCTTTGGAGTCAACAAAGCCAGGGCTTCTACGACAAAGATCAGTTTGTTAAGAAATCTGCATGGAGTATTTGGAAAGTGACGTTTGAGAATCTCGACGTCTTTCAGTTCGCTACTTCGCTCACGCTCATCATTGTTTTCTCTATTGTCCTGACAAAAACTTCTCTCGGCCGTCAGATGAAGGCGACTCGAGTTAACCCAGAACTAGCAACCATTATTGGTATCAATGCAAACCGCATCTATCTTGTGTGTTTCGGCATCGGATCCGGCTTCGTGGCTGTGTCGGCATTTTGGTATGGGCTGCAGTACACGGTGAACCCTGACATGGGAGCTCGTCCAGTTACAACGGCCTTTGTAGTTGCGTTCCTTGCAGGTACCGCAAGTTCTCCCATCCGAATATTCATGACAGGAATTGTGCTGTCGCTTCTCGAACAATGGTCTTCTATGTTCATTCAGACCCGCTGGACGCAAACCTTGGTATTCGTCGTTCTGTTTGTGTACCTCATTAACAAGTCTGCAAAAGACACGTTGTGGGGCAAACGTATTGCTTCAATCGTTACTCTTCAAGGAATTCGGGGCTAATCATGCAAATTTGGGTTAACTATCTTGATCAAATCTTGATCTATGCGTCATTGGCGCTTTCGCTGAACTTATTGCTGGGCTACGCAGGTCAGGTATCTGTCGCCCATGCCGCCTTTGGAGCTGTCGGCGGATACACGCTTGGTTATCTGGTCACGGCGCACAATATTCCGCTGATCTATTGCATTTTCATTGGTTTCGGTCTTGCTTTCATAGCGGGTGGGCTAATTGCTCTAGTTGCTATGCGTTTGTCGACTGAATATCTCATCTTGCTTACGTTGGCGTGGGGGTATGTGCTCATCGGAGTCTTCAGTACCATTCCTGCTCTCGGTGGTTCGTTCGGAATCATCTCCATTAACGCTGAACCACATTTGCTGTCCTTCTTTGGCTGGTCAATGCAACGGCCGTCAGATTGGTTGTTACCTATCGTCGTATTGGTGGGTATTACGTATTCCATTTGTTGGCGAATGGGTGAATCCCCGTTCGGACGCATTTTGAAGGGTGTTCGTGAAGACCCTGTGGCAACGCAGTCATTGGGTAAGAACACTTTCCGGACACAAATTTTGGTGTTTGCAACTTCATCTGGGTTGGCAGCTGTGGCTGGAGTGTTTTACTCGGGTTGGCTAGGAGTATCCACGCCGGGCGTCTTTGGTTTCACTTTCTCACTAACCATTTTCGCACTCGTCATCTTCGGTGGTATGGGAAACCTTTCTGGTTCCATGTTGGGCGCACTGGTACTGACAAGTCTCGACCCTTTCCTTCGTCGTGTTGTCAAGTTTGACCAAAGCAAAGCATTCTTGGTGCAGGTC
The DNA here is from genome assembly GCA_044341035.1 of Ilumatobacteraceae bacterium. GTDB lineage: Bacteria > Actinomycetota > Acidimicrobiia > Acidimicrobiales > Ilumatobacteraceae > UBA2093. The sequence continues at coordinate 11,338 of JBIISL010000005.1, read as the reverse complement.
ATCATCTACGGTTTGCTGTTGGTTATCTTGACCCGTGTCCGCCCTCAAGGTCTCATCCCTGAAGGTTCTACAATCGGTTCTATTCTGCGTCGTAAGAAGTCAGAAGGTCGTACGGAGATGATCAACGCGTCTGAGACCGCTCCGACATTTGCCGCTCGTGCAGCGGTTGCTGAAGTAAGCCAGGCTGACCGTCACTCCCGATGGGAGAAAGCAGAAATTGTTCTCGAGGCACGCGGCATCAGTAAGTCATTCGGAGGCATTATTGCTGCTGAGAATCTTGACTTCGTGTTGAAGCGCGGAACTATTACCGCACTCGTTGGCCCAAACGGGGCTGGCAAGACAACAGTGTTCAACCTTCTCACTGGTGCCATTGCGCCAGACTCTGGAACTGTGACATTGCTCGGCCGCGATGTGACCGGAAGAACTTTAGATAGCTCGGCAAGAAGTGGACTAGTTCGCTCATTCCAAGACGTACGACTGTTTCAACGTCTGACCTGTCTCGACAACGTTCTCCTTGGAGTACAAGACCAACCTGGTGAAAAGATTCGAAGCCTTTTTGCTAATCCTCGTCTTGTTTCTTCAAAAGAAAAGGAAACTCACGAACAAGCCATGAAGTGGCTGAGCTTTGTTGGAATGCAAGATTTCGCAAATGTACCGACTGCATCCCTTTCATATGGGCAAACAAAGCTCGTGTCATTGGCTCGAGTGTTGTCAACTGAAGCTGAAGTGCTCCTGCTAGATGAGCCAGCATCGGGAATCGATGTCAAGTGGGTTGACAACATGTTGGAACTGGTTCTCGCCATTAGTGCGGAAGGCCGCACAGTGTGCATTGTCGAACATAACTTGCGGGTCGTTCGCGACCTCGCTGACCATTCGTACTTTATGGAACTGGGGCGTATCACCGCCGAAGGAACCGTAGACGAGCTCACAAGTTCACCACGCCTTGCACAGGCCTATTTCGGGACGGTCTGATATGTCAGTACTTTTAGAAACACACAATCTGCAAGCCGGATACGGTCGTAAGCAAGTCGTGTTTGACTTGAACATGAAGATCAATAAGGGCGAGATTGTTGCCATCTTCGGACACAACGGGAGTGGTAAGAGCACTTCCATGCGTTCTATTTTGGGAGTCCTGCCGCCGTTGGGTGGCACAGTCACCTATGACGGCCAAGACACCACGAAGAATTCAAGTGGCACGAATGTACGTGGCGGCATGGCACTTATCCCATCAGAGCGTTTCGTATTCCAAGACTTGTCAGTAACGGACAACTTGCTTCTCGGGGGAGCAAATGACCCAGACGAATCACGTCGCAAGGAACGTCAACAACTGGTGTACGAATTGTTCCCAATCTTGAAAGAGCGTGAAGAGCAACTGGCCGGAACTATGAGTGGCGGTCAGCAGCGAATGGTGAGCCTCGGAATTGCACTGATGAGCAACCCGAAACTTCTGATCCTTGATGAGCCATCTCTCGGTTTAGCTCCCAGCGTTGTAGAACAGATTTTCGGAGTCGTTCGCGACCTTGTGGCATCTGAGGGCCTGTCAGTAATCCTTCTTGAGCAAAACGTTGGTCAAGCGCTCAAAATTGCCGACCGCGGCTATGTGATGCGGTCCGGGCGAATTGTGATCGAGGAAACCATCGAACAAATGAAGGCTCGTGATTCGTTCTGGGACTTTTTCTAAAACAGAGGAGGCATCATGCCTAAATTAACCGACACCGAAGTACAAAACTTTTTGGTGGAACCAGGGCACATGTTGCGTCTGGCAACGCTTGACAAAGATGGCATGCCTCGTAACGTGCCTATCTGGTACGTATACGACGAAGGCATGATTAAGTTCACTCCACGAGCTCATTCAGTGTTTCTCGCAAACTTGTTGCGTGATCCTCGTTGTGGAATGACAATTGATGAAGCTGACTTGCCATATCGCAAGGTTGCGCTACAGGGTTCAGTTGAACTGCTGTACCCAACAGGTCGAGATGATGAATGGCGTGATCTATATCGCACAATCGCAAAGCGTTACACACCCGAAGAGCAAGCTGAAGAGTATGTGACAAACACGATTGATCAGCCCCGTGCGTTGTTAGGACTTCGACTCAATGATCCTGCTGTGAAATGCGTGACATGGCGCATGCCGGTTGAAGACGAAGACCCAACGGGTATTTGGCACCGTCGTTATTACATCGACGGCAGCATCATGGCCAACTTGGCCGATAGCTAACGGAGCTGGTCGCCCCACACGACTTCTTTACGAAGCTGTGGCTTCAGTACCTTGCCACCAGCATTGCGCGGTAGTGGTTCGTCACGGAATGTGATGAACTGTGGTGCTTTGAAGTCTGCAATGAGCGATTTCGTAAAGGCACGAATCTCTAATGGGTCTGGGTTGGTACCTGGCTGTGGAACAATGACTGCTCCAACCTTTTCGCCCATCATCTCGTCGGGTACTCCGAGTACAGCTACCTCAAAGACATCTGGGTGTTGCACAATGGCGCCTTCTACTTCTACGCAGTAGACATTCTCGCCGCCACGGTTAACCATGTCTTTCTTGCGGTCAACAATCTGTACGTAACCCTCGTCGTCACAGCGCGCCAGGTCTCCGGTGTGTAGCCAGCCATTCACGAATGTTTCTGCAGACTGTTCCGGCTTGTTCCAATAACCGTCAACAACGTTTTGGCCTCGAATGAGAAGCTCACCAACGCCTGTTTCAGGGTCGCGTTCAAAGAGGTCGACCTCAATGACTGGCGCTGTGAAACCAACGGTCTCAGGGCGCTCCTGGCAGTTCTCATGTGGCAAAAAGGTAGATACGGACGCAGTCTCTGTAAGGCCAAAACCATTACCGAGGCGAGCATTCGGCCATGCAGCTTTGATCTTGCCTACAACGTCAGGTGCAGTTGGGGCACCGCCGTATGTAAGGAAATCAACGCCCGAGGTATCAAAGTCGGCAAAGTTTGGCTGATTCATTGCTAGCCAATAGATGGCTGGAACGCTGGTAAGGACGTTGATGCGTTCATCGACCATGATCTTGAGAAATAGGCCGACTTCGAAGGTGGGCATGATGACCGTGGTTCCGCCAAACATGACCGTAACAAGCAGTTGGCTGTTGCAGCCTGTGACGTGAAACATCGGCACAGAAATAAGGTTGCGCATGTCGTACTTGTCACGCTTGATCATGACGCGCTTGATGGTCTCGCAATTTGCCAAGAAATTTTCGTGAGTAGTCATGGCTCCCTTTGGAAAGCCTGTGGTGCCACTGGTGTAGAAGATTGCGGCCAGGTCACTGATCTTTCCGCCGTCGTAGACGTACTTGTCTCCGTCAGGCAGTGGCTCGTCAGCTGTGAACATAAATTTTGCGCCAGAGTCAGTGACTACATAGTCAACTTCAGCAGCAGTAAAACGAGTATTCACAGGCACTACAACTGCGCCTGCCATCAGAACTCCGTAGAAGGCATATGCCCAGTTGTTACCGTTCGGTAGGTTGATCGCGACTCTGTCTCCTGGTGCGATGCCCTTTTTCTTGAGGCCACCTGCAACATGTGTTGAACGATCCCATAGTTCTTGGTACGTAACGCGTTCGCCACCAATCTCGACCAAAGCTTCTGATTGTGGGGTAGCAATGACTGTTGCTTTGAACTGATCGACCAATGTATTCGGGAGATTTGTGTAGCGCAGAATGCCGCGAGCGTCACGTTCAATATGTGACATGTCGAAGGGAAGAAGACGCGGAGTGATTCCTTGTTTAGTGATCATGATGTATGCCTTTCCAGTGGTACTGGGGGACACATTACATGACAAAATAGGGTGTCGGTAACGCCAGGGGGCTGGGGCGCTGACACAAAAATTTTGGGGGAAATCATGTTGTTAGGTGACATCATTCGTTGGCACGGTCATAAGACGCCGTCTCGTATTGCAATCATTTCTGAAGGACGTGAAATTACGTTCGGTAGTTTGTTGGGCCGAGTGAACCAAGTTGCAAATGCAATGTCTGCGTTATGCGAACAGGGCGACCGCGTGGCAATACTTGCAGAGAATATTCCGGAATACGTTGAGTGTTACTACGGGGTGCCCGATGCAGGGCTTGCGCTGAACTTCTTGAATTATCGGCTTCACCCGAAAGAGTGGTCGTGGATTATCAAGAACGCTGAAGCACGTGTTCTTTTGGTGCAAGAGAAGTTCTTAGAGCAGATACAGCCCGAACTCGCTGACATTCCGTCTCTCGAGCACATCATCGTGATTGGTAACGGAACATCGCAATATCCGTCGTACCATGACGTAGTTGGTGCAGCCAGCGTTGATGCAATAGATCGAGTCGTTGATGTTGATACAACTGCGTGGCTCTTGTACACCTCTGGCACCACTGGTTTTCCGAAGGGCGCAATGGTGACACACCGCAATCTGATGGTTGCTGTTATGAACTCGGTTATTGAATATGAGATTCAACCAGATGAGCGCACGCTCATCGCCTTCCCGCTATGTCACGTATCTGGATACTCAGTGCCGCTGACGCATTTCCGAGGCGGGCGAGTAGTGCTCTTTCCTATGTTTGAACCAGAGCTGTGGATGCAAGAGGTTGACAAGCACGGAATCACTGGTACTTCAATGGCTCCGACAATGTTGAATTTCATTTTGGAACATCCAAAGGTTCTTGATTACAAGCTCACGTCACTTCGTGGTATCGGATACGGCGCAGCCGCCATGCCAGTCGAAGTTTTACGGGCCGCCATTAAGCGCTTTGGTCCCATCGTGTATTCGGGTTTCGGAATGACTGAACTTGGCGGAAACGTACTGACGTTCCCGAAGCGTGATCATGAACGAGCCATTAACGGCGACGAGCATTTGTTGTTGTCATGCGGAACACCAATGGTGATGGCAGAAGTAAAAGTTGTCGATGAGAACATGGTGGAATGCCCGCCCGGTGTTGTTGGTGAACTAGTGGTTCGCGGTGAGCAAGTGTTGAAGGGCTACTTCAATAATGAAGAGGGCACTCGGAAGGCCTTCGATGACGGCTGGTTTCATTCCGGCGACATGGCTAAACGCGATGAGGAAGGTTTCTTTTACATCGTTGACCGTATGAAAGACATGATTCTGACCGGAGGTGAGAATGTCTACAGCCGTGAAGTTGAAGAAGTGCTGTACACGCACCCGTCAGTGTCCGAAGCAGCTGTAATCGGATTACCAGACCCCAAGTGGGGAGAAAACGTAGTGGCGGTCATTGTGTTGAAGAAGGGCACGACAGCAACTGAGGCGGACATCATTGCTGCTGTACGTGATCGGCTTGCTGGCTTCAAGAAGCCAAAGAAGGTTTTCTTCGTAGACGAACTACCTAAAACCGTCAGCGGAAAAATTATTAAGCGTGAGCTGCGCGACCAGTTTGCCGGACAATAGAAAAGAGAAAAACCATGATCGATATTCAATCAATTAACCGTCTCGATGGGAAAGTAGCCATTGTTACTGGCGCTTCATACGGATTAGGTGTTCTGTTTGCAGAGATTCTTGCAGCGGCTGGAGCTGATGTGGTGGTTACTGCGCGCTCTGTAGACAAATTGCGTGATACGAAGGCAATGATTGAATCTCTGGGTCGACGCTGTCTTGTTGTCGAAGGTGATGTCACTGTCTACGACGATTGTGATCGTGTAGCTACAGCGGCAATCGCTGAATTCGGGAAAATTGACATATTGGTGAACAACGCAGGTTGGGCTGATGATCGGTTGATTCGTACCGAACATTGTGAACCAGAGATGTTCACGCAGATGGTCAACACAGACCTCATCGGCTTGTTCTACATGACACGTGCTGCAGCGCCACACATGTTGCGTGGTGGTGGAGGCAGCATTATCAACCTGTCCTCAATCTTCGGAAACCTTGGTTCAGAGAACCGCACTGCTGGCTACTTTGCAGCAAAGGGTGGAGTAAACCAATTGACTCGTTTACTTGCGGTCGAATGGGGCGACCGTAACTTGCGTGTTAATGCAATAGCTCCGAATTTCTTCGTGTCAGAAATGACGCGTGCACTGTTAGAAGATTCCGGTATGGCCGAATGGATGCGTAGTCGCACCCCTATGCGACGCATGGGTGAATTGCCGGAGCTTGTCGGCCCATTGCTGTTCTTGGCCTCTGATGCATCCAGCTTCATTACTGGCGTCGTGTTGTCGGTCGATGGAGGCTGGAGCGCAGGTGGAGGCGCATCGCAATTGCCTGCACCATGGGATGAATGGAACGGCGAAAAGGGCGTTCCTATTTCTCCTACTTCGTAGCGGAACTTGCTGGCACTTGGGGTGCGAGCGGCATGGGTGTAGCGCCTACGGTATAGAGCATGAAAGTTGCCTTAACAATCGTTGATCATCTTCGTCGTGCCGAGCAGGTGTACGGCGACCGCGTAGCTGTTATCGATGAGGCTGATCAGCCGGCTGAATCATGGGGGAGCATTACTTATGCCGAAATGGCGCGACGTGCACGTGCCCAGGCCGCAGGGTTGGATGCGCTCGGAATCGCTCAAGGAGCTCGTGTTGCAATCGTTAGTCAGAACTCAGCCCGACTGTTGACATCATTCTTTGGCGTTAGCGGTTACGGGCGTGTGCTGGTGCCCATTAACTTCCGTCTAGTCGCTGAAGAAGTGTCATACATCATCAAGCACTGTGGGGCAGAGGTGCTGATTATTGACCCAGAGCTTGACGAAGCACTTGCTGGAGTGACTGCGAAACACAAGTTCATCATCGGAGCCGAGTCTGACGCGGTGCTGTATAAGTTTGATGTAGAGCCCAATACATGGATTGCTGATGAAGACTCAACTGCAACCATTAATTACACCAGTGGCACAACTGCCCGTCCAAAGGGAGTGCAACTCACGCATCGCAACCTGTGGGTCAATGCAGCAATTTTCGGATGGCAATTAGGCATTAATGATCGCGATGTGTACTTGCACACTTTGCCGCAGTTTCACGCCAATGGCTGGGGAATTGTCTTTGCTGTTACCGCAATGGGTGGTCAACACATTATTTTGCGCAAGGTAGATGGCGCAGAGATTCTTCGACGAATTGATCACTATGGCGTATCGCTATTGTGCGGAGCTCCAGCTGTAGCCAATATGGTTCTTGACGCTTCAACAGATTCTTCGTTGTCTACTTCTCGTGGTCAGGTACGAATGGTTGTCGCTGGCGCGCCGCCGCCGACGAAAACTATTGAACGAATTGAGATTGATCTCGGTTGGGAATTCATACAGATCTATGGCCTAACGGAAACATCGCCACTTCTCACCATGAATAGAACTCGTGCGGAATGGGATCATCTTTCGGCTGGGGAGCGTGCGGCGAAACTCAGCGCTGCTGGTGCGCCGTCACTTGGCGTAGAAATGAGCATCGACCCCGAAGGTGAAGTTCTGGCACGCGGCAGTGTGATTATGGCGGGGTACTGGGAACAGCCTGAAGAAACGTCGAAGGCGATTGCTGATGGTTGGTTTCACACTGGTGACGGAGGATCAATGGGTGAGTATCACTTTGTCACCATTGCTGACAGGAAAAAGGACGTAATCATCTCGGGAGGAGAGAACGTCTCTTCGATTGAAGTTGAAGATGCAGTCTTCTCTCATCCGGATGTTTCAGAGGTAGCCGTTATTGGAGTGCCAGATGAGAAGTGGGGAGAAGCAGTTCTTGCTCTTGTCGTCAAGACTCCTTCATCTTCGCTGACAGAAGATGAATTAATTGCATATGTAAAGACCAAACTTGCCGGATACAAATGCCCGAAGCGAATTGAGTTCCGTACCGAACTTGCCCGAACAGCCACAGGGAAACTGCAGAAATTTAAGTTGCGTTCGCCCTATTGGGAAGGCCTAGAGCGTCAAGTTAACTGATGCTGATAGTTACAAAGTTGGGAACTGAATCCGTAGTTCACGCTTCAATGCTTTACCTGAAGCGTTTCGTGGGATCACGTCTACAAAGCGGATACCGCTTGGCATTTTGAAGCGAGCCAATTTGCCATCACAGTGAGCAATGATGTCGCTCTCGGTGAGGGCGGCATCTTTCTTAACAACAACTGCAAGCCCGGTCTCACCCCATTTGTCAGAAGGCACTCCGATTACTGCGACATCAGCAACGCCCGGGTGCCCAAGAATGATGTTTTCAATTTCTGCTGGGTAGACATTCTCGCCACCAGAAATAATCATGTCTTTGAGGCGGTCCTGAATCCAGATGAATCCTTCGTCGTCGACTGTTGCAATATCGCCTGTGTACAGCCAGCCGTCTTTGATGGACTCTGCGGTGGCATCTGGGCGGTTCCAGTAGCCCGTCATGATGTGGTCGCCTCGTACCAGAACTTCACCGGCTTCTTCGGTATCGCAAACAGATCCGTCAGGGCGCACAACCTTGACATCGGTATGGAAGAAAGCCTTTCCGGTGGAACCTGCCTTGCGAATCGCATCTTCTGGAGTCGTTACACATGCTGGACCACAGGTCTCTGTGAGGCCATAGACCTGGTGAATGTCGATACCCATTTCTTGGTACGCCTCAATAAGCGCCTTGGGTACCGGTGCTGCACCACTAAGGAACCAGCGCAATGTTGAGTGGTCATGTACGGCTGGGTCAAACACCATTCGACACGCACCAAGCATTGCAGGAACCAGTAATGCGTTGTTGATTCGTTCTTGTTTCACAAGCTGCCAAATTGCATTCGGATCAAATGCACGCATCAAGACATGAGAAAGTCCTCGGTATGCAATCACGATTGCCGGCGTAAGTGCACCAACATGGAACAGCGGCATTGGGTTCAGATAGCGGTCGCCGATGCAGAAGTCGCTGGTTGCATTCAGAGTGATGAGCGCTGCCATTTGCGTGTTGTGGGTGTGCATCACGCCCTTTGGAAGCCCTGTGGTTCCTGATGTGTACATGATGTACAAGAGGTCATCATTAAATGCCGTCACTACTGGTTCAACGGTCTTCTGTTGGTCCACCAACGAATCAAATACCGTGGCGAAAGCAGGTGCGGTATCGGCTGCGCCTACGCGTATCCAATGCTTGACATCTGTGCGGTTTCCGCGCGATTGAAGTTCGTTTACTGATGCGTCAAATTCGTTACCTGCAACTAGTGCGACTGCACCGGCATCCTTCACGATGAATTCGAGTTCATCGGCAACAAGTCGCCAGTTCAGCGGAACAATGACAGCACCGATTTTTGCGACCGCGAAAAATGTTGTCACATACTCATGACAGTTCATCATTAGCAGCGCGACTCGGTCACCCTTGCCAATGCCGAGTGAGAGCAATCCGTGAGCTACTTGGTTAGTGCGATCATTCAGTTCTGCGTACGAGAAGCGACGATCTTGCGCAACATCGAAGAGTGCTTCACTGTCCGGGTTGAGGTAGGTGCGTTTTGTAAGAATTGAGCCAACGTTATTTTCCATCGGACGATTATTTCATAGGAAATAGGTGGCGCAAAGTCAGGTTGATTCGTGGTTCACTGATGCGGGCAGACCTAGGTATTCGGTGCTTCCAGTGTGATTGGCTCTGGCCAGACATCACCAGCAAAGAGCCATGGGGCAACATTGTCGAGACGATCTCGCCTGATTCCTTGTGCCGTAGATCAAAGCGGCGTTCGGCCCCCAGGCTGACAGAGGCAATGATGGGTGCCGGGCCATTTACGGCTTCGTCGTCCGAGTGCCACCCCATGCTGTCCTGCCCATTTCTGTACAGGTTCACTAAGACTCCATTGAAAGTGTGCCTCAGTCGCTTCTGACAGGCGTCTCTGATGGCTATCAGAGGCTCATTCCAGGGCATGGGTGTTCGTTCAGACCCTGAATAGGTGTACGGCAGGTCAGGCTCTGCGTGCCACGCAGAAAGGCGCGGCTCTTTCACTTGTTTGCCGAACATGGTGAGGGTTCTTTCCTCCCATGGTGTTATGGACGAGAGGAGAGCGAAGTAGGAATCAGCCTGGTGGGGCGCAATGAAGTCAGGAATCAATATTGCTGAACCATCGCATGGCAATAACTCGCCACCGAATACAAATGATTGAGATCCAGGCATCTGAAATCCAAACTTACTTCCCGTTCATGTCGCGGCATTTATTGAGACAGAATACGGGATGACAGAAATTGCCTCACCACTTGGATCCTTGCGCCCGTCCTCGCCCCGTATTCAGCCCATCACTGATGTCTCAGATGAAGTGGCAGCCATCTTGGGTGGAGGAATCAATTCACCGACCGGAACGCCCCTGAACATATTCGGCACCATTGCTCACCACCCTCGACTTTTGAAGCGCTTCATGAACTACGCAGGGCTCTTCCTGAATAAGGGTCTGTTGCCAGCACGAGAACGCGAAATAGTGATTCTTCGAGTCGGATGGAACTGTCAGTCTGTGTATGAATTCGGACAGCACACAATCATTGGAGAACGTGTGGGTCTGACTATTGAAGAAATCACTGCAGTCACACGAGACATCGGTGAACACAACTGGAATGATCGCGATATTGCACTATTGGAAATGAGTGACGACTTGTGCGCAGATAATTGCGTGAGTCAACACACGTGGGAGAAGTTGCGTCGCGACTGGAAAGAAGACGAACTCATCGAACTAGTGATGGTGGCAGGCACGTACCGCTTGGTCTCAGGTTTTCTCAACACCATGGGAGTTGAACTTGATGCACAGACTCCGGGATGGCCAGAGAAGTAGACCTACGCGATTGGGTGATGACACGCTACGAAATGGCCAACGGCAACTTCGCGCAGTTGTGGCTCCTCAGTAGCGCACTTCTCAGTTGCGGCCGGGCAACGCGTACGGAAACGGCAACCTGACGGCGGATTAAGCGGTGACGGTGGTTCCCCTTGAATCAGACCAGCTTGAATTGGGCGGTCTGGATCGGGGATAGGCACTGAACCCACCAAAGCCTTGGTGTAGTGGTGGCGTGTGTTCATGTACAGCTCGTCAGGAGGAGCAACTTCACACACTTTGCCGAGGTACATCACCATCACGCGCGTGCTGACAGCCTTCACAACTGCAAGGTCGTGAGAGATGAAGATCAGTGAAAGGCCGTAACGGTCTTTCATGTCTTGCAGCAAGTTGAGAATCTGTGCTTGTACTGAAACGTCAAGTGCCGACACTGGTTCGTCACAAATGATCATGGTCGGATCAAGGGTGAGTGAACGAGCAATGCTGATGCGCTGACATTGTCCACCAGAGAACTCATATGAACGGCGGTCACGCACTTCAGCAGGGTCGAGGTTGACGGCATTAAGTAGCTCGTCAATCTTTGCGTCGATCTCTACTTGGTTTCCCTTGTTCCATACGCGCAACGGCTCTGCAATTACTTCACTGACTGGCAGGCGAGGGTCTAGAGAGCTGATGGAGTCTTGGAAGATCA
>JBIISL010000044.1:0-17077 GCA_044341035.1 Ilumatobacteraceae bacterium | reverse complement strand
CCGTCGCTCTCATCTGCTTCAATGATGAGCAATGACCCGTCGCCGTAAAACCGCTCAACTCTGCCATTCACCTCTGCGCCAATAATTGACGAAGGAGACAGCCCTCCACGAGAGGTCATAGCAGTCAATAATGCAGTTGTAGTTGTCTTCCCGTGCGTTCCGGCAACTCCTATTGCGGCTGTTTCGGCGCACAGCGATGCCAGAACGCCTGAGCGATGAAGAACAACCTTTCCTGATCGTTGGGCTTCAACCAACTCTGGGTTGTCTGCAGGAATTGCAGTCGAATAGGTGACAATTTGGGCGCCGTCAACATGACGCGCCTCATGACCAATGTAAATAGTTGCACCAAGAGCTCGCAGTTGGTCAAGCACCGCAGACTCGCGAACATCAGACCCCGACACAACATGCCCCATCTCAAGTAAGAGCCGAGCAATAGGACTCATTCCCGGACCACCGATACCAACTACATGGCAGCGCACTGGTGTTACTAGCGAAACTAATGGTTCGGCGATTCGACGGGTTGACTGCATCAAGATCCCATTGTTTCATGCCCGGCGCCTTCGCGTGCCGCCCCTTCAATAACGCCAACCAGAGCCTGGCCGCGATGAAGGGACCCGAGCATGCGAGCGGTGCGTGACATTGAAATCAATTCATCTGAATTCCCGAGTAGACGCACAATCTCTGCCACCAAACGACCATCCACGCACGACGAGTCATCCATGAGGACAGACGCAGAAGAATCAGACAACCAACGCGCGTTTAGCTCTTGGTGATTATCGGCCGCATCAGGCCACGGAACAAGAATTGACGCAACTCCGACAGTTGCAATCTCTGCAACGGTGCTTGCGCCAGCTCTTGCCACTAGCAAATCAAGAGAGCAATACACATCCGTCATGTTCTCTTCGTATCCCACCCTGATGTATTGCACTCCAATAGGCACATGAGGCATGGGATCACGCTCAAATCGACGACCACAAATGTGATACACAACCGACGAAGTTCCTGCGAGAGCGGCCAACAATTCTGCGACTGCACTATTCAGCGAGGCAGACCCGAGCGAACCACCCATCATCACCACAACATGAGCGTCCATGGGAATTCCGAGGGCACGGCGAGCAGCCATTCGAGATGCTGCCACATCAACAGTGCGTAAGTCCCGACGAACTGGTGCTCCGGTCACAACTGCGCGCGGCAAGATGCTGCCATCAAAGGCCACTGCGCACACTGCAGCGTGGCGAGCCTGGCGCCGAGTCGCTAGCCCTGCAATGCGGTCATAACTGACACATACGAGTGGCACATCATTCGCAATTGCTGCCCTAGACATTGGTTCACTTGCGTAACCGCCAACAGATACAACAACAGATGGCTTCCACGTACGAATGAGTCGACGAGCAAGAATCCGGCTGTGCGCTAACCGCAATGGCAAAGCCATATTTCTTGCAATCGATCTAATGTTCCAAGAACGTTGGAGCCCTGAAATTGGGAGAAACTCACTCACAATTCCCGACTGACTCATCAGTTCCCTATCAATGCCACGACGCGTCCCGACATACCGAATATCAGCTAAGTCATGTCCGGAATCTGCCAATAGCTCACATATGGCAAGGGCGGGCAACACATGACCACTGGTCCCTCCTCCCGTTACAACTGCATACACCATGATCTATTTTGAGGTCTTTACGGCGCGTGCCACATTCAACAACAGTCCAGCTGCTGCCATAGAAGCAATCAACGAAGACCCACCATAAGAAAGGAAAGGCAATGTCAACCCCGTCATCGGTAACGCACCGACAACGCCACCAATATTGACAAGCGCCTGCACACCAAACCACATTGAAATTCCGCCAGCAATAAATGCACCGTGCGTGTCAGGGGCGGCGAGAGCTACTTGAATTCCAAAAACGACAAGGGCAATGAACCCACCGACAACCATAAAGGTTCCGAAAATTCCCATCTCTTCAGCAATGACTGAGAAAATAAAATCGCTATAAGCAAGCGGAACATAACCCCATTTACTAGTACCTGATCCGATTCCTGTACCCGTCCAGCCGCCGTTAGCAATGCTGAGAAGCGATTGATACACCTGATAACCACTATCAGCCTTTGTCGCATCGAGGTTCATGAAAGCAAACATGCGAGCACTTGCATTGCTTGCAAAATTCAAAACCAACACACCGAGTAATCCGACGCCAGCAGTAGTTGCCCACAATTGTCGGGCCGGCAATCCGGCGATCACCATCATGAATAGAACAATTCCGGCAAAAATAAGGCTGCCGCCGTAGTCTTTTTGCACAGCACATAAGCCGGCCGATAAACCCATTGCTGCCATCATCGGCCACAAGACGATGCTGGTGATTTGCACAGAACGATGACGATGCGACAACAAGTTCGCGCAGAACAACACAACCGCAATTTTCATGAATTCAGATGGCTGCATTCGAAATGGCCCCAGGTCCAGCCATGCTCGTGCACCGTTGACCAGTGCACCCTTCAGAATTACCACCACGTTTAGTGCAACAACTACAAAAACCACAGGCATTAACAACTTTGCGTTTCGCCACGACTCATACGGCATTGAGTACGCAGCCCACATTGCAATGGCACCAAGAGTTGCCCAAACCAATTGACGTTCAAACATCGCCCAGGCCGATCCGCCTGAGTGCAAATTGGTCACCGATGATGACGACAACACCATCACCAGCCCCAACATCACGAACGAGATGACGATTATCCAGATCCAAAAATATGCGGCAGTGGGTTTCTCCAGTGCAATACGGTGCCGATCAGCAACACCAGTTCGACGCAATGTCGCAAGTCGACGTTCCTTTAGCGTAGGAGTAATTCTATTTTCTGATGGCATTACACCCCCCGATCACTTTGTGAAAAATGCTCACGTACTCTCGATTGAAAATCATCGCCACGCTCATTGTAATTTTTGTACCAGTCGTAACTGGTGCAACCCGGTGACAGCAGGACTGTTTCGCCCTCTTGCACCAAAATTGCCGCATCTTCGACTGCTTGTGTCATTGAAGTTGCCACTCGAACAGGGCAGATTCCTGAGAATGCACGAGCGATAATCTGCGCATCCTCCCCTATGGCAACTACTCCTGCGATACGTGAAGGTTCTGTCGCCATCTGGGATAGATCCAGATCCTTGTTGCGACCACCCGCTATCAGCACTATTCGGTCAAATGAACGAATAGCCGCAAGCGCCGCATGAGGACTTGTCGCCTTTGAATCGTCGTACCAATGTGCGCCACCAAAGGAACCAACAAACTCAATTCGATGATGCCCAGCTTCAAAAGACTGCAAGGGTGAAGCCAGTTTGTCGACACTGCACAATCCTGATTCCACAACGAGGGCTGCAGCCGCTAATGAGTTGGTTACATCATGAGGTAAAGAACGCCACAAATTGTCTACATCTGAGATGACTCCCCGGGGGCCAACAAGTGAATTCGTCTCAAGTCGGTAATCGCCTTCGGATAGACCAAAAGTCACAACGCGCGCGCCAGACTCACGCGCCGAAGCCACGATCATTTCATTGGCATACGGAGCTACAACAACATCTGTTATCCGTACATGTGCCCACATACGACGCTTAGCTTGCGAGTACTGCTCAAGCGTTCCGTGCCAATCGAGGTGATCAGGTGCCAGATTTAGCCAGACAGAAGCATCACACCGGAAAAAGTCCGTGAACTGCAACCTGAAACTCGAACACTCAACAACGAATGCATCATGGGGTTCGTCTATCGCGGCCATAAAGGGAGTGTCAGTATTTCCCACCTCCCCTACAGTGCGCCCGGTGCTGCGCAGAAGCGCCGCAGCAATCATTGTTGTGGTGGTTTTCCCATCAGTCCCCGTCACGCCCAGAATTGGCCGGGGACCACCAGGTCTGTGTTGTTCCCATTCATAGGCAATGTCAATTTCAGTTCGAATAGAAATTGACATGGATAAAGCTGTGACTATGACCGGATGATGCGGTGCAACCCCTGGGGCAGGAATAAGAACATCGACGCCATCGAGGAATTTGGAGATAGCTGCCGAACTGCCAACGGGAACAATTTCACAGCCGAGTTCATCTGCAAGTTTTTTGTGCTCTGGTGTAATCACATCGTCAGACAACACAATGTCGTAACCGCGCCGCACCAGAGTGCGAGCTGCTGCTGTTCCTGTAAGCGCAAGACCAAAGACAGCGACTCGCTTCATTTCACTTCCCAACAAACGAGTCAGCGATGTGAGTGAAATCTGCAATAAACATTCCGACAGCTACCGCCACACAAATTCCCGACAGAATCCAGAACCGAATGATGACTGTTGTTTCAGGCCATCCCAGAAGTTCAAAATGATGATGAATAGGCGACATTCGAAAGAGGCGCTTCTTGCGTCCCGATGCCTTAAAGACTCCCATCTGCAGTGCAACGGACCCGGCTTCCATGACATTCAGAGCACAAATCAATGGCAACAACAAATGGGTATTCGTTGTGACCGCTAGCAGTCCTAAGGCAGCCCCAATTCCAAGCGCACCGACGTCTCCCATGAATATTCGAGCTGGGGCCGCGTTCCACCACAAAAATCCACCACATGCACCTGCCATCGCAGCTGAAAAAACTGCAAGGTCAAGTGGGTTTACCAAGTGATACACATCAGGGTTTCTGAACGCCCAATACGCAATGACCGTGAACGCTAAAAATCCGAACAAGGCTGATCCGGCAGCTAGTCCATCAAGTCCGTCCGTCACATTCACTGCATTTGTTGTTGCCCACACCATGATTGATGTCCATAACACCCAAAGAATTGGGGAAAGGTTCCACCCAGGGAAATCAAAACGAGTGAATGACAAAGTCTCGTTCACTCCTGTTCCCACCAACAACCAAGTCATCAAGATAACGATTAAGGCGAAAGTTAAATAACCCTTTCGCTTCCACAGAAGACCCCGATTGTGCGAACGGCGAACCTTGAGATAGTCGTCAAGGAATCCGACTACAGACAAAAGCCCACAAATCACCCACATGATCATCGCTTGGTCGGACAACGCAATTCCGCCGCGAAGGTGAGCTACAAGCCAACCAACGAATGCAGAAAGCATGATTGCAATTCCGCCCATCGTGGCTGTGCCTTGTTTCTTCATGTGATGAACTGGGCCATTGTCGTCGGAACCCAAGATTGGTTGACCCTTACCGATGGAGTCAAAAAAAGAGATCAGCGCACGGGTGCCAAAAATTGACAACAACATTGCAACAGCTCCGGCTATCAAAACTGCAATCATGCTGGAGTTCCATTTCTCTTTCGTAGTGCATCTTTGGCCACGGCTACATCACTAAACGGCACAAAATTGCCCAACGATTCTTGAGTCATCTCATGGCCCTTCCCGGCAATCACTACCATGTCACCGTTCTGTGCCTTCAGAATTGCAGAATGAATTGCTTCATCTCGGTTGACGATCCTCACAATATTGCCAGAGTTGGCCTTTGCTCCGCTGACAATGTGGTCCAAAATGATTTCAGGATTCTCATTTCGAGGATTATCTGACGTCACAATCACCGTGTCTGCCAATCGGGATGCAATATCGCCCATTAATGGCCTTTTGGCTTGATCCCTGTCTCCGCCACACCCAAACACCACGACCAGACTTGCACGTGTGATTTGACGTGCACTAATCAATAAACCTTGCAACGCTTCTGGAGTGTGTGCAAAATCGATCACGACATCAATATCAGAACTATCGGAAACGACCTCGAAACGTCCGGCAACAGTAGCTACGTGACCACAACCGTCAACAATTTCATCTTTTGTCAAACCCAGAGCACTTGCTGCAGAAATAGCAGCTAACGAATTAGTTACTGCAAAAGAACCACCGATTGGAATGTTGATTTCAACAGAATTCCATTGATACGAAATTTTCTCTAGTCCTATATGAATATCTGAGACGTTGGACAAGGAAAAATTGACTGCAGGAACATCAATTGCATCTAACAGTCGCAGTCCGTAAACATCATCAGAATTTACTACTGCTTGCTTCGCAACTTCCGAGCTGAATAACTTGCTCTTTTCGGAAAAATAGTTCTCCATGTCACCATGGAAATCCAAATGATCGTGACCAAGATTTGTGAATACAGCTACTTCAAACAGAATGCCCCCCACGCGATGCTGCTGCAACGCATGTGATGACACCTCCATAACGACATACTCAACTCCGTCAGTAACAAAGTCACGCAGTAACGCGTGTAGATCAATTGCTTCGGGAGTTGTTCGTGTTCCGGTCAAGGTACCGATGACGCTCACTCGAGAACCACGGGCACTCAAGAGAGATTCAAGAATAGAAGCCGTCGTTGTCTTGCCGTTAGTTCCTGTTATCCCCACGATTATCAGTGAAGATGCTGGATGACGAAACACTGCTGAGGCCACTCGCCCAAGTACTGCGCGCACATCACTAACTACAACTTGAGCAATCGATGGGTCTATCGATACATCAAATTGTTCACTCAATACAGCCACGGCACCGCGTGAAATGGCGTCAGTGACAAACACATGCCCGTCAAAAGATTCTCCCCGTACGCAACAGTAGATGTCACCAGGTTCTACGTCGCGAGAATCTTGTGTGATTCCCGAAACTACGCGATTCTTGTCACCGTGAATTCTTGCGGCAATGTCTGCATGCATCACCAGGCCATCGACCGACATCGGAGATACAGAATGACGTGCCATCGTTCATATACCGATCAATGTCCAGCAGACTTAGCGCCCGCCTTGCAACCAGTCCCTGCCCCTGTTGCTTGTATACCTAATTCATGCATGATGCCAGGAACCAAACGAGCAAAAACGGTAGCTGCTGCAGTACCACCAAAACGATCGCGCGATGAAGCGTCTGGCTCGTCGATGCTCACCAACATAGTGACCTGCGGGTTGGCTGCCGGAAAGTAGCCGACGAAGGAAGCGAAATATTTACGGCCACCAGCATCAGTGGAGTACGTTCCGTTTTCCTGAACTTTGTAACCAGTGCCGGTTTTGCCCGCGATTTGCATTCCCTTAACTTGAGCGAGTTCGCCAGTACCAGTGCAAATAACTTCTCGAAGCATGTCTGTCATCATTGCTGCAACTTCTGGTTTCAATACGGCTCTAGTTTTTGATGCAGGTTCAGGATGACGTTTACCGGTTTTGTCAATGGTCGCACTCACCAATTGTGGTGCAACGTAGATTCCCTTGTTTGCCACAGCGTTCACACCAGCGATCATTTGCAGAGGAGTTGAGGACAGTCCATAACCGTACGACACGGTCACCTTCTCCGTACCTCGCCACTTGTTGGCGTCACGTAATATCCCACGACTTTCACCCGGATACTCAAGCCCGGTCTTACGTCCGAAACCGAAAGCAGAAAGATAATCATGCAACGTTTTTGACTCAATCTTTTCAGCCGTCATTAATGTTCCGATATTCGAACTCTCACTAACAATTTCTTTAACACTCATAGGGATAACGCCATGCGACCATGCATCTCGAATGGGGAAATTGTCGACGACGATAGATCCAGGAACCTTCAAGACTGTCTCTGGCGTTACTTTGCCTTCATTTAGTGCAGCACTGATTGAGAAAACCTTTGCCACTGAACCTGGTTCATATGATTCAACAGCTGCGAAGTTACCCGACGCCAAGACTGCAGCCCCAGCAGCATTGCGACGAACATTCGACATTGCATACACCTGGCCAGTTGTCGTATTCATGACTATTGCGGTGCCGCCTTTGGCACTTAACCGCCCCACTCTGTCAAGAAGCGCAGTATCAGTTTGAAACTGAATGTTCTTGTCGAGCGTAAGGACGAGGTCATCACCGGCAACTGGAGCCAGTGTCGTACTTTGCACACCTGCAATTGACCGACCATTTTTGTCGACTTCGCGAATGCCTTTGCCATCGGCTCCGGTTAAAATTTTATTGAATTGCTTTTCCAGACCTGAAATTCCGAGGCCGTCGGGATCAGTTTGGCCAATTACTGCTCCGGCAACGCCTCCTTCAACCTCGCGAGATGGTTCTGTGTATGAATACACCCCAGGCAAACCAAGTCCGAGTATTGCCTGAGCTTCCACTTTGGTCATTCCGCGTGCGATATACCGAAACTGTGAACCCGGAACACTGAGTGCAGACAGGAATTTTGCTTCTTGTTCTGGCGTGTGCGCCAAGGCAACAGATATGGAACGAGCAACCGACGGAATGTCCGTGATGTCTCGTGGATCCGCATACACAGTCGTACTCGGAACCGACAATGCCAATTCATTTCCATTGCGATCGAAAATTACTCCACGGGCAGCGCGCAGGATATTTACACGAGTTCGTTGGTCAACGCTCGCGGCGAAATAATCAGCTCGCATCACGGTTTGCAACAAAATGATTCGTCCCATCAATACACCTAAGAGAATGATGAATAATCCCGCAGTGAAACGCAGTCGGCTTTTTACTCTGCTGTGAGCTTCCACTGAAGGAATTTTGCTCGCCCGTAGAGCAGCTGGCACTTCACCTGTGAAGCATGTTTTAGTCCAGTGCCAGACTGAAGAAAGTATCGATTCAAATGGCGTAGTCGTCGCTGCGGAACGACGGGTTTGTGCTGTTTGTCGTGCCGGTGGCCGGCTTGCTTTCTTAGCGACTGGGGGACGACTTGTCTGGCGCGTTCTGGAAGAACTTGTCCGACCAGAAGCAACCGATTTTGAAGAGGTAGATGTTCCGTGGGAACGACTTCCCCGTTGCGAGCCTTCTCTAGTGCTCATGGCGTTCCAACAACTACGGACTTCATCCGGCCAAATTCATCAAGGGGCGATTCGATATGGGCCGCAACGTCAGAATCGACTTTCCCGACTGAAGAAGCAACTTCTGCTGCGACTGATGCAGGGATACCCACAATCTGAATCCCAAGACTTGGAACGAATCCCATCATGCTCGCTTGCTTCATTAGTTCACCAGGCGACTGCAAATTCGCACGTTCCGCTCTCAAGGTTTCGAAATGAGAACGAGCACGAGTGATGTCGTAATTCAACTGATCGAGGCGCATCTCTGTTTGAGCCATGTGTGCACGCAATGACACTATGCAGAACATAAATACTACGAGAGCTGCCATCACCGTAAAGACGCGGTAATAGCGGCGTTCGCTTTTCCCAACCAAGACCAACTTTGGCCGTTGCTCGCGTTCTTCGCGAGGAAGCTGCACTACAGGAAGTTTGAATGCAACAGCCATTACAAAGCCCGATCGATTACTTCAAGTTTCTCAACGACGCGCAACCGCGCCGATGATGAACGTGGGTTGATAGCGAGTTCTTCTTTGCTTGCGTCTCGCGGCGCGCGCACACGAACGACGGTCCGTGCAGCACCACATCCACAAGGAAGATTTGGCGGGCAGTCACAATCGCCAGTCTCGGCAGATCGCATGACTGCTTTTACGATGCGGTCTTCGCCGGAATGATACGAAAGAACGGCCAATCGGGCGCCAGGAGCCAACAGTGAAATGACATTGCGCAAAGCACCGGGAAGAATTTCAAGTTCTGCATTGACTTCAATACGAATGGCTTGGAAAGTCCTTTTGGCAGGATGTCCCCCACGACGTCGAGCAGGTGCTGGGATTGCAGAACTCACAACATCTGACAAACGAACGGTGGAATGGATCGGACGTGCGGCAATAATCGCCTTTGCAATTCGGTATGCGTGACGCTCGTCTGCGTTGCGACGCAACATGCCCGTTAACGCATCTTCGTCGTATGTATTAACAATCACGTCAGCACTCAATGTCTGAGAACGGTCCATGCGCATGTCTAAAGGCGCATCGAACCGATAAGAAAAACCACGCTCAGCAATATCGAATTGTGGAGACGAAACACCGAGGTCGAAGAGAGCACCGGACAACGCACCGATGCCCTCTTTCGCCGCGATCAGCGCCGCTGCATCGAAGCGGGCGCGCCGGAGGGCAACGCGTCCACCGCAACCAGCGGCTGCAAGAACTTTTTCAGCTGATTCAAGAGCCATGTCGTCTTGATCAATTCCCAGAAGAGACAGTTGAGGGTGCGCAGTCAAAATCGCAGTGCTGTGTCCGGCACCACCAAGAGTTGCATCGAGAAAGACACCATCATTCATGTCGGAAAAGACATTGGTGATCTGGTCAAGCATCACTGGAAGATGTGCAAAGACCGCATTCATAGTGTCACCCGTGTCATGACGGACGGTCCCTGGCAGTCTCCCGGAAAGCAATTGCCACCCGGATGTATCCCCGGAATGTGCGCGATGGTAGCGGGCGGAGTTGGAGCTAACCACCGTGCCATCCGGGAGACTGCCAGAGACCGTCGGCCGCTGACTGATTGAAAAGACTTGACGAGCATCGGGAATCACGCGCCCGCTCCAGCTATTTGTTCGGTGCCCGAACTGATGTTGCGATCATGGCGATCTGGCTCCCAGATCTCGACGCGGTCAAAGGAACCAGCGACAATCACACGCGAACCCAAAAGCACTCCTGCGTACTCACGAAGTTTTTCATCGAGGTTTACGCGACCTTGGGCATCAATGGTGACCTCAATGGTATTTGCGGCAAGGGCGCGCTGTTCATTGCGGTCCATTTCCCCACTACGCACCTTTTGGAGCATTTCCTCTGCGACTTGCTCGAAGGCTTCAGCAGTGAGGACGTCTATGCACTTATCGCGGCCAAAGGCTAGGTAACAGCGAGGTTCGAGACGGGGGCGAAATGCAGCAGGGAGCGCGAGTCGACCTTTTGGGTCGAGCTGTCGCTCATGCACTCCAACAAACACAGTCTCTGCCTTCCTGGGTGAAGTTCTCCGCCTCTCCCATGGGACAGATTATCCCCACTTCTCCCCACTGTCAACCATTTACCCCCAAATCTCACCACTTTGTTCCCCACCCAGGAAAGCCAGGTGTTCATAGATGGCGTTTACAAGGTCCAGAGGCTCGATTTCAAGGGTTGCCACGGCAATATCTGGCACCCGTGACCGCACGGCTGCCGAAGTCAAGATTGATGCCCATTCATCTGGTTGCCACTGTCGATACAACACACATTGAAACCGGGCCCCGTCTCGACTGCGACGTTGACTAATGCCCACCAGTTTGTCGCCCCCCACAAAAACTTCACCGGGAGATGAACTTGCAAAACATACAACGCGCCCATCAGTCTCTGTCGAAAATGAATCTCGATACACATCAGCATTCACCCATGGCGACAACGCTTCTACGAAGCATTCACCAAGCCACAACATCGATTCAGATACATCCTCTTTCCACAACGGATCATCTCGGCTGATTGTTATGTCTATCCAAAGAGAATTTGATGGATGCACAAACACTGCACCACCCCCACTGCGGCGACGAGTAATTGAAACACCGCATTCGGTTGCGACTTTCTGATTCACGTCGTCGGCCGATTGCGTTGACCCAAGAATCAATGTCGGAGCTTCAACCTGACACCACCACATTGCACGTTCTGCAGGTAATTCCATTGCATGAAAGTCGGCAGCGGTACCTGTCCAATCATGGCGGCCCCACCCCATTGAAGGCGTAGTCATTGGGGATTTCGATTCGCGTTAACTGGCCTCGGCCAAATACGGCTTCCACTGTTCAGGAATTCGAGGCACGGCGTACATAATCCACGACATCTCCCGGGGTGCACGCGGAATGCTTGATAGTTGCATGCCAGCTTCTTCGGGCGTTCGATCACGTTTACGAAGATTGCATCCACGACATGCCGCGATGACATTTTCCCAAACATTTTTCCCACCACGAGAGCGGGGCATGACATGGTCGATACTGTCGGCGGTTCCACCGCAATATCCGCAACGGTGATGATCGCGAGCAAACACCGCACGTCGCGACATGGTTGCATTGCGATGATACGGAACTTTCACTACATATCGCAGTCGTATAACTATTGGTGATGCCAAAGTAAGCCGTTCAGAATGAACAACTGTTCCGTCGTCTGCAATTACTTCAGCTTTGTCGCACAGAACTAGACAAATCGCACGTCGTGCCGACACAACACTGAGTGGTTCATATGTTGCATTGAGAACGAGCGCGCTTCTCATTAGTTTTCACTGCTCCAGCGTCTGCACCAGCGCAAATAGGCGACAACATCTTCTGATCGAATAGAGCCGCGCGGGGCTCCGTGTCCGCCCCCGTATTGAGTGACTAAACGGAACTCCATATAGTCCCGAGACGGCACGGGTAAGAACGGCGAGGAACGCCACCACCCGCGTGGCACTAAGCGATAGGCCTGGGCAAGTGCGGTGATCCAGATGGATGGTCGAACAATGACGGCCCCCAGAATTGGCAGAAAGGCAGAGGCACTTGACGAAGTGGGTTCTGCAGTTTGCATAGAGCCAACAGTAGTGGGCAAAGCTCGATTAATTGTGAGGGAACTTGACTCGGGGTTTACGAATTGATTGGGCAAGGTCTTGCACCCCTGCTCGACCAATGAGCCGAACCTGTCGTTCGATGACGAGGGCAAAGCCCATCATCACAATAAAGGCAGCAAATGCCATGAGGAAGTGAATCTGCAAACTGGCAACAACTGCCACAAGGGAGACAAGGACTCCGACTAATGCCCACCAAACTCGGCGGGCAGAATGGCGATAGAGCCCCGATGAAGACACTGCACTTGCGAACTTCTCGTCCGTTTGTAGCTGAGCTTCAATCTCACGCAGGATTTTTTGTTCTTCGTCTGACAATGGCACAGGTTGATTGTCTCACCTCGCGGACCCAAACGCAATGCGGCGTGATGTGTTCTGTGTCAGGAGCCTTCATCGAGCACAGGGCCAGCCGGGCTCTGTCCGGGCCTTTTCGTGTTCAAACTGCTCACCGGGCCAATCATGCCAACCCCAAACCGATCAACAATCTGGTCAACTGCCTTGCTCGCAGGTTTCCACTGCTCTTCGATGTCTTCTGGCGTTTCACCACCATCATCGAACAACCGAGGAATGCCCTCACTCTCCCCCGTCAGCTTTTGAGCATGCACGCCGAGCAGTCTTACGCCCTGCGCGTAGTCCAACATTGCTAGCAGTGGCTCTAGCGCCGCCACCATCGATGGTCCTGTCGTGAGAGGAACTGTTGGCGTCACAGACCTGGTGACAGATTCGAACGATGAGAATTTGACTTTCAATAACAAAGTGCCAGCAGCAACACCAGCATCGCGAGTGCGCCGTGCAACTGCATCACAGAGACGAACCAACTGGGCCCGCAACTCCTCGTGAGTAGTGAGATCTGCCGAAAACGTTTCTTCATGTCCGATTGATTTGGCAATCCGTTCAGGTTCAACAGTTCGGTCATCAATACCTCGGGCAAGCGAGTGAAGATGACGGCCATTCACTTCACCAACTGCGGCACACACGATGTCGACATCTAGTTCGGCCAAATCTGCAACAATTCGAACTCCAATTGCTTCAAGTTTTGTCAACGTTGCAGGGCCCACCCCCCATAACGACTGAACCGGCAACGGCAACAAGAATTCTGACTCGGTCCCTCGTTTCACTTCGAACACCTGGAACCCCCGCTGCACTCCACCAGCCATTGCACGTGGTTTCGCGTGCTCGGATGCCAATTTTGCTAGGAACTTGTTCGGCGCAACTCCGACACTGCATGTCAACTGAGTTTCAGTCAACACACGCTCACGTAGAGCCCACGCAATGGACACAGCGTCTCCCATCAGCGTTGCTGCACCCGTTACGTCTAGGAATGCTTCATCAATCGAGATTTGCTCTACAAGCGGAGTGAAGGACTCAAAGATTGTGTGCAACTGTTGACTGTATTCGACATAGTGAGAAATATCAGGTGCGATAAACACGGCGTCAGGGCATAACTTTCGCGCAACAGCTGAAGAAATCGCAGAGTGAATCCCATACCGACGAGCTTCGTACGAAGCAGCGGCAACAACCCCTCGACCACCAGTTCCCCCAACCACTACCGGCAAGCCCTTCAGCTCTGGGTGCCGCAATAGTTCTACCGACACATAGAAAGCGTCCATATCAATGTGGAGAATCGAACGGTCAGTGGTCATTTCACCGAACGCTACTGCACTCGTGCATCCCCCACGCCTACGATGGGCAAGTGCCAGACCCCACCGAATCTCTTTCCGCCCTTCCATCAGTTGCTGCGCGGGTCATTGCCTTTGTCGCAATTCTCATTGGGGGTCTTGCCGGTGGATTGCTCGGAGTCGGTTTAGTTGGCACCCAATGCAGCGGTTCATGCACTCCTCAAAACGGCATCGGCATGTTCATCGGAAGCGTTCTCTTTGCTGGCGGCACTGCCATTGTCGCCGTACTTGTCTTGCGAGTTCAGGGTGAATGGAAAGAGATGTCAGACCCAACATGACCACCACGCCTTCACTCGCATCTCAACTTCGTCAGATTGCTGAGTCTCTCGCTCGCGACGCAGGCGACATGGCACTTCGTGGTCGCAAGAGTGGACCTCTCACCGCGACAACTAAATCATCGCCGATCGACATGGTGACGCAATTCGACAAAGCAAGTGAAGCAATGATCACAGCGGGCTTGGCAGTGGGTCGCCCAGATGATGCAATCATCGGGGAAGAAGGCGCATCCAAAGAAGGCACATCGGGTATCACGTGGCACATTGACCCCATCGACGGCACCACAAACTTCTATTTCGATCTTCCAATGTGGGCAGTGTCAATTGGTGCAGCAGACGAACATGGTCCGCTTGCCGGGGCTGTTTATGTGCCGGCGCTCGGAGAAATGTTTAGTGGTGCCCGCAACGAAGGCGCCACTGTCAACGGAAGTCCCATCAAGGTGCGTGACAATAACGACATTGCCGATGCCCTCGTGTGCACCGGGTATAGCTATCGAATCAGCGAACGTGAAATACACGCCAAACGTGTTGCTGACATCGTGATGAAAGTGCGAGACATTCGTCGATTTGGTGCGGCAGCTGTGGACTTATGTTTTGTCGCTTGTGGTCGCCTTGATGCCTATTTCGAAGAACACCTGCACTCATGGGATCTTGTCGCTGGTCAAGTCATTGCATCTGAGGCTGGCGCAATCTTTTCTGATTACACCGGCAATCCAGTCACTCCGTCACAAGTACTTGCCGCAACACCAGGAGTGCACGCAGATCTCATTCACCTCATTGCAACATCGGGGCCAGGCGCGTCATGAGCGTGGTGCTCGCGATTGACGCTGGCACTACCGGAGTACGCACACGTGCTGTTTTTGATGACGGACAAGAATCATTTTCTGCGTATCGAGAATTCACTCAATACTTTCCCCAACCCGGCTGGGTAGAACACGACGCAATTGAAATTTGGGACGCAATTGTGGCGACATTGCAGGAAGTGTGCGGACGCCTCACGCAACCAGTTTCTGCAATTGGAATCACTAATCAACGAGAAACAGTTTTGGCCTGGGATAAGCGAACAGGACTACCAAGTTCTCATGCCATTGTGTGGCAAGACCGTCGCACAGCGGGACGATGCGAAGAATTGCTGCCGCACCTTGGACGCGTTCGCGCAGTAACCGGATTAGTACTTGATCCGTATTTTTCCGGAACAAAGGCTGCGTGGCTTTTGCAGCACACAGCAGTTCCCCCTATCGAGCACTTATGTATCGGAACCATTGACTCATGGCTGGTGTGGAAACTTACTGCTGGTGCAGCCTTTGTTACTGACCCTTCCAATGCAAGTCGCACCATGTTGTTTGACATCAACACATTGCAATGGAGCACCGAAATGTGTGAACTGCTCGGTGTTCCCATATCCGTGCTGCCTACGGTGCGACCATCAAGCGGACGATTTGGTGTCACAACTGATGTTCCTGGCGTGCCAAATGGAATTCCAATCTCTGGAATTGCCGGCGACCAACAAGCAGCGTTGTTTGGACAAGCATGCACAAGCGTTGGCATGGCAAAGAACACGTACGGAACAGGAAGTTTCGTCCTTCTCAACATCGGCACAACATGTCCGGCTCCTGCAGACGGAATGCTGACCACTGTCGCGTGGGACCTCGGCGACGGCGCACCTGTTTATGCGCTTGAGGGAGCAATCTTTGTAACCGGAGCTGCCGTTCAATGGCTACGTGACGGACTGGGCATCATTAATGAATCGTCAGAGATCGGACCATTGGCTGAGTCTGTTCCCGATTCAGGCGGCGTCTATGTGGTGCCGGCCTTCACCGGTTTGGGAAGTCCATGGTGGGATCCGTACGCACGCGGATCAATCATTGGCATTACGCGAGGCACAACTAAGGCGCACATTGCTCGCGCAGTAATTGATGCAATGGTTCATCAAACTCGTGATGCAATTGATGCAATGACGCAGGCTGGCGGAGTCACGCTTGCAGAACTACGAGTTGATGGCGGTGCCTCCGTTATGGATGCGATGCTGCAACGCCAATCAGATGCGCTTGGTGTGCCAGTTCTGCGGCCAACAGATCATGAGACAACTGCACTAGGTGCTGCGTACTTGGCAGGGCTAGCCGAAGGAGTTTGGGCGAACCTTGAAGACATTGCAGCAATGTGGAAGCTTGATCAACGATTCGAACCTCAAGAAGAAGACCATTCCCATGCGCAATGGCTACGCGCCGTGGAACGCTCACGCAGTTGGGCTAGTCCTGAGTCATAAATAAGGCGCACCCAATGGCGCCAGCGCGTTCACCCAACGCCGCAACATACAAAGCAGGATGAGGTCGCGATTCAGACGAATACAACGCAGCGGAAAAACTCTTCGACACAGACTCAAGTACGAATTCGAAGGATTGCACGACTCCTCCGCCAATAACAATTACTTCTGGATCACAAATATTGGTGAGGCTGGCAAGTCCAACTGCCACCCAATCTGCAAATGCTGCAACAACAGACTGTGCATGATTGTCACCTGATTCAGCAGCCGCAAAGACTTCCTCGCCGCTCATGCCACCACTCAACATTCGCAATGCAGAACCTGATGCGTACCGTTCCCAGCAACCTCGCCTGCCACAGACGCACAGTTCCCCATCGTGCTGTACAACCATGTGTCCTATTTCGCCAGCGAAACCATTTGCACCACGCTGCAACTGGCCACCCATCACAATGCCGCCGCCAATACCTGTCCCAAGCGTGA
>JBIISL010000078.1:0-5034 GCA_044341035.1 Ilumatobacteraceae bacterium | reverse complement strand
TCCGTTGTTGTCTTGAAAACCAAACAACGACATTTCTAATGTCGCTTCTGTGTCTGCTTCATCCCAGTAGCTCTCTGTTGCTGAGAACATGAAGTCACCATGTTTTGTTTTAGCCACAGCACACAGATCAGTAGTGATATGAGTATTCAATTCTGAACAGCTCAATGCATTCATTTGAAAGTCGTATTGCTCGATACCCCAACCGGCAGAGAAGTTACTGCGCGATACTTCTGCTGGTCTCACACCCAATGTTGTTTCATCATTCCCAGACACCACAGTTGCTTCAGAAGACGTCGATGGCTCTACAAACAGAGCCACTGCACCTGCACCTGTTAATAGGAGAACAACCAGCACCCCCAACACACGGTTGGTGCGCTTGGCTTCGCTTGCCTTTTTAGCCATGTCGACGTTGAGCTGAAGCGCCTAGCCAATACCCGATGCTGCTCATGGCACCACCCGAGAACATCAACGCCACAGCCGGATCACCGGTAAACACTGACAACACAGCCCCCACCAAGACGCCAGCAACGGCAATACCTACATGAATCGTGTGCTTTGGATTAGCCATAACTAGAGCCTAGTTGTTTATCGAACACTGTTCTGGCCGACCCCAAGGGAATAGAGATAAACAACCCTGATCTAAGCTCCGATTGTGCTTACTGCTTTGCGATCAACACCTGAAGAGGAATTGATGTGGAGAGAAGCTGTGTGGGCTGAATTACAGAATTGCCCAACATGGCCGAATGTTCCACCTTCATTATTGAATAATCTTCGTGTTTACAGGGGTGGTTCAGGAGTTTGGTTTGACGAATCCTCTACTAGACAGATCTGTCCATCAGGAATCGCTGTATCTGTCCTGAATACTGGACAACACTATGACGACGATATTGACGAAGATGCAATTATTTATCACTATCCGACGACTGTACGCAAAGGTTCACGTGATCAGAATGAAATTGATTCGGTGAAACAAGCTGCAAGTTTGCAACTTCCATTATTTGTAATCATAGACAAAGGCAATTGGCGGCAAGTTAAGAGAGCATGGGTGACAGGCGAGGACGATATCAGTCGATTGTTCCTCATCGAATTTAGTGAACAACAGCAAGAGAAAATCGCCATTGAACTTGACCATGTGAAATTCTCAGCGAAAACTAATCGAAAACTGTCCATTGATCAAGTTGTTCGAGTTGAGCGGGATCCACGATTTAAGTTTCAGGTCGTTAAACGTCATGCTGGGAAATGTGTGGTAACGGATCTTTCTGTAGTTGAAATGTTGGATGGCGCACACGTTGTGCCAGTCGCGAACGGCGGGAGTGACGATCCACGAAATGGGTTGCTTCTCTCGGCATCCCATCATCGCGCTTATGACAAGCATCTATGGTCGATAAACCCGAGGACACTTGAGATCGAAACTGCTCCAAAGGGGCCAAGTTTGAAGCAGATGAAATTTGGGCGATCAGATGTAAGCCAATTGCAAGAAACTGGCACTCTGCCTCATTCCGATGCTCTGGAAATTCGTTACGAAATGTTCTTACGGGCTAAGGCGTCATAGGTCGTGCTAAGTCTTTAACGCAACTTGTTTTTCTATGGGTCTAGGCGTGGATGACCCTGTTAGGTTCAAACTCATGAAGAAGTTTGTTTCATACGCAGTCGGGGCAACGCTCATGTTGTCGTTTTTTGCTACATCAATCTCGCAGGTGTCGGCGGTAGCCCCAGCGGCAACACCAGCTTTTACTTGGAAGTTGAGTTCCATGAAGCAGCGAACCACTTATGCGACTTCGGCTATTGCGTCCTCAAATTCAACAGGAACGAAGACCTGGTCTGTTTCAGGTGCATGCACTCTGAAGAGTGGGAAAGTCACAACTAAGTCATCTGGCTCTTGCACCGTGAAATTGTCGATCAAGGCAAAAGGAAAATTCACAGCCAAGACCGCATCCAAGAGATACACGATTGCTACTTCTGTAGCACCGTCAAATGAAACTGTAAGTCAGAGCAATGCTCGAAAGAAGGGGGCGAGTTACCTTAAGTCCTCTTCCTTCTCGCGTACAGGGTTGATAGGGCAATTGGAATATGAAGGTTTTTCTAATGCGGATGCAACGTATGGAACAGACGCTCAGAATGCTGATTGGAATGCACAGGCGGTGCTTAAAGGTGCAAGCTATTTGAAGTCTTCATCTTTCTCGCGTTCGGGCTTAGTCGGGCAATTAGTTTATGAAGGCTTTACAGACGCGCAGGCGGAGTTTGGAGTAGCTGGCAACAGCACAGATTGGAATGTCCAAGCAGGGAAAAAGGCTGCAAGCTATTTGAAGTCTTCGTCTTTCTCACGCTCCGGGTTGATTGACCAGCTGTTGTATGAAGGATTTACTCAAGCAGAGGCCGAGTACGGCGTTGGTACCACCGGCCTATGACACTCATTTCCTAGGATAGAAACATGTCCGCACCACTGCTTCAAGGTAGAACCACCAAGGAGTATTCTCTTACGAGCAAGCTTGTGACTTGGCGAAAGTGGACTGATATCCCGCTTCTCATAATTGCGATTGGAAGTCTTCCGTTGCTTCTGCTTGAGATTATTTCTCATCGTTTAACTAGTGGAGACAAAACTTTTCTACTCGTCGTGAACGTCACAGTATTCTTGGCATATGCGGTTGACTATGTAGTCGAGTTTCTCGTCACGCCTGAGAAGGTTCGTTATGTGCGGTCTGAGTGGTCAAGTCTTCTTATAGTCATCGCACAACTATTTGCAATTCTCCCAGCTATGAGTTTTCTTGGATTCTTGCGTGGCGCTCGAGCATTAAGAGTTGTGAGTAGCCTTACTCGAGTTGTTGGCATCTCTATGGCGTCTCGTTCGCAGGGACGAGAGATTTTAAAGAAACGCGCAACATCGTTTGCTTTTGGCTTGGCCGGATTTACTCTCATCACCTCAGCAGTCGGGTTCACGCTTGCAGAGGACGTGGGGAAGGCCGGCAGAGTGGAATCATTCTTTGATGCTCTGTGGTGGTCAGGGGCAACAATTACCACTGTTGGCTATGGCGACATTTATCCGATTACAGCTGCGGGACGAGTCATTGCGATCTGTACGATGCTTGTTGGAATCAGCACACTGGCAGTCGTCACAGCCCGTATCGCGCAATTCCTAATCAAGAACGACGAATAGTTGTCCGATCTTCGAGAGTTTCAACTGGATTCGAAACTGAGATGTAAAGCGTGACTTGGTAATTACATCAGGTGAGATGTCGAATCTCTAAAAAGCTCGTACCGGACGTACCCCAAACTGTCCGCTTTTATCAATGTCGCTGGAATGGCCGTTGATAAACATGAGATTCCACACGCTGTCACGCCAAGTCTCTGATGAGCTCCAATAGGAGGCGAAAGCAAATCCACCAAGGCCTCTATTGTTCAAATTTTCGTGAATCAAATTCAATTCTTCTACTGACGGTAACCACCAGTCAGACTTTCCATTGCTTGTGTAGTCATCAGCGACTCCAGCTGCGTACAAATCTTTTGCAACATTTCCTGCGTTGTGACGAGCAACAATCGCCAAAGTGGCCGCCTTGCCTCCAAACAGGCCGCGATGTAGGCCCCTGCGAACCACAATGGCTGTTCCAATCTCGGGTTCTGAGTAGATTGGATTAAGTTGACAATTTGCGTTTTGAAATTCTCCGCAATTGGGGGTTGTCGTTGCCCAATCCCCCCCACCCGAGTTTCCGCTGAATATGCCATCTGTGGGTGCAGCTTCTAGATAGTCATAGATGGCGTAGTCATCAAACCTGTCAACGTAAAAAATCAGTCCACCTCCTGGGCCAGTGTCTCCAATTTTGTAAGTGCATTTTGTCCCAATGCAATTTTCACCTGTTGCAGTCGGAGTTGTCACGGCGTTCTGACTGTTTGTCCCTGCAGCACCATTTGTTCCGTTAGTTCCAGCGGCGCCAGCAACTCCTTGTGGGCCCATTTGATTCCACGACAGTGATGTTTCGGTTTTCTTGCAGGATCCTTTGGAGATGTAGCGCATTGCACCCGTTGTCTTATTCGCACAGGCCTTGAGTGTTTTGTTGCCTGCTGCATTGGCGTAAGTGACTGCGCCTACGGAAGCTGCAGTGATGATGACGCCGAGTGTGAATGCGCTGAGTCGGTTGAACTGCATAGCAATCTCCTTAGAAATTGTTGAATGATGTCCTCGACCCTTGGACGCGCCAAAAGTAAGTTTCTCAGGAATGCTTTAGCGGCGGCCGCGTAGCAACTTGCCAGGCAATTCACCGGTGAACTCATCGCGGGAGACAATTTGGGTGCCGTTGACGAATGTTGCTTCGTAGCCCTTGGCGTGTTGCACGAGGCGGCGACCGTTGGCGGGGAAGTCATAGGCCATTGAAGGCATGTCGAAGTTGAGAGATTCATAATCAATCAAGTTCATGTCGGCGCGTAGACCAGGTGCAATGAGACCACGATCAGTGAGGCCATACATGGTTGCTGTTTGGTGAGTTTGGCGGTGGACCATGTGTTCGAGTTGCAAGCGAGGGCCACGGGCGCGGTCGCGCACCCAGTGAGTGAGTAAGAAGGTTGGCATGCCGCCGTCGCAGATGGCACCGCAGTGTGCGCCGGCATCAGATAGGCCGTTGCGGGTGTGTGGGTGTTGCAACAACTCATGTGTCATTGACAAGTCACCATAGGAATAGTTGAAGAACGGCATGTAGATCATGCCTGTGCCGTTGTTGGCAAGGAGTTGGTCATAGACCATGTCCATAGGAACGATGCGTTGCTTGGCAGCGAGGGCATCAATGGAATCAGTCTTTGGGTTTGGTTCGTAGTTGATGTTGGCGTCTGTAACGGGGAACATCTTCCAGAGACGTGAGAGAACGATGTGTTCAAAGAAACCGTTGTCGCGGGGAACTTCATTGACGAACTTGTTGCGCAGTGTTGCGTCTTTGAGTGCTTTGACTTTTTGGTCGTGAGGCAAGTGTGCGATGTCTTGCCATGCAGGGTGGAAGGCAAGAGGGTGGAAGCTTCCCTCGAGACACATGAGAACACCAATGGAACGTC
>JBIISL010000043.1:0-17224 GCA_044341035.1 Ilumatobacteraceae bacterium | reverse complement strand
TTGGCTCTCATTGTGCTGACTGCATTAAGAGTGCACGACCAGCAGTTCGTGAGCGAATCCGTTTCTGGAACGCATCGCAGCCTTTATTGATTACACGAAGCATCATTGTCATTAATGTCTTGTTTTTTCTCTGGGTCACCTTAGGCTCCACTGTTCTCACCAATGGGGGCGCAATCAATGAGCGCGAACTCAATATGGCGTTGTCGCAATATTTCATTGACAATGGTGAGTGGTACCGACTGGTTTCTTCGGGTTTTTTGCACTACGGAATAATTCATGTCGGCATGAACATGTTCCTGTTGTGGCAACTTGGCCAGCTTCTCGAACCAGCGTTAGACCGCGGCCGTTTTGCTTTGCTGTATTTCGCAGCGATGCTTGGCGGTTCAGTTGGCGCACTTGCACTTAGTCCGAATGCCCTGACAGGTGGAGCATCTGGTGCAGTATTCGGCCTCATGGCTGCAGCTGCAGTCGGGCTACAACAACGTGGCGTCAATCCCATGAAGACAGGAATTGGCGGAACACTTGTTTTGAACCTTCTCATCACCTTCACGATCCCTGGAATCTCAATTGGTGGTCATGTTGGTGGAGCATTAATGGGCGCAGCTGTTGGGTATGCCATGCTCGAGCCAAGATGGAACCGCAACGCGGCATACGTCTCATGGGTTGCACCCATTGTTGGCATGGTGGGGTCCGTGTTTTTCATCGCTGTTTTTCTGTAACGACACACCCGCCACATAACGTGCGCCTCACATTCCCCTCGTACCTTCATTCACTCAGCGAGGCCACATGCTTAACGCATCACTTGTCGACATTCCACGTCCCTTTATTGATTCCATCTCATCACTTGTCGAATCACTCGGTGTTGCCTGTTTGGCACTAGAACACCCACTGCGCGCCAACACGTATGCACTAATCACTGATCAACAACAGCGAGGGCTCGGGCTTATTCGTGACTGCCCCATCAGCGAAAACACTATTCACAACATTGTTGGCCAATGTTCGCGCATACCGAATGCACATTCAATTGTCCTTGTGTCGGTCCGAACCGTGTCACCCATTCAGTTCGGCGACGTCGAGATGCTTCATCACTGCGCAATGGTTACCAATAACGCCGGGCTGCATCTGCTCGACTGGGTCATCATTGGTCGTGGCGGGCTCTATTGCCCACGGTCCATTGCTGGCATGCCAGACCCGTGGTCAAATGCATCAGCATTTTTATAAGCACGACGTTGCGCAGCAGACATACGTAAGCCCGAACTCACCAGATGTGTCACTAATTCCCTGCTGGTCACCACTTGTGCGCCAAGGTCAATTGCAATGGCCCGAATATGTGCCGGCAAGTCGTAATGATCACCATGAAATGCGCGCGTTGGAATTTCAAGCGTGACGGCAAAGAGATGTAGTTCTTCAAATGAATGGTTGCTCACCATGTGGCACCACTGATGATCCTTAAACCACCATCTGCTCTCATCAACAAATATGGCCATGCGTTATGAGCAACAGCCCCCGCCACAACAGCCACCACCAGATGGCGCTGCTGGCATTGACTGCGCTGAACCGGCACCGACTGATGCAAACACGCTCAACATACGCACTGCATTGTCATGGCCTTGTGGGCACGTGGCAGGCGCGTTTGCCTCTGCCATCGGGCGACGTTCATCGAATGTGAAATCACATGTGCGGCAACGAAACTCATACAAAGGCATGAGCCAAGTGTACGGCGCCTCATTCACCTGATTGACTGTTGGACATGGCAACCCCACTGAAGACTCGTCCCGTTGAGTCACGTCCAGAGACCGAGATGGTTCCAGAGACGGGCGAACCGATTGTTGCTCACATTGTCAAAACAGAGCCCGGCGAAAATGCAGCTGCGAAAGTTTTGGAAGCCCGCGTCAACGGAACCCCAATTGAAGCGTTGTGTGGGCACGTGTGGGTGCCGTCTCGCGACCCGAAGCAAGTACCGATGTGTCAGAAGTGCAAAGACATCTACGAGACATACCGGATGTTCAATGACGGTCTTGGCGAATCACCAAACGAATAATTCGCAAATCTTTTAGCGAAAATCACGACTCGGAATAGTGGCCGGGGCAAACAACGGCAGTAACTGTTCCGCCACGATATTGATAACACCCGTTGCTGATTCAACCCTGCCGCGCACCAACAACGCAGACGCATCACGCGCAACATTCCGGTACCGCGCCCAACACCCTTTTGAACACACCACGTTGATGAGGCCCGTTTCGTCTTCCAAACTGATGAATGTGGCGCCACGTGCGCTCATGGGGCGCTGACGATGCGTAACAATGCCCGCCACCAACACACGGTCTTTGTGCGGCACAGCTGGTAACCCATCTGCAGTGATTACGCCTTTGGCTGCAAGTTGTTCGCGCAGAAAAATAGTGGGGTGACCATCAGGTGAAATACCCGTTGCCCATAAATCTGCAATGGCTTCTTCCACTGGTTCCATACCAGGCAATGTGGGTCGCGAGTTGAGGCCCAAGATTCCCTGCAAGTGAGCAACGTCGCCATGACCATGAGCGCCTGCTTCCCACAAAGCATGCCTGCGGTCATCACCGAAACTGTCGGTGAATGCACCCGCTGTTGCTAAAGCCTCTACTTGTTTACGCGATAATGCCGGAACACGTGTAACTAATTCTTCAATAGACACATACGGCCGATGCGCTGCAATATCGCGGGCCAGTTCAGACCCAATGCCACGCACAGAACCAACACCCAGTCGTACTGCAAGCCCAGTTTCAGAATCACTACACACTTCAAGTGTTGCTTCGTGACCTGACGCGTTGATATCCGGAGTACGCACCACAACGCCATGGCGTCGCGCATCACGTACCAACGTGTGTGGCGACCAGAAACCCATTGGTTGTGCATTTAGTAATGCCGCGCAGAACACCGCCGGTTCATGCAACTTGATGTACGACGACGAATACACGAGATACGCAAAACTCACCGAATGACTCTCGGGAAATCCGTAGTTTGCAAACGCTGCCATCTTCAGAAAAATCTCATCAGCGATTGCATCAGTAATACCTCGTTCCGCCATGCCCTGATACAGCCGCACCTTCAACCGTTCCATACGGGCCTGCGATCGTTTAGACCCCATTGCTTGGCGTAATTGATCAGCTTCGCTTGCAGTAAAACCAGCGACATCAATTGCCATTTGCATCAGCTGTTCCTGAAACAACGGCACACCCAATGTTTTGCCAAGAGAATTTTCTAGTAGCGGATGCAAATACGTAATGGGTTCAAGACCATTTCGCCTGCGAATATACGGGTGCACCGACCCGCCTTGAATAGGCCCTGGGCGAATGAGAGCAATTTCTACAACCAAGTCATAAAAGCGGCGCGGCTTCAATCGCGGCAACGTTGACATTTGCGCGCGCGACTCCACTTGAAACACGCCCACCGTGTCTGCACGACACAACATGGAATACACATCGTCCTCTTGCGGAATAGCGGCAAGGTCAAGTTCATACCCACGATGTTCCGAGATAAGCGACACCGCATTTGACAGTGCCGACAACATGCCAAGTCCCAACAGGTCGAACTTCACTAAACCCGCAGCCGCACAGTCGTCTTTGTCCCACTGCAACACGCTGCGATTAGCCATACGCCCCCACTCGACTGGGCACACTTCAATGATGGGCCTGTCGCACATCACCATTCCGCCTGAATGAATACCTAAGTGCCGTGGCATATGTTCCACTTCGGCAGCCATCTCTAACACCAAGTCAGGAATGTCATGGTCACGTTGTGTGGCAGTAATAGCAACAGTGCCCCACGCATCGACTTGTTTGCTCCACGAATCTTGCTGGTCAGGCCTGTGCCCCAATGCACGTGCCATATCGCGTACTGCTGAACGAGACCTGTATGTAATGACATTTGCAACTTGCGCTGCGTGATGGCGCCCATGACGGGCATACACGTACTGAATTACTTCTTCTCGTCTGCCGCTTTCAATGTCAATATCAATATCGGGCGGACCGTCACGCTCTGGTGACAAGAACCGTTCAAACAACAAACCCAACGACACCGCATCAGCTTTTGTAATGCCGAGAGAAAAACACACAGCACTGTTTGCTGCACTACCGCGGCCCTGACACAAAATGCCCTGCTCGGTACAGAACCGTACGATGTCCCACACCACAAGGAAATAACCAGCAAAACCAAGTGTTTCGATGATTTCTAATTCATGATCAATAGTGCGCCACGCACGAGCACGTAACGACAAGTCTTCGTTTGATTCAGCTGGCTTCTCGCCATACCTGTGTTGCGCTCCACGCGCAACAAGCTGTCGCAAGTACGACATTTCCGTATGGCCATCAGGGCACGGAAATGGTGGCAACTGCGGCGCCACCAAAGACAAGTCAAAAGCAATTTCCTGCGCAAGTGTCGCTGTGCGTTCAACAACACCTGGGTACCGCGCAAAGCGTCGTTGCTGTTCAGCCCCTGAACGCAAGTACGCCGTTGCTGCAGCAGGCAAAAGATGATCAATGCTGTCAAGACCGCACCTGTTACGCACCGCAGCCAATGCCGTTGCCAAACGATGCTGTGCCGGCACTGCATACATGACGTTGTTACTAGCAACACACTCAAGGTCAAGCATTGCTGCCAACTGCACCAACTGGTCATTGCGCACAGCATCAATAGGGTCACCGTGATCCCACAGTTCCACCAACACATTGCGTTGCCCGAAATGTTCAATCAATGAACGCAATGATCGTTCTGCTTCTGCCGGGCCATGTTGCACCAACGCTTGCACTACTGCGCTGGTGCGCCCACCTGTGAGAACCACACAATGATCACGCACTGTTTGCCCCACCGAGGGAAAAGAAAACACGGGAGCACCTTTACTGCCGGCCAGTTGGCCTTCACTAATTGCTCGCGCCATACGTGCATACCCTGATGGCCCGCGCGCCAACAACACAATGTCGCCAGCAGCACAATCAAGTTCCACGCCAAAGATGGTTGGCAAGTTCACTGCACGCGCGGCTTCTGCAAAACGCACGACTCCGTACAAACCATTGCGATCAGTAATGGCGAGTGCAGACAACCCGAGCGCAGCCGCCACCTCTGCCAATTCTTCGGGATGCGCTGCACCTTCTAAGAAAGAAAAGTTCGACGTGCAATGCAATTCGGCGTAGGACACCGCATAATTCTATACGAACATATGTTCGTATAGACAAGGGAGTTACAGGCCCAGTAAGGCTTTCGTGGCGCGTAATCCGCCCAACAGACCCACGTCCGCAATGGACTCTGCCTCATCCCACGCAAACCATCGCACCAGTTGGCTCTCGCCTTCTGCAGGCGCTGGTGCAACATCAGGAGCTCTCACCACATAACGCAAATCAAGATGCGTGTGGCCCTTCGGACCCGGATGCACATCAACATGCACAAATATTCCGCCGTCACTTTCATGACGCACGGGTAAGCCGGTTTCTTCTTCGGCTTCGCGCAATGCACCTTGTGCGGCAGTTTCTCCTGCTTCGATATGACCACCTGGCTGTAACCACATGTTGAGTCGCTTATGCATATGCAATGCCACTTTGTCACCAGCATCACTCACCACAATTGCTGACGCTGTGATGTGCACAAGATCCGCATGTTCGTTAAACGGATCTGTAAGAACTGGCGCAAGAGCCAAGAATTTCACTATTGATTCGCGTTCACGCTCATCAATAGGCATCCGTGCACCAACTAGTTCACACCAGTATTGAGCATCGCGATGTATCGGCACGCACCCAGTGTGCCACGAGAATGACTAGTCGTAACGCGCGAGCAGGGTCCATTGTTGATTTTCTAAACCAACAAGAAACACACCAACACCACGACGCGGGTGCCGTACCAATACCTGCATACGTACCTGACGACGTTTGCGACGCGGGTCCCACCATCGCTCTTCAAGAGGCCATGGGCCTGCAACTCGCACCACGTCGTATTTTTGACTACCAACTTCCACATATGACGGCACTGTGTTCAGTTCGTGGCGGCCAGTAACCCCAACGTCGCTGCCACCGGCATCAACAACCCGAATAATTGGTGGCTCAACCGCAACAGAAGCTGGCGATGGCGACGGCACAGAACCTGACCACTGACGCGCAATGCCATCACCCGTGTGTACTCGCTGTTCACTTGCATCTGGGTTTGTGATGTCAACAAGAGACAGCGGCACGCGTGAATACACCGTTGCCATATCGCGCCCACCCTCCCATCGCGGCACCGTTACTTGCACGCTGGTGTTCACCGCCATTGCCATGCTGGCTGCGCGCGCTGCACGCTCGGTATTTTCTTGACTACCACCCCACAACAACGGCTGCGACACCAACACTTCACGACTTTCTAACGGCATGAATTCAACACGTACAACACCACTGGTGGGCGCATCAGGGTCTGCAGCAGAATCAGTGAGCCACCCTTCCAGTTGATACAGAAGTCGTTGTGCCGTGACTGCGGCACCAAAACCACGTGGTTCACCCCAAATACGACCAGTGCTTTCAGCATGATCCGTATGGCATGTGATTAATAGCCGCACGCACTGTTGACCATGCCCAGCAATGGCATTCACCATTCCATCAATGGTGTCGCGCACAGCAGACACCACATGAGCCGCATTAGCTAACGGTGATTCAAACTCGACACTGCATGCAAAGTCTGATGGCGGTGCTCCAGGTGCAAGATGCTGCACTTCGTCACCAGATACCAACAGATACACCCGTTTGCCTTCAATGCCGAAACGATCAATGAGCGCAGATTCACCCACAGTTAGCAACGCACCGCACGTGCCAAGACCTAAGCGTTGAAACAGATCAACTGTGTCAGCGCTAATGCCCCCCACGCGCGACAAAGATGGCACCGGTAATGCCGCAATGAACTCAGCAGCAATAGCAGTATCAATAACGCACGGAAGTTGACGCGACACCGCTAAGTGAGCTGCAGCAAGCGCAGCAAAACGTGAATCAGCAATGCCTACTCCAAAAGCGGAACCCGTATTGGCGTCAGTACATATCTGATGCAATTTCTGTGCAACTGCGTTATCGCCACCGAAGTAACGCGACGAACCCCGGGCCGACAACACAATGGTGCCAATATCTTGCACTTCAACAAGCGGCGACAGCGCAGTAACCGCGCGCACCACATGTTCAAAAGTACGAAAAGCGTGTTCTTCGCCTAGTTGACCATGTTGTTGCATCCAATGCGGAAACACCACAGCAATAGATCGACTCATGACACACTCGGCAATTGCACCGTGCAGGAACGGTGCGCATACACACGGCGACCTGACGCAGACACTTCCACCGTGCGTGACCTGGCATGAGTGTCAAACTGCCAATCAACAGTCCGTGCATTAAACGATGCATCAACAGAAAACCCGCCAGGGTTTCCCAACACAAACAACACAGCACCTTGTGCTTTCACACGCGTGGCAATGCGTCGTGCTTCAGACTGTGAACACACAGGCGACGACACTGCAACAAGATCAATGCCATC
Source organism: Ilumatobacteraceae bacterium (assembly GCA_044341035.1). Classification (GTDB taxonomy): domain Bacteria; phylum Actinomycetota; class Acidimicrobiia; order Acidimicrobiales; family Ilumatobacteraceae; genus UBA2093. The sequence continues at coordinate 9,718 of JBIISL010000043.1, read as the reverse complement.
AACTAACGCACCTACTACCGGTGACATAACAGATGATGTGTTATCTCCAGACACACACAATGTGCGATGTAACGCCACACCATGTTCATATGCAGACATCAGGCCAGCACTGGGCATGTTGACCATGGCAAACCACGAACCACCAGTAGTGGCCGCAGCAACAAGACCAAACAACAACGACGTAGCAGCGTCACCCGTGCAGCCATATATATAGCCGCGTTCGAGACCTGCTGCCGGCAACAACGGTACTAACTGCGAAGTAACCGCAATAGGGCCAAACCCACTAGCAACGTGGGCATGCATACGTTCAGCAAATTGCACACCTGTTTCCACGCCAGCAATGCGCATGCCTGCAAGTTCTTCAAAAGCAACACTTCCCATGGGGCCAGCGTAGCGAACATATGTTCGATGGTTTCAGGGGGCTCCCCTGTGCCTACCTATCGCAATGCCTCAAGATGGTCGAAGGCCAAAAAACGAGGAGTTAGAAACCCCGCACCGGACGCACACGGAACGGAATTGCTTTCCCTGTCCAAGCCCCACCACCACCGCCAAGATCGAAAACCCTTGCACCATAAGCACCTTCCAAGACCTCAGAGGATGTCCAGTAAAAATTGGGTGAAAAGCTGGGAAGTAATTCTCCACCAAAACATCCAACACCACCACCAGGCGACTGGTTGGTCTGGCGGGCATATTTACATACCTCATTCATTTCGTCACGTGACGGTAACCACCAATCAGATGCAGTCGCAGTGGTGTATTCATCAGCAACACCGGCTGCATACGACCCCTTTAAAATAATGCCAGCATCATGGCGAGCAACAATTGCCGCAGTCGCTGCACGTCCTGTACCTATCGCTAGATATTTCAGGGCTTCGCCCGATGTCGTCACAAAAGTTGACCGGCATGAAGTGTCTGCTGTCAACCCACAATTCGGTGTGGTGGTTGACCACTCAATAGTTGATGCCGTATTTGCAGGGGCGACTTCTAGATAATCAAAATCACTATATTTTCCATCCGTATCAACATAAAAAATTGTTCCACCACCAGGACCCTGCAATCCAATAGCACACAATGTTGTTCCATTTAACCCGCAGACACTGCGTGCAGAAAACGAAGAACCAGCCGCACCGTTAACACCATTCACGCCATCTGCACCAGGCGCACCGTCTACACCAGGCGCACCATCAGCACCCTTCGCGCCATTCGTGCCGTTAGCTCCAGCAGTTCCCGTCTCACCCTTTGCGCCCGTTGCACCTGCAACACCGGTTTGGTTCAACAACACTTTCGTTTCCGTCTTTGCGCATCTGCCGTTCTTGGCGTAGCGCAACATGCCGGTCTTTTTATCCGCACACACCGTCACAGTTTTTGTTGACGATGCAGCAATCACACCAACACCGCCGCCAACTGTGACACCAGCCAAGACACCGACAAGAAGCAATACCCCGCCAGATCGACGGGAACGAGAAACAGAACGAAAGTATTGACTCATGCAGAGATGATAAAGCACATGTCCTGGGTCCATGTCCACTGGTCACTATCTGGCCCCAGTCGGCCAGAGAACTATGCGGCGGCGAGACGAGCGCGGGCGTTGCGGCTGCGCTCGAACAAGTGCGGCGGAATGCGAGGGTCTTCGCCGGCTGGTGCTGCGGTATCGCCACTAGATGATGCAGCCGGAGCTGCCTCTGCTGGCAACTGTGCAAGAAGTTCTTCGAGTGTTGGAGGCACCATGCCTGGCTTCCAGTACTGATACAGGTCACGGACAATGTCATTGAGACCTGCCTGTGAGGCACCTGCTTCAAGCGATGCAGTGATGCAGTTGCCATAGACATGGACCCATGTCACATGGCCTGATTCGAAAAAACGACGAGCAATGACCGCAGCTGGGCGCGGGCCCTTTGCTTCGGCGGCGCTAGTAAAGCGCTCGTGGCCACTGCCAGTGAGAGAGCGGTTGGTCTCAAACCGCACAACGGTGGACGAACCACCAGCCTTTTGATCTACTGCCACGAGTTGTCCCATAGCCTCCACGCTAGTCAATTTCCGCATGGCTTCGCCCATTAATGGACATCCCGATAATGTCAAGGGAGAACAAAAAGACCCTCACGGGTCCGACTAAGGGGTAACCACACCATGGCCGACATCACCATCGCAGAATTTGAAAAAGAAGCACTCGCCTTTCTTGAGGCAAACGCAGAACGCCGTGTGGCTGAGAAAGCATTCGTTTGGGGCGAAGGCGCAGACACCTTCTACCGCGAGAAAGATCGCGAACAAGAAGCAGTTACCGCTGAAGAAGCTAAAGCTTGGCGCAACAAGAAATTCAAAGCTGGCTTCGGGTGGATAACTGGACCAAAAAAATTCGGCGGCCGCGAACTTCCCGCTGCATACGATCGCTTGTACAGCCAACTCGAAGTGCAATTCCGTGTTGCTGACCAAAGCTGCTTCACCATCGGTCTTGGCATGGTTGCTCCGACAATCCTTGCGCACGCATCTCCTGCAGCTCTTGACTTGTACGTCAAGCAAATGTGGAGCGCCGAAATCATCGGTTGCCAATTGTTCTCAGAGCCAGGTGCAGGTTCAGACCTTGCATCACTCACCATGAAAGCTGTCAAAGACGGCGACGAGTGGATCCTTACTGGTCAGAAAGTGTGGACATCAGGTGCTCACTACTCAGACATCGGTGAAGTTATCTGCCGCACCGACTGGGATTTGCCGAAGCACAAAGGCCTCACCGGCTTTATTGTCGACATGAAAGCCCCTGGCGTTGACATTCGCCCACTCAAGCAAATGACAGGTGGCGCAAGCTTCAACGAAGTCTTCTTCAACGAAGTGCGCGTACGTGATGACCATCGTCTCGGTGACATCAACAACGGCTGGAACGTAGCTCTCACCACACTCATGAACGAGCGTGCAGCAATCGGCAGTGGCAACTCTGGCGACAACAACTTGCTCACTCGCGTGATTGCAATGGTGAAGCATTACGGACTCGACACAGACCCACTCATTCGTGTGCAACTTGCAGACATCATTATGAACTACCGCATTGCAGCGATGAACTCTCAGCGCACAGCAGCATCTGCCAAGGCCGGAAAACTTCCTGGACCTGAAGGTTCAGTTGGCAAGATGGTGTTGGTGAACAACCAGGCTCGTCTTGTGAAGTTCGTGTCACATGTTCTCGGACCAAAGCTCATCGCAGACAGCGGCGAGTGGGGCACCTACGCATGGTCAAACTTCGTACTCGGCGCACCTGGCCTTCGTATTGCCGGTGGTTCTGATGAAGTGATGCGCAACATCGTTGGTGAGCGCGTCCTTGGTCTTCCAAAAGACATGGGAATCGACTCCGTGTCTCCATTCAAAGACATCAAGGTTTCCTAAACCTCAGGTCGCGATGGCGACTATCTAGATACCTAAGTTCCACGACTTGCGATGCAAGTCAGTGACTCCGTGAATCTTTATTGCAGCAGTGTGCACTGCTGCGCCATAACCCTTGTTGCCGCTCCATCCGTAATGCGGAAACTGCTCATGTAGTTCCGTCATTAAGGCATCACGTTCCACTTTGGCAATCACGCTGGCTGCTGACACACTTGCGCAGTTTTGGTCGCCCTTAATGCGTGTCACGATGCGTGGCCCATCATCTTCTTCAAGAAGGAAACTGTTGTTGCCATCAAGGATGATGATGTCTGGCCTCAACCCGAGCGCCGTCAACGCCCGACTTCCCGCAAGACTTAGCGCCGTCATAATTCCGTACTTATCGATCTCGGCTGCCGTTGCAGAACCTGTGGCCCATGCAAGACCCCATTCTTTTGCAACGGGCACCATTGCTTCTCTACGTTTCGGTGTCATCAATTTCGAATCGGCCAAGCCTTCAGGCACTGCGCCAATAGTTGCATCAATCGCAACGACTCCGATGGTGACTGGCCCCGCAATCGCACCACGACCAACTTCATCCATTCCGGCAATGATGCGTGCGCCAGTTGCCATGAGTTCGCGCTCGTAATCAAGAGTGGGAACTGGTCGTGCCATACGGTGAAGCGTAGGCTTCAAACATGGCCCGCTCCGCATCGATCAATGTCGGTAACTACGCATACACGGCTCAAGATGCACGTGGCACCCTTGACGAACTGAACGATATTTGGTGCCACCACACACACGTATCCTCCATTCCTGACGGCTGGCTTGCAGGCGCGCGTGGCTATCTCGCCGAGATGTCGTCACTTGCCGGCGTCTCTTTGCCATCACTTGACAATGTCGATAACGCATTCGCTGCAGTCCACGCATCTGTGATGGAGAAATATGATCAACTCTCTGACCCGCAAATTGAGTCGCTTCTTGCCGCTATGTGGAGATTTTTCCCCACCATGCGCTCTCTTGCGATTGAACATGTCGGCACAGTTGCGCACTTACATGCATCTAAAGGATTACCAAAGAAGCCTCTGGACTCAGCTGTGATCGGATGGAACGGTGTCGAAGGAGATGTGCAGTCGTGGCGCGTCGGCCATGGACGCCCATGGCAAGCATTATGCATCTGGTCAACTGACGCAATTGAGACCTTGCAAGCCGAAGGTCACCCCATTGCGCCGGGTTATGCAGGAGAAAACATCACAGTTGCAGGCATTCCGGCTGAAGCATTTCGTCCTGGTGCACATTTTCGCATTGGCACAGTGCGCGGATTTTTAACGTCGTATGCAATTCCGTGCAAGCAAAACAACGATTGGTTTCTGAACAAAGATTTCAGGCGAATGAGCCACGAACGCGGCGACCAATGCCGTCTCTATGCAATGGTCACAACGTGCGGTGACATTGCTGTCGGCGATACGTTCGAATTATTCACCGACCGCTAGTGGTTGGCAACAGTTCAACAAGTTGACTGAATGATGCCGACTGATACGGCGTCACACACGGAGACCCTTGTGCCCACCACACGGTTGGATCATCGGAAAGTTCAACAATCATTGATGCAGTAGTGGCTTCCACGCATTCGCCATCTACCACCGCATGCATGCACACGGTCCAGCCATCTCGCCCACCCACATGCGACTGCAAATGTTCGCGCACACCTTGAACCGCTAGCGGTCCGGCTGCCAACAGATTGCGCGATGCATTCAGTCTTGGGTCAACCAACAATTCAACTGGCTGGCGAGGGTGGCGATACCGCGTGTCAAATGCTGGAATCGTGGTGCGATTTGAGATGGTCCACGTGGAACTCACTTGGTGTGTCGCAATCTCGCGGCCACTTGTCTCCATCACCCACGCATCATTCGCATCGGCAATCAGAAAACTCGACCAATAGGGCCGCGCACGCTGACCGTCACGCGTGTCGTGCCCGCTTCCACCTTGTCCGTAACGCGAGATCAGTTCTGACATCACTTGAACGGCGTTCAGAGCGCTTGTCGCGCGTTCTAAGCCGAGTCGCACTACATCCATGCCGATTAATGCATCAGGCGCGTCACGTGGATCGAGAGTGGTGTAAATCGTTTCGTTACCAATCGCGACACCAGCTTCATTGACGCCATGCTCAGCTCCCCAGCACCACTCCGGCATTGACAACGCGCACGCAACCGTGTCGCCAACATGGGACTCCACATCGATGTAGGTGGTGCGGGTTACATCTGCATCACGTCGAGACGGGTTCCACCGCATGATTTGAATTTCAGATGGAGGACGATCTGAGTTTTTGGCAAACAGGGTGTGCTGGGCTGCTGTGTCAGCAGAAAGCGCAACTAGACAATCACACATTGACAGAGACGGGCGCTGCCAGCAGTGCTTCACCTGAGGCATCTGTTGTGTGCCATGACGGGTCAGCTGCGCCACCCGTAATCAACAAGCCAGCAGCACCTGTGATTTCCCACAACACAGCAGGTCGCGGCCCGTGCCAACGTACTGCAAATGAAATTGTGCGGTACGGGTCTGCGGTGATGCCGTGGGCTTCGAATGCTGAACCCCACCAGGTCTCTGGAATGCCATGAGGCAGCAACACGCATTGTCCACCACTTGGTGAAGCTTGCGCCAACAATGACTCAGCCCATGCAATTGCTCCGAGCCCCGCAGGAATTTCAATCGGAAGTTCTTGTACGTCACGGTCAGCCATGCGCAACCACGTGCTGCCAATATCGTTCGCGGCGACTTCGTCTTCAAGCAACACACACGCACGTGCAGCAGATGCCATGAGATGCGGAGTATCCCACTGCAAAACACGAGCACGTTTTTCTGCTTTCACACGGCGCTGCACAGCTTCCACTACGTCAACAATTGAGTCTCTGTGTGTTTCAGCAAGTCGCACCAATTCGATTGAGGCGTCTTCTGTAACGCCAACACCTAACAACAGGTCGCTTCGCACTCGGGCAATGCCGGCCACTACAGAATGGTCAGGCATGGTGATGCGTGATGCAAGATCACATGCGGTTTCCCAACCACGCACTACTTGTTGATGGTCCGGAACATCATCGGGAAGCGGCCCAGACGACGGATTGACATGTGCCAATGCAATGCGCGCAGTGCTCTTATGCCCAAGAGGGATCACCATAGAACCAGCTGGCAAATCAATTCCGGCTGGCGGATTATCAATTGGTTTACGAGTGGTCAATACATCGGAACGCGTCACCGCCACGGCAACAGGAAGAGTGGATTCATTTTCAAATTCAATGACGGTCATTCCCCCACGATCAGCCACGCAATACATGCGTTGCACAATGTCGCCATTGCCCACACGAATTCTTGTTTCGCTTACAGGAAACCCTGCGTACCACTTCTGACGAAGAGTTGGTTCAGATGCTGGTGAGTACCACCGGTCATCACCTGCAACATGCCATGCAAGTTCTGGTCCACCATCAGCAGGAATCAGAGTTCCGTGTTCGGAAACGGTTCCACGCCACGTGGCACCGCGGTTACCAATAACGCGACTCATAGTTGGGCTTCTGGACGTGAACGACGAGACATCAATGCAAGTAAACCTTCAGATGCGGACAATCCGTTGTGACACACGGCAACTACTTGCTCGGTGATCGGCATATCAACGCCGTACTGCTGCGCTAATTCAAGAACTATTGCCGAACTACGCACACCTTCAGCAACCATGGAGGTTGAACCAAGAATGTCAGCCAACGCCTCCCCTGCGCCAAGTCGCATTCCGACCGATGTGTTTCGACTGCTCTGAGATGAACAAGTAGCAATGAGGTCTCCCATGCCGGCAAGCCCTGCAAGCGACACTGGGTCACCACCAAGCGCAACGGCAAGTCGCGTCATTTCAGCAAGACCACGAGTGATGAGTGAAGCCCGCGTGTTATCGCCGAATCCCATTCCCTTAGCCATACCTGCCGCAATAGCAATGACATTTTTAACCACACCAGCGATTTCACATCCCACCACATCGGGGTTTGTGTACACACGAAAAGTTGGCGTTGAAAACAATTCCTGCAGAGCAGTCGCAATAACTGCATCATCGATGGCAATAACACTTGCTGCCGGTTGACCAACTGAAATTTCAGATGCAAGGTTTGGACCCGTCAACACCGCAACCGGATGACCAGGCATCACATCATTAGCTACCTGCGACATGCGCAACATAGAGCCAGCTTCAAGACCTTTTGCCAAACTAACAATGGGCACCCACGGACGGATGTGAGACTTTGCTTCTGTGAGAACTTGGCGAAAACCGAGAGACGGCACTGCCATCACCACGATGTCTGCCGTACTCACTGCCTCGCTGAGGGATGAGGTAGCCCGCAGTTCTGGCGACAGCACAACTCCACCGAAGTAGTCAGGGTTGACATGATCTGCATTAATGCTGGAAACGACGGACTCACGGCGTGCCCATAGAACGGTTGGCGTGTTAGCTGCGGCCAATGAGGCGACCGTGGTGCCCCAGGAACCTGCGCCCACTACCGCCATACGAATCTCTGCCATGTCTCTAGCGTAGGTCACAAGACGAACTGGGTTCGTAGGCTGAACAGGTGCAAGTAGCTGTCGTGATCCCCGTGAAGTCCTTCACCATGGCAAAGGGCCGGCTTGCAGACACTTTGACGGCAGCCGAACGTTCTGCGCTAGCCCAATCGTGTGCCGAAACGGTCGTGAAAGCGGCATTATCTCTTCCGACTTATGTCGTGTGTTCAGACGAAAGTGTTGCCGCGTGGGCAACGGCCCTTGGTGCTCACGTTGTTGATTGCCAAACACCTGGACTTGATATTGCTGTGGCGACCGGCCGAGCAACTGCCACAGCAGAAGGTGCAGACCACATCATTGTTGCTCATGCAGATCTTCCCCTAGCAGTGAGCTTTAGCCACATTGCGCGCGAAGGAAAAGTGAGTCTTGTCCCCGACCGTCATCGTGATGGCACCAATGTTCTTAGTTTTCCTAGCAGCAGTTCTTTTTCTACCGCTTATGGCCCGGGTAGTTGCGACAACCACATTCGACTTGCAATAGACGCAGGGCTCGAATATGAAATCATCGTCGATAACGCTTTGGCACTTGATCTTGATACCGCAGACGATTTAAGTGAACTAGCACGCAGAGAAACGGAATAATCATGAGCGCAAACGAACCAGGCCAACCACCAGTATCTGCCAACACCTTCACATCGAATCTCGCTACGCCACAGATTGTTCTCGCAATCGGTGCACACCCAGATGATGTTGAATTTGGTAGTGGTGGCACTCTTACCAAATGGTCTGCTGAAGGTGCTGTTGTACACCACCTTGTGTGCACAGATGGTTCAAAAGGCACGTGGAACCCTGACGCCGACATTGCAGCACTCGTTCAGTCGCGACAAGTGGAACAACGCAATGCAGCCAGCGCACTTGGCACCTCCGGCACTGTCTCGTTCCTTGGCTACATCGACGGCGAATTAGAACATTCGAAAGAAGCAATCGACCGTATTGCTCTTGCTATTCGCACATTGAAGCCGAACGTTGTTCTGACACATGACCCATGGAAGCGATACCGCCTTCACCCCGACCATCGCAATGCTGGACTCAACGTGTGTGACGCCATTGTTGCTGCGCGCGATCCGCATTTCTTGAAGCATCACTTCACTGATCACGGCGTCATTCATCACCGCCCTGATGCATTGCTGTTATGGGAAGCCGATGAGCCAAATCATGTGGAAGATATTTCGCCATGGGTGCCAGTGAAGCTCACAGCCCTAGAACGACATGAGAGCCAGTTTGAGTCAACAATGAAAGCAACCGACGAAGACGGTATGGAAGTGTTCCGCTCACGGATGCGTCAACGCATGAGCGATCTCGGAGCGCCATATGGCTTTGCCGCAGCTGAGATATTTCACCTCATGAACAAGCTTTAAGAGAACTTGTCCGGAGAAAGTGAAATGGAGGGCTTTCGCCCCCCATTCCGACACTCCGAACCCGAGGGTTCTACTGTTTTGAAGTAGTAAAGAAGGCTTAGGCCTTCTTTGCTGCCTTCTTGCGCTTTGCAGGAGCTCTTTTAGCTGCTGCTTTTTTCTTGCGTGCAGGAGCAGCTTTTTTGGCTGCTTTCTTACGCTTTGCAGGAGCCTTTTTAGCTGCTGCTTTTTTCTTGCGTGCAGGAGCGGCCTTCTTGGCTGCTTTCTTACGCTTTGCAGGAGCCTTCTTGGCTGCCTTCTTCTTACGTGCAGGAGCAGCCTTCTTGGCTGCTTTCTTGCGCTTTGCAGGAGCCTTCTTGGCTGCTGCTTTCTTCTTACGTGCAGGAGCTTTCTTAGCTGCTGCTTTCTTCTTGCGTGCAGGAGCTTTTTTAG
>JBIISL010000077.1:0-5088 GCA_044341035.1 Ilumatobacteraceae bacterium | reverse complement strand
AGAACGAAGAAGACTCCGATAGTGACAGCGAAATGTGCTGTGCCGTAATAGGTGTTCATGAGCTGGATGAACCACTTATATGGAAGGAACCATTGCTGGATGGATTCCTCGTGGTACAGCCCAATGGCGCGCTCGAAACGGATGACCCGCATGGCATTAGTAAAGGAATGCAATGGAATGTCATCGCCACTGACACGAATAGACCCGAAACGGTTGCGGGTGAGTGAATAGATGAAATAGAACGCCCCCATAATGAGGATCTCTTTCCACCACCACGTGCGGTGCTCGCGGACCTCGTCTGGCACAGGGGTAGGGGTGTCATCGGTCATGCTGCCTCTACTTTAGGTCGGCAGGGCTGGCGCCTCATGCCGTCAGTAGGATTGACAAGGTGAGCCTTATTGATCTGTCACATGAGTTCGATTCCAGCGTTTTGTCGCGGGTACTAGCAAAGGGGCGGTCCACTGGGGCCGGGTTCTCCGAGGTGTTTATCGAAGATAAACGCTCGATGGGGGCAAGCCTTGATGACGGGCTGGTTGAGCAAGTGTCTAGCGGTCGTGATTCCGGTGCCGGTATTCGCGTTATTAATGGTGAGACCACAGGGTTTGCCTACACAGCTGATTTGTCTGAAGCGGGGCTGTTGGCTGCTGCAGGTGCTGCGGCTGCTGCTGCGAGCAGTGGTGATGGTGGAACACACACCGTTTCGTTAGGAACTGCAAAGCGTCACCCAGTGAACACCGTGCGCATTGCGCCACAGAGCGTGCCGAAAGCACGCAAAGTTGAACTGCTGATGATTGCTAATGATGCAGCACGTGGAATTGATTCGAGCATTGTGCAAGTGTCGGCTGGGTATTCAGATGCAACACGTCGCATTCTGATTGCAAACTCTGATGGAGTTTTCGCCACAGATGAACAAGTGCGCACAATTTTTCGTGTGAGTGCCGTTGCTAATGGCGACGCTGGAATGCAAACCGGATACGACTCGTTGGGTCACACCATTGGGTTTGAATTGTTCGAAGAAGAAAACATTAACGAATTGGCAGAGCGTGCTGCTCGCCAAGCTGTGACCAAATTACGTGCACGTCCTGCACCAAGTGGTGCATTGCAAGTTGTTATCAAGTGCGGCTCAGGCGGAGTGTTGTTTCACGAAGCATGCGGACATGGCCTGGAAGCAGACCTTGTTGCGCGTGGTGCAAGTGTGTACGCAAACCGTGTGGGTGACCAAGTGGCGTCACCACTTGTGACGCTTGTTGATGACGGCACCATGAGTCGTGAGTGGGGCGCAATTGGAATTGATGACGAAGGTCATGAAAGTCAGCGCAATGTTCTGATTAAAGATGGTGTGCTCACTGATTACATGTGGGATCACATTCGTGCTGGCAAAGAAGGTCGTGCACCAAGCGGCAACGGACGTCGCCAAAGCTACGAACACTTGCCAATGGTGCGAATGACAAACACATTTGTGTTGAACGGCCAGGACGAACCAGATGACATTGTGCGCGCAACTGAATACGGTGTGTATGTAGCCAAATTGGGCGGCGGACAAGTAAACACTGCAAGCGGTGACTTTGTGTTCGGTATGACCGAGGCGTATCTCATTGAGAACGGCCAGATCACTGAGCCATTGCGTGAGAGCAACCTGATTGGTAACGGACCACAAGTGTTGGCAGACATTGACATGTTGGGCAATGACTTTGCAATGGGTAACCCAGGCATGTGCGGCAAAGATGGACAAGGCGTGCCGGTAGGCGACGGCCAGCCAACATTGCGCGTGAAGTCGCTCACCATTGGTGGCACTGCAGCATGAGCCGTCACACCGTTGATGATCTGCAAGCAATTGCCGATGCCATTGTTGCAATGGCTGAACCTGGCGAACAGATTGAAGCAAACGTTGCGCGGTCTCGTGAGACAGATATTCGTGTGTATAACGGCGACCTTGAGCATTTCGTTTCGGCACAAAGCCAGGGCATCAGCGTGCGGGTTATTAAAGATGGCCGTACAGGTTCGTCGCATGCGGGCACGCTTGATGAAACTGCATGGCGTGAAGTACTTGCAGAGGCACGCGAGAACGCCACTTTAGGCGGTGTTGATGAATGGGCAGGACTTGCTGAACCAGATGGTGTTGCCATTGTGGAACAAGAGCTGTGGGACGACACTCTTGATGCATTCGACACTGCAAAAAAGATTGAGATTGCAAAAGAACTAGAGCGCGCAGCAGTAGGTGCAGACCCGCGAGTGCGCATTGATGATTCGAACTATTCAGATGGCGCAACTGAAGAAGCGTTTGCAACCACTATGGGTATTCGCAGCAGTGGTCGTTCAAATAGTTGTTATGCCAGTGTCAGCGTGATGGCTGACGATGCTGGTGAAACACAAACAGGTTGGGCATATGCATTAGGCAAGAACCCAGCAATGTTTGATTTGGCAAAAGCTGGTGTTGAGGCTGCGAACAAAGCAACCGGTTTGCTTGGCGCAGTAAAGCCACCAAGCAAGCGCACAACTGTTGTGCTTGACCCAATGGTGACGGCGCAGTTTCTCGGCATCATCGGATCCACCTTGAACGGCGAGAGCGTGGTGAAGGGTAGAAGCTTGTTTGCAAACCGTCTCGGCGAAGCAGTGGCGAGCCCACTGATTACTTTGGTTGATGACCCAACTGATTCACGTGCATACACCGCATCAGAAATTGATAGCGAAGGTTTGGCAGCTCGCCGCAATGTGCTGATTAAAGATGGGGTGTTGCAGATGTTCGTACATTCGTCGTACTCGGCGCGTCGTGCAGGCACGAAGAGCACAGGTAACGCCGTTGGTGGTGGAGTGGGATGCTTGGCTTTGCAACTGACACCTGGCACGAAGACACAGGAAGAACTAATTGCAGGAATTGAAGAGGGTGTTCTGATTCAGAGCGTGCAAGGTTTGCATTCTGGTGTGAACCCAATTTCCGGTGACTTTTCTACTGGTGCTTCTGGCGTCATGATTCGTAACGGCAAACTTGCTGAGCCAATTCGTGAATTCACTATTGCTTCCACATTGCAGCGCATGTTGCTTGATGTGTTGGCAATTGGAAACGATGTCGACTGGTTGCCAATGCGCGCAGCTGGCGTATCAATGGTGATTGCAGATGTCACCATGAGTGGGGCGTAACTGCTCATGGGCATTGCGGCCGCGGCTGCAATAGAGCGCCATCCGCACCTGGCAACGCCATGCCGTGATGGCTATGTGCGCGTTGATATGCATTCACACACCATGTTTTCTGGCGACTCCACTACGACGCTTGATGAGATTGTGGAATCAGTAGTGGAAGCTGGCATTGACGTGTTATGTGTAACAGACCACAATGCCATTGAAGGCGCAGTGCGGCTGCAGCGCGAACTAGAAGGCGACGGTATCTGTCGCGTAATTGTGGGCGAAGAAGTACGTACACATACGGGCGAAATAATTGGTTTGTTTTTAACGGAACGCATTTCATTTGGCGATAATGCCATTGATACCGCAACACAGATTCGTAAACAGGGTGGCGTTATGTATGTGCCGCACCCATTTGACCCGATGCGTCGGAATCTCACCGAAGCGTCATTGATTGAACTGTCAGACCTTGGTTTGGTGGATGCAATTGAAGCGCATAACTCAAAGACGTCGCTGCAGTCATTGAACAAACAGGCACGTGAGTTTGGTGAATCGCGTGGGTTGGCGTTGGGCGCTGGTAGTGATGCGCACGTGCCGCACGCATTGGGCAGTGCCTTTGTAGAGATGCCCGACTTTGATGGACCAACTGATTTCTTGGCAAAGCTTGGTGAGGGCGTTTTGGTAGGCCACCACTGGGATATGCATCGTCCGTGGAGCGCACGCATTGTGCCTTCGGTGACAGAAGAGTATTAGCGGTTTAGCAACACCGGAATTTCGCGGGGGCCACGTACTTGGCCATTAGCCCACGTAGTTTTCTTTGACTTGTCGAGTGAATAGTTCGGGAATGCGCGAAGCCATTCCTGAAATGCCACCAACATTTCCAAGCGTGCGAGGTTTGACCCAGCGCAACGGTGAATACCAACACCAAATGCCACGTGGCGATTGTCTTGGCGATCTATTTGGAAAATGTGTGCATCTTCGAATGCCGCAGGGTCGTGGTTGGCAGCAGGGAAGGTGACCAGTGTTTGCTCACCGGCGCGCATTGGGCAACCAGCAATTTCAACATCGTTGACTACTTTGCGCGCCATAGTGACAGGTGCGTAGTAACGAAGCACTTCTTCGTTTGCGGTGTTCCACAGTGGATCATCGTTTGGTACTGCAACAAGGCGTTTCACTTCGTCGTTGTGTTGTGCGAAGTGCCAGATGCCTGAACCAATGGCGCTCCAGGTGGTGTCGATGCCGGCAATGATTTGCAAACGGATGTAACCAATCTTGATACCCCAATCGACTTCTTCGCCGTCAATCTCTGCATTGGCAATTGTGGTGAGAAGGTCGTCCTTCGGATTCACAAGACGATCTTTCAAGATGGCATCGATGTAGTGCGTCATCTCCGTAAGAACTTGAATACGAACTGCATTGTCTTTTGGAGCTAGCTGGAAGTTTTTGTAGATCCAGTCGCGGAACAAGTCGGCGTCTTCTTCGGGTAATCCGGTGAGAATACAAATTCCGTGAACAGGAATGTGTTGTGTGTATTGCACGGCAGCATCAACTGCGTCCATGCCGTCAAGGTCTTTGATGAGTTTGCGGCAGTAATCGCGCATTTCTTGTTCTACTGCGGCAACTGCTTTGGGGTTGAACGCAGGAAGAATGACACGACGGTGCCCGTGGTGGTCTGGTGGGTCAGACGTAATTGGTGGCGCTGGTGCACGTGGTGCGTCGGGGCGACCAACATTGACCCAGATTGAAGAGAAGTCTTCGGTGTTGTTTGCAATGTCGCGCACTGCTTCCATGGTGACGGGCATGAATGCACGGCCATAGCGTTCGGTTGAACCGACGGGGCATTGTTCGCGCACACTGTTCCAGATGTCGATTGCGTTTTCGCCCCAACCGTCATCAAGCCAGTCCCAGTCATTCACCCAGTCTTTGACCGGTGCTGATTCGATTTTGTCGTCTGATCCGTATGCCATG
>JBIISL010000042.1:0-17439 GCA_044341035.1 Ilumatobacteraceae bacterium | reverse complement strand
CAATTCTCGAGGCCGCTCGTCTCGGTGGTGTCGAAAAAGTGATTACTGCGTTACCAAGCGGGTTGTTGTACGGGGAAGTAGCCGCACGAGACCTTCCGATCAAAGAGGGGCACATGAATACTGCTCGTACGAGTGAAGAAGTCTTGGCACGAGCTGCTGCTGATGTTCATTCGGTGTACCGCGAACGTCATGGTGTTGAATTCACAGTGTTGGCATTGGGCAATGTGTATGGCCCGCGCCAACGTGCATCTGACGGTGTTGTGGCAAATTTTGTTGATGCTCTCGCACATGGCCGAGCACCAATTGTTCATGGCAACGGAAAACAAACGCGCGATTTTGTTTACATCGATGACACCATTGATGCAATTGCCCGCGCAACAGACAGAGCCGGCGGATTAGTTGTCAATGTTGGTACAGGTGTTGCAACGTCAATTGCTGATCTGTGGTCAGTGATGGCCGGAGCCGCATCGCCAGTGCCCAGAACCAGTGCCGCTCGTCCCAATGATTTAGCCCGGCTGTCATTGTCGCCCGTGCGCGCCCGCATCCAGCTCGGGTGGTCGCCCTTTACATCTTTGAAAGATGGCCTCGCCACCTTGCGTTAGCGAAAAAGGTCTTCGCTCGGCGGACGCACGATTTCGTCCATCGAAGAATCGCGAAACCATGAGGCGTCAGCTCCGCGAATAACTGCTACGGGCACTCCGTTTGATTTACCCATAACTAGTTCGCCGGTACTTGCGAGTTCATCAGCAATAGCAACCTCTGTTACTTGCATGACTCTGCCGAGAGCATCTTCGGTACCGCGAAGGTCAAGCACGCCTGCTATTCCGGCAACACCAATGGCAACGTCGGTTAGCCCTTTGCGCCATGGACGACCAAAGGTATCGCTGACAATGACTCCGACTGTGACGCCCAGTTTTGCCCGCACGATGTCTCGGATGCGGCGCGCGGACCGATCGCTATCAAGTGGAAGCAATGCTGCGTATCCGCGCTCTACGTTCGATAAATCAATACCGCTGTTTGCACAAACAAATCCGTGTTTTGTTTCGGTGATGATGAGGTCTCCGCGGCGACGAACAATGCGGGCCGCTTCTTGTTCCACCAGAACTTTATGGGATAACGGATCATCGGGGTCAATGGGAACAAGTCGGCCTTCAGCCTTCGAAACAATTTTCTGAGTCACGATCAACACATCGTTGTCGCGTAGCGGTCCATTTGGTTCTGCTGAGCAGGCTTCAACAATGATGTCGCCGAGTTGTTGGCCCGGAACAATCTCGCCGATGCCTTCAACGCTCCATGCCATGAGTCGTGCCATTAGTGGCCTCCTTTTTTCGGGGTTGCGTCAATCGCTGTGCGTGCAAGTGCTGCAGCAACGCCAGTTTTCGACATGATGGTGTCTGTTGCAATGCAGCGCACGCCTTCTCGCTCGACAGCAGCAACAAGATGTTCGTCTTGTGAATCGATGATGAGAGTTCCACAAATCGGTGCATACATTCGAGCCACGCCGACAACAGTTGGTTCATGGCCAAGTTCCACCAGCATGCGGTCAGCAGGGCCTTTCAATGCTGCACCCGCCACGATGGGGGAAATAGCAACTACGTTGTCGCGGCGCGCCGTAAGCGCAGTGTCTACCCCGGCAAGTGCACGTATTGGCGCAATCGACACGATTGGGTTCGAAGGGGCTATCACAATGGTGTCGGCATCAGTGATGAGTGAAAGGTCAATAAATTGGGCAGTATCAGCGCCGACAAATTCCACGCGCGTCACCGGCACATTGTGTTGTAAACGTACGAAATATTCCTGAAAGGGAACTGGGCCATCTGCAAGATGCACAATGGTGCGTACTGAATCATTAGACATGGGAACAACTGTGACGGTTAACCCGAATGCTGTGCGAAGTTCATTAGTGATTTGTTGCAGAGTTGCGCCTTCACGAACGCGAGCAGTGCGATAAAAGTGTGTCGCAAGATCTGTGTCGCCCAAGTTGAACCATCGAGGTGCTGCAGAAGACCCAACGGGACGTACGGCGTCAAAACGTTCGAGCGCTCCCATCGCACGCCAAGATTCATCTCGGAGTCCCCAGCCACGGCCAGGATCAATTGAGCCCGACAATGTGTAGATGACCGTGTCTATATCCGGAGAAATAGATAGTCCGTGTAATTCGGTGTCGTCGCCTGTGTTTACTACTGCGACAACATCTGAAGGATCAACAACCTGGATAAGCCCGGAGAGAAAACGGGCCGCACCAACGCCCCCAGCCAGCACCATAATCATGAGACAAGCGTAGGGGTTTGTAGCCACGAGGGTTCACCTCTATAAATGATCCACAGTGGTACCGTTGTCTAGTCCGATTATCGATCAACGAGGTCCAGTTATGCCCCGCGCATTTATCACCGGTATCACCGGCCAAGACGGCCAGCACTTAGCTGAGTTTCTTCATTCAAAGGGCTACGAGGTCTTTGGCATGATTAAGGGACAGAACAATCCGCGGGCACTGCAGATTCGCGATGAGTTTCCATATGTGGAACTGGTGGCTGGCGATCTCGCCGACCTCACCAGCCTTGTCAACGCCCTTGAATATGTGCAGCCCGATGAGGTGTACAACCTTGGGGCGATCTCGTTTGTTGCCATTTCCTTTGGGCAGGCAGAACTCACATCGAATATCACTGGTCTTGGCGTATTGCGCATGCTGGAAGCAATTCGCATGGTGGGTGGAACCCAGAACAACAAGATTCGTTTCTACCAAGCCTCATCATCAGAGATGTTTGGCAAAGTGCGTGAAGTTCCTCAAACGGAATTGACACCATTTCATCCCCGGTCGCCGTATGGCTGTGCAAAAGTGTTCGGTCACGACATCACCATCAACTACCGAGAGAGCTATGGCATTTATGCCTGTTCAGGAATCTTGTTTAACCACGAAGGGCCACGTCGCGGACTTGAGTTTGTTACGCGAAAGATTTCAAACACTGCAGCCCGCATCAAGTTGGGCGTTGAAAAAGAATTAGTCATGGGCAACCTCGATGCAAAACGCGACTGGGGCTATGCCGGCGATTATGTACGTGCCATGTGGATGATGTTGCAGCAGCCAGAACCAGATGATTATGTAGTTGCAACAGGCGAAACGCACTCTATTGAAGAATTCCTTACGCTTGCGTTTCAAGAAGTGGGTCTCGATGATTGGCACAATTACGTACGCCAAGACCCTCGGTTCTTTCGCCCTGCAGAAGTTGATTTGTTGATCGGTGATCCCACAAAGACCCGCGACAAATTGGGGTGGATTCCTGAAGTTGATTTCCCGTCACTCGTCAAGATGATGGTGAAGAACGACCTCGAAATCGAAACCGCCCGCTTGCGCCACTAAGCGTCAGCCTTCTAAAGGCAATTCTGGAATGCCATCAATCATTGATTCGGCATCGGGTATTGCACCAACAAGAATTCGTGCCCGTAAGGCATAGGAAAATATTGCAAGTGCAACTGTTGATCCTGCAACGAGTCCGAGTTCCACTCGAAGAAACAGGTCATCTGTTGAAAATGTGGTGACAACAAGAAAGCTCAGCATCGCGAATAGCCATCCGGCTGCAACGTACTTGTGTCCTTGAAGTGCGATTACTCCCTGAGAAACCGCGAGAGCAAGCATGTACATTCCACTTGCTAGAGCCAGCAACGTCAATGTACGTCGATCTAGTCCACCGTCGTACACCAATCGGAGGATTGGTGGCCCAAGTAAAAATGAGCCCACAGTGCCAAGCACGGCAACTGCAGTCACTACCTGGAGAAGCAATTTGAAACCACTGCGGAATTCTGCAAGGTCGCCTTTGGCAGCAAGACGAGCAAGCCGCGGAAGAAGAGCAGCTTGCACTGCTTGAAATAGAAACAGCGGCACACGTGACAGCAGCACGCCATTGCCAAACGCCGTTACTTTTTCAGCGTCGCTGGCATTAGCGAGAAAGTCAACTCCTAATGGGCCAGCATTCACAAGTGCTGCAGCCATGATGGTGCCAATCACTAACCAAGAAAGATTTGGAGTGATCTCGGCAAATGTTGCTGGTGGGCCGTCATCAGTTTTTGTTTGACCACGAGCAAGCACTACTGCGACAGCAATGATGGGCGACACTGCAACTGCCAGCGCATAAGCACCGACAGAGGTGACTCCGAGTTGCCACAGCAACACGCACGCAAGGATGCGCACAGCCCCATCGACCCCCATGATTGTGCCGTACGCAACAAATCTTCCAGAACCTGATGCAATGCCACGAGCAAGATGCATTGGTGCATAAGCACAGATGGTGATTCCGAGCGACAAGGTAACTATCCAATGTCCTTCGAACATTTCTGATGTGAGCCATCGTGAGGCAACAACTATGACAAGTGTCAATGCCACTACGAGCGCAGCGGTCAATGGAATCATGCGTCGAACAACGGGCCTGCCACCGTGACCTAAAGCGCGGCGGTGGGCGAGTGCACGACCCAGTTCTTGTTCGACAGGCATGAAAAACCCAGGAACCAAGGCAAAGGTAGTGAACCACAATGCGACAATTGGCTTGAAGTCCTCTTTGCCGAGCGCAAGTTGTCCAACTTTAAAAAATGCGTACGCGGTAAAACCAGAAACGAATAATCCGATGCCAACAGGAACTGTTCCTTCGGGAAGCGGAATACGAGATGATTTTTCGTATGTAGAACCATCTGACACGTACAGAAGGTTAGTTGCAGAAGCAGTAGTGCGCCCTAAAGCGCTGCGATTGCCTATTGGGCGGTGTTGTTGCGGGCCTTCATTGCGTCGAACAACTCAACACGGCGGACCTGCAACTTCTGAAATCCGAGAACTGCAAATCCGACTGCGGTGTATCCAAGCTCAGTTGCTTGCTTGACGACCGGATTCTGAAGAACAACCGATGGGTTCAGGCGCGATAGGTCAAGTGATGTGAGGTCAATTGAATGCATTGACGGAAGGGAAATCTTTGAAAGGTCAACTTTTGGAAGTTGATCAAGGCCAGGAATGGTGACGTTCGGAAGGGTGATGTGAGGGAATGAAATTTTTCTCATGCACCAAGAGTACCCACAAGTGCTTACTTTAGCAAGCACTTTCCCATTGTTTCTTTAACCCCTATGAAATGGGGCTGCGCGTGAGGAAAGCAGTCAGGGCACTAGCCTGCCTACGGCGTGACAGAGCCTCAGGTCGTATCTTCCTTACCCCCCGTGGTGGCCGTTATGGTCGTGCACGAGAAGGGCCAGTGGCTAGCGGAGTCCCTTCAGGGCCTTGCCAGCCAGACCTACGACGCCCTGCAAGTCCTCGTCCTTGTGACAGGTACGCAGGATGATCCGCTTGCCCGCGACATTCTCGATGCGGTCGCAACGGAACTGCCAACAGCGGTGGTGCGGTTCTTGGGAGGAAATCCCGGTTTTGGTGCAGCGTGCAACTCTGTGCTCAATCTCGTTGATGGCAATAGTGGTTTGTTCTGTTTTCTTCATGACGATGTAGCCCTTGCGCCAGATGCAATCGGTCGGCTGGCCGACGAGCTTTCTCGATCAAACGCCGGAGCTGTTGGTCCAAAACTTGTGTACTGGGACAACCCGCGCATGATTCAAAGTGTCGGAATCGCGGTTGATCGATTTGGAAATAGTGTGCCAATCGCCGATGACGGAGAATTAGATCAAGAACAACATGACGCAGTTCAAGACGTGTTTGTTGTGTCGTCGGCATGCATCATGGTGCGAGCTGATCTTTTTGCAACTATTGGCGGGTTCAATCCAGATCTCCCAGTAGCCGGAGCTGATCTTGACTTGTGCTGGCGGCTTCACGCAACAGCTGCACGAGTAATGGTTGTACCGAGCGCAATAGGGCGTCACCGTGAGAACTCGTCGCAGACAGCTGACGACAGTTCGATTCAAGAGAGTTTTCTTGAAAACGAAATTGTTCGAGTAAGGACCGTGGCATCACTCACTTCCGCGTCTCAATTACTAGGCACAATTTTGTACATGACGGCGTTGACGCTGTCTCGTTTCATTCTCCTTGTTGCTACGGGTCGTGTCCGTCGTGCAATTGATGAAGTACGTGCACTGGCGCTACTCCCATTTGGAGTTGTTGATATCCGTGAACGACGCGATGCAATCGCTAAGCATCGCACAGTGTCTGGGAACGAAGTACGGGCGTTACAACTTGTGGGCAATGCGTATGTCACTATGTTTTTTCGCCGGCGTGCTGCTCAGGCGGGTCAAGCACAAGCGCAGGCTATTGGTCAATTGCGAGAAGCAACAGCACGTAGTGCGTATGTGTTGTGGGGAATACTCGCTGTGGTTTTTGTTGTTGGTTCGCGCAACCTTTTCTTGCACGGTGTTGTTGGTGTCGGACAAATGGCACCTATCACAGGATCAATTGGTGAACTAGTTGGCACCTATGCATCAGGATGGTGGAGTGCCGGATTTGGGCAAGTGTCATCCGTTCCAACGGGTGTAGCCATCCTTGCAACAAGTGCTGTTGGAACGTTTGGTAATATGGGGTTGCTTCATACTTTGCTCGTGATTCTGTTGCCGTTGGCTGGCTGGCTCGGAGTGTGGCGCTTTTCCTCTGTCATCGGAACGCGCTCAGCCCGCATTGCTGCAACAGCGGCCTATGCGGCTGTTCCATTGCCATATGCATCTATTTCTTCGGGAAGATGGGGTGCATTGTTGATGTATGCAACATTGCCGTGGATGGTGCATTTGGCGCGCATGCTGGTCGGTCATGCAGATCTAGACATGAATCGTACTGACGAACTAATGGCAGTTGCGCCTGTGGTGCAGTGGCGACGTTGGTTTGCATATTTGGTATTACTTGTTGCAGCAGTTCTTGCATTTGAGCCTGCACTTATGCTTGTTCTTCCTCTGGTCGCATTGGTTTTTGCAATTGTTAGTTTCATCCACGGAACAAAAATTGTCTGGACGATTCGGTGGTTGACAATCACGGCTGCTGTTGTTGTGTCTGGAGTTGTGTTGAATCTTCCGTGGGCCGGTACCTACATTCGTTCTGGTTGGTGGGAAGCCCTCACTGGTGCACCAGTTGACTCCGGACGAAACATTGGGTTATTCGGATTAGCAACTTTCAATGTTGGCGGGTTCGTGCTGGCGCCTGTCACGATCATGTTGTACGCGGTGGTGGTTGGCTCTGTGCTGCTTGTACACGGAGTGCGTTCAGGGTGGGTCTTGCGTGGCGCAAGTCTCGTAGCGGTGGGTCTTGCGATCGCAATTCTTGACGACTCTGCATTGCTTCCTGCCCACCTGCCAGAGCCTGCAGTCCTGCTTGTGCCGGTGGCTTTTGGTATATCAATTTGTGCTGGTGCAATGGGTGCTGCGTTAGTGCTTGACCTTCGACGTGCACGCTTTGGGTGGCGTCAACCAATCAGTGCGCTCATTGCCCTTGCATTTTTTCTTGGCCTTGTTCCTGTCACAGTGAACGCTCTTAACGGAACATGGAATCAACCATCGTTAGCGTTACCGCAATTGCTACATCAATTACCTGACACCAGTGTTTCGGGAGAGTATCGCACCTTGTTTATCGGCGATTCTCGAGTACTTCCTGGCGCGCCATTGAATTTCGGATGGGGGATTGCATATTCAGTAACGAATGGTGCTGTCTCTGATTTAGAAGAACTATGGGAAGTTCCACCTACACGGGCACGAGACAACACAGTCGCTGCTCTATACGGAATCGTGCGAGGCCAGACAGCTCGCGCTGGGCGACTACTTGCACCATTGGCAGTTCGATACATCGTTGTGCCAATCATCGATGGCGGTCAGTCCACTCGCAAGAACCCAATTGCTGCGCCACGCGGTCTCATTGATTCTTTGTCCCGCCAGTTAGATCTGCGTCGTCTATATGCATCTCCTGATTTAGTGATTTTTGAGAATGTGTCATGGGTGCCGGTCAGGTCTGTCCTCACGGCAGCCGGGGCACAGAGCAGTCTTCTTGCGGGCGCTACATCAATGATTGCAACCGATATTTCGGGGGCGAGTGCGCTTCCATCTCCACCGCGCCCGGAAGGGGCAATCGAAGCAGATGTTCCAGCGGGAACTGTCCATCTGGCTGTGCCGTTTAGTACTCATTGGAAGTTGATAGTCAATGGACTGCCTGTTGAAGCACGTCCAGCTTTTGGCCTCACGAATGCGTACGACGTAGCGGAACCTGCCCGCATTCGATTGGAATTTCAATCAAGTGTTGTGCATACGCTCGCCGTGCTGGCGCAGTTTGTTGCATGGTGTGTTGTGGCGTTTATTGCATTGATGCGCCCTCGTCGTAAAAATCGCAAGACGTCAAGGATGCTTCTCGATACCGATGCGCCTGTGATGACCTTTACACAACAGGTTTCATCATGAATTTGATTCGTCGCTTCATCTCGTTTGTGTTGCTCTGTGGAATTGTGACAGTTGTTCTTGTTGTTGATCGGCACTCAGGCGCTGAACAATTAGGGGCATCTTCAGCAATTGTCGATTTTGCGGGCTTTCCGCAAGGCTCAAGCGGGGCGCGTATTAGTACTTCATGGTTTTGTCCTGGCGCTGCTGCGGGTGACGGTATTAGTAGTGCATCCGTTGTCATTGTGAACCCAAGTGATGGGGATATCACTGCGACTATTAATTATTTGAGTGATGCCCCTGCAGACGCCCAGACGATCTCTGTTCTGGCCAGATCTCGTATCGAGATAGAGGTGTTGCGTGGTCGAACAATTGGTGTTGTCGTGCCAGTTGTCGAAATCATCGGATCAGTTGGATCAGTCGAGCAAGAATTGAAATACGCTGCAGGTGATGTGACATCACAATGTGTGTCGCAGACTTCTAATACTTGGTTCTTTGCAGATGGTTTCACCGCAGAAGGTTCTACACAGCGTTTAGTTTTGACCAACCCTTTCCCTGAAAGTGCGGTAGTCAATGTCTCATACACCACAACAAGCGGACGTCGCAGTCCGGCGTCGTTGCAAGGAATCATTCTTGATCCTCGTTCTGCCCGGAGCATTTCGCTTGCAGATGCCGGTGCACAAAATGAGGCCCGAATCGCCGTAGAAGTATTGGCTTCAACGGGACAAATAATCGCATCTCGGATGCAGCACTATCTGGGTGCTGGTCGTCTTGGGTATTCCACCACGGTAGGAATTCCGGCAGCTTCATTTGACTGGTGGTTTACGGCTGGACGAACTGGCGCATTGTCTTCTGAATTGCTAATGGTGTTTAATCCGTCAGATTCAAACGCGCAAGTGAATGTCACCTTTTTTGGCGAAGGTATTACGAATGGAATTGCAGTAGATCAGGCATCGTCGGCTGCTTCGCCGTCAGCAACGATTGACGTTCCTGCTGGTGAAGTCGTTGCAATCAATACTGGCATCATTGCAGAATTACCAAAAGGTGATCATGCGATGGTGGTGTCATCAGTAAACAATGTTCCGGTCATTGTTGAACACGTGCTGAGCCAAAGCATTGGCAAGAGTTCGTTCACTGCTATCACCAATGGAATGCCGAGTGGTTTGATCTCGGAGAAGTGGAAAATTCCAAGTGGGCTTTCAAAAGGAGCTCGCAACGCGATGACAATTCTGAATACAACGGGAACTGAAGGAACGTTTACCGTCTTAGCAAGTGGGCCGGGCGGTCAAGTGGCGTTACCACTCCTGACAGACGTTCCGCTTGGGGCGGCGTCTCTTCTCATGGTTGATGTGCCTGACGATGTAAATGATGGCGAAGTAACAATCATCGCTACGGTTCCAGTAGTCGTGCAACGACGCACAGCCCGCGGTAATGGTCTTGTTGGTTTCGGTATCGTGGGGGCGCTTCCCATAAGGTCTCGGTAATGGTCCGCATTATTACGGTTGCAGTTGCAATGCTGATTGCAATAGGTGTGTCGCTGCTCTTGCGTCGGCGCCAGATAGATGTTCCGACACAGGCCAGTTTTGAATTGCCAGTGCAACTAAACCGAAACGAGTTTGCATCTCCGCAGTCGCCATGGCTGGTTGTGGTCTTTACTTCCTCAACATGCGATGCATGTCGTGATGTTGCTGCAAAAGCTGAAGTTCTGGCTTCTCGTGACGTAGCGGTAGTGCGTGTTGACTTCTCTCTAGACCCTGACATGCATGCCCGATACAAAATTGAAGCCGTGCCAGCCGTAGTGATTGCTGATAGTGCAGGTGTTGTAAAGGCAGGTTTCTTGGGGCCAATTAAGGCACAAGATTTATGGGCCGCAGTTGCAGAATGTCGTGATCCAGGAAGTTCACCTGGTTCGTGTGAGGGTAAAGGTCAGGCCTGAACGTTGCTCGGTGCTGGCGCATCGAGACCTTCTTGAACGAGACGACCAACCGTTGGTCCGTCAATAGTTTCTTCGACAAGTAATGCTTCGGCTACAAGTTCAAGTCCGCGACGATGACGCGTGAGAACTTCATGCGCACGCACTTCTTGTTCTAACAAGATGCGCGAGATTTCATCGTCAACAAGCTGAGCTGTTGAATCGCTGTATTCACGACCACTTGTCATGAGGTCTTCTCCAAGAAATACTTGTTGATTTCCAGTCCATGCCATTGGGCCAATCTTGTCTGACATGCCCCATTCACGCACCATACGACGCGCGATACCGGTCGCTTGTTCAAGGTCATTAGCCGCACCACTGTTGAGGTGTCCGAAAATAATCTTCTCGGCGACACGCCCACCCATGGCTTTGCAGATGAGATCTTCAAAGAATTCACGAGAGTAGGTATGACGTTCCTCTGGCAATGTCCACGTGACACCGAGCGCCATTCCGCGAGGCAGGATGGTGACCTTGTGTAACGGATCAGAGTGGGGAAGCACTGTTGCAAGAACGGCGTGACCACCTTCGTGATATGCCGTCGCCCGTTTTTCTTCTGGGTTCAAGAC
This sequence comes from Ilumatobacteraceae bacterium, assembly GCA_044341035.1. Classification (GTDB taxonomy): domain Bacteria; phylum Actinomycetota; class Acidimicrobiia; order Acidimicrobiales; family Ilumatobacteraceae; genus UBA2093. The sequence continues at coordinate 6,579 of JBIISL010000042.1, read as the reverse complement.
GAGTGATTCACGTCGTGCACCCATGACGACACGGTCGCGGGCATTTTCAAAGTCAATTCGTTCGATGTTGAGTGACTCGCGACGAACAGCAAAGAGAGCTGCTTCATTCACAAGGTTTGCAAGATCTGCACCGCTCATGCCGGGAGTGGCGCGGGCCATAGTTTCAAGATCAACTTCTGTTCCCATGCGCTTGTCACGTGAGTGAACTTTCAAGATTGCAAGGCGCTCTTCAAATTCAGGAAGGGGAACAATAATTTGTCGGTCGAATCGACCGGGGCGAAGAAGAGCAGTATCGAGAACATCGGGGCGGTTTGTGGCCGCAAGAATGACGATTCCTTCTGTTGCTTCAAAACCATCCATCTCAGACAACAATTGGTTCAGTGTTTGTTCACGTTCATCATGACCGCCACCAAGTCCTGCTCCGCGTTTGCGGCCGATGGAATCGATTTCGTCGATGAAGATAATTGCTTTACCAAGTTTCTTAGCTTGGGCAAAGAGGTCGCGGACACGGCTTGCGCCAACGCCTACAAACATCTCCATAAAGTCTGAACCGGTAACTGAAAGAAACCCGACTCCGGCTTCACCTGCAACGGCACGAGCAAAGAGTGTTTTTCCGGTTCCCGGAGGGCCAACTAGCAAGATGCCTTTCGGAACGCGTGCTCCGATTTCTTTAAATCGTTCTGGCTTACGCAAGAAGTCAACAACTTCTTTAATTTCCAGTTTCACACCGTCATACCCGGCGATGTCGGAAAAAGTGGTTGATGGCTTATCGGCTTGGTACGCCTTGGCCTTGCTCTTGCCAACAGACATGATGCTGCCGGCCTGACCCATTGCACGACGTTGCATCCACATGAAAAATGCGATGACGAAAACGAATGGCAGGACGATCGGTAACAGGCTCGAGATCCAGTTGGCCTGTGGCGTCTTGAAGTCGTAGTCGACTCCCATTTGCTTTAGCAATTGTTCGTCTGCATCGCTGAGGTTGACTGCGCCAGTTGTGGTGAACTTCGCGCCAGACTGCAGCGTTCCGGAGATGACATTCGAGGAGTTATTAATGGAGACCTGCTTGACGTCACCATTTTTGACCTGGACGAGGAATTCTGTGTAGGTCAGTTTGTCGCCAGTAGGGGTAGCAAATAGTTGGCTACCGAAAGCAAGAACAACGACTGCTGCGACGATGGCCCAAATAGCCCATTTCGGCATAGGGGGCTTGCCGTCAAGCCCAGGCTTTCCATTACGAAAGCTCTTCATAGGGTTGCGACCTTGTGGGTTGCGTGATGGTGGAGGGGGCGGTGGAATATCGCTCATATGTTCATGCTACGGGCACCATGTGCCCCTGTCTCAGCGGCATCGCCCATTTTGTGGCACACGGTGACTACCGTTTCAGTCATGGCTAGGCAATGCACCCGACAAGGCTGTGTCCATCTCGCCACGGTCACGCTGACATATCAATACTCGCGATCCTCGGTGTGGCTCGATGATTTGAGCTCCGAGCGCGATCCCCATTCGTATGACCTGTGCGATCAGCATGCGAATCGGCTCACAGCACCTTCAGGATGGCACTTAGAGGACCGCCGTCAACGCGTCCTTGTGTACAACCCTGGCCGTCTCGCCGGGTAACCATCTTGGATCAGACGGCGCCGCGTCAATCACGAGCAAGCCAAGTACTGCTGTTCTGGCTTGCTGCATTTGTTTTCGCAAACTTTGCATCTCTTCTCGTTGTGATGGCCATGGGGAATGGTGGTTCTTCGAGTAGCGAAATGTCCACACTTGATGTGGCACTCAGTGCAACTGCAATGTGGGTTGTGTATTTATTTGTCACGTCACAGTTTTTGCAAGTGAATTGGAAAAACTTTCGTTCCACAATTGGCGCGACATTTCTCCCTCGTGATGTTGTGATTGGTATTCCATTGGGAATTGCTAGTCAACTCATTTTGGTGAACGCAGTGAACTGGCCGCTCACGCGTTTGTTTCCGGATGCGTTTTCTTTCGAAGAGGTGTCAAAGCGTGCATCTGATCTCGTTGATGTCGCGCAAGGGGGTTGGATAATCCTGCTTGGCCTTGTTGTGATAGTCGGAGCGCCCATCGTGGAAGAAATCGTCTATCGCGGTGTGGTTCAGCCTGGTTTGGTGGCGTCGTGGGGTCGTACAGCGGGAATAGTGACTACGGGGGTTCTGTTTGCGGCAATTCATTTGCAGCCAGTGGAATTTCCAGGTCTTTTTGCCTTCGCTTTGGTGCTGGGGTGGGCACGTCACTCAACTGCCAGAATAGGGATGTCCATCGTCACCCATATGGCCTTCAACGCAACAGGGCTTGCGCTTGTCGTGCTTTTGTAAAGAATTATGAATACCGAAATAGACACCATCGATAGTGAGTCGTCAGCTGACGCATCACTTGTAAAACGACAAGAATGGGCGGCCACATTTCGGTCAATGAGTACGACTGCCATCATCTTGGGCGCAACGTTGATGGTGTTGTCGACTCTTCATCCTGATTTGATTTTGCGCAACAACACTCCGACTGGTGGCGACATGGGAGCGCACGTATGGGGTCCTGCGTATTTGCGTGACGTGTTATTGCCGCATTGGCGGCTCACGGGGTGGAGCATGGACTGGTACGCCGGACTACCTGTGTATCGCTTTTATATGGTTGTTCCGGCTTTGGCCATCGTGGCATTGGATCTTGTCATGCCGTATGGCATCGCATTCAAAATTATTGTCGTCTCTGGTTTAGTAGCAATGCCGGCATGTGCATATCTCATGGGTCGTGTATGCAAACTGCTGTATCCATTGCCTGAATTAATGGTTATCGGCGCCACCATGTTTCTCTTCGATGAGAGTTTCACAATTTATGGCGGCAATATTGCATCAACGATGGCGGGAGAGTTCTCACACTCCATTGCTCTTGCTTTTGCAGTAGTTGGTCTCGGATTTTTTGCGCGTGGTCTTGACGATGGAAAATATCGCGGATGGGCTGCATTGTTCATTGCGCTCTCGGCACTCAGTCACGGAATCGTATTGATGTTCGTCTTCGGCGGAGCAGTGCTGATGCTTCTCATGCGTCTAGACAAGCAGCGTCTGAAATTTGGAATCATCACACTTGGTTGTGCTGTTTGCCTGTCCGCATTCTGGGTGATTCCGTTTCTCGGTGGCCATGCCTTTATGAGCGATATGAAATATGGCTCAGAGCCCGGTGGTGGTTCTTTCAAAACAATGTGGGACATGTACTTTCCGCTGAACAACACCCTCGATATTTTGTTGATGGCATTTGCATTAGCCGGTTTCATCGGATCGGTCTATCGCCGGCGGTTTCTAGGAGTGTGGATGGGTGTCTACATCGTGGTGCTCATGATCGGAGTCAAGGTTGCTCAAGGTGGGTTACCCGTTATCGGATTGTTGTGGAATCCGAGAATCTTGCCCTTCATTTATCTATTGCGCTACATGTTGGCGGCAATCGGCGTGTACGAGGCAGGACTATTTATACGTCGCACTGTTGTGGTGCAACGCAATCCACTTCAGGTTCCAACACCACCTACTAGCAACGTATTCACTTCGTTGTTGTGGCTTGTAGCTGTCTTTTGTCTGATCGTCCTCGGGGTCCGGTATCAGAGTTTGCCATTTGGAAAATTGACATCTACTGCAACCGGAACCTCGTACGGATGGGGCCCTCTTTCGTTTCCCGCAGATCGTGCTTTTTCTGATGGATGGGCTCGATGGAATTTTGAAGGGTATGAAGGCAAGAGTTCTTTTGGTGAATACAACGATGCTGTGCAAACCATGAAGAAGCTTGGAGAAGACCCCGCTCATGGTTGTGGTCACGCACTGTGGGAGAACAGTGGTGATCTCAATAAGTACGGCACCACCATGGCGTTGATGTTGTTGCCATATTGGACAAATGGGTGCATTGGTTCAATGGAAGGGCTTTTCTTTGAAGCCGCCGGCTCTACTCCGTATCACTTCATCACTGCAGCAGCGCTCTCAAAACAAAGCAGCAATCCTGTGCGTGAATTACGGTACGACAACAATGATGCGTTGAAGGGCGTTGCCTATATGCGCATGATGGGAATTCGGTATTACATGGCCTATACCCCTGAAGCAATTGCAAAAGCTGAAGAGCAAAAGGAATTGTCACCGGTGGGAATTTCTGGCCCGTGGCATATTTATGAAATTCCAAACACGGCAATTGTTGAGCCGCTAGCGGTGCAGCCAGTAGTGGTAAATGAAAGGCCAGGCGATAAACGTGAACGCTGGCTGGAAATTGGTACTTCGTATTTCCAACACACGAACGAATGGGCTGCATTGCCAGTCGATCATGGACCTGATGAATGGCAGAGTATTGATGTTGTTGCAGATATGTTGCGCAGTATTGGTGAGCCGGGCGGACCTGGTCGCGAAGTCGACATTGTTGTACCCAAAGAGAGCTCAAAAATTACGCCCGTTTCACTCGACCCAGTTGTTGTCTCAGATGTAGAAATCAATGAAGAGTCAGTGTCATTCTCGGTTGATCGTGTTGGTGTTCCCGTTCTCGTGAAAGTTAGTTACTTTCCTAACTGGCAAGTAAAAGGTGCATCGGGCGTGTATCGCGCGGCACCCAACATGATGGTGGTCGTTCCAACAGAAAAAAATGTCACGCTCTCGTACGAATCATCGAATTTGGATCGTTCGTCGTATGCGGTGACTGCATTTGGAATTCTCCTCGTTGTGCGCTTGTTTCGCAGACGGTTTCGTTATGGGGTAGCTATGCCAGCCCGTAACAACAGTGGAATTGAGCCCGACTCCTATGACGAACTATCCGCCGATAGTCTCACTGATTGATGAAAACAGACCCTTCAATCCTTGATCGCATCGTCAAGGCGTATGACATTCGCGGCACAACTCCGAACGAAATGAATGATGAAGTGGCGTTTGCTCTCGGAGTTGCATTTGCTGATTTTGTCAAAGCGCCCTTGGTCATCGTGGCTCGCGACATGCGCGTTACAGGAGAGTCTCTCGCTGCATCATTCGCCAGTGGTGTCACTTCGCGCGGTATCAACGTGCTTGATCTCGGATTGGCAAGTACCGACCTCGTGTATTTCGCGGCAGGAACACTTGATGCACCTGGGGCAATGTTTACGGCTTCGCATAATCCGGCTGAGTACAACGGAATCAAGTTTTGTTTGTCGGGTGCACGTCCAGTTGGTATCGACACTGGTCTTGCAACTATTCGCGACGTTGCAAAATCTGTACTTACGGGTTCCGGTCCTGGTGCAGTGGCGGTGCGTGGAACAGTGTCAACACGCAACATGCTTGAAGAATTTGCGGATCATGTGGTCTCGTTCATAGATGTCGATGCTCTAGTGCCTATGAAAGTTGTAGCTGATACCGCCAATGGTATGGGTGGGCTAATTGTGCCCGTTGTTTTTGATCGCCTTCCGATGATGCAACTTGAAGTCATGTATCCAGAACTTGACGGCAGTTTTCCGAATCATCCCGCTGATCCCATTCAGCCAGCGAACCAACGAGACCTTCAAGCGCGCGTCACAAGCGGCGGTTTTGACATCGGCCTTGCGTTCGATGGCGATGCAGATCGAGTATTCGTGGTGGATGAAAAAGGACGCGGGTTGTCCGGTTCCACTACAACAGCAATTCTTGCGGCGGCTGTATTGCGCAATAACCCAGGTGCCACTGTGTTGCATAACCTCATTTGTTCACGTGCGGTTCCCGAAGTCATTCGTGAAAGCGGAGGAGTACCTGTGCGAACACAGGTTGGCCATAGCAATATCAAACAAGTCATGGCAGAAACGGGTGCAGTATTTGGTGGTGAGCATTCAGCTCACTATTACTTCCTTGACAATTACCGTGCCGACTCTGGCATCATCGCCACAATGTTTATGTTGCAAGAACTATCCCGTGCAAAAATGCCGTTGTCGCAGTTGCGCCAACCGTTTGAACGTTACGAGGCAAGTGGAGAAATCAATACCAGTGTCTCTGATGCCCAAGTTGTTATGGCTGCAGTTGCCGATGCATATAAATCTCACCCTCAAGACTGGGTAGATGGCCTCACGGTTGATTGTGGTGATTGGTGGTTCAACCTTCGCCCATCAAACACTGAGCCACTGCTGCGCCTCAACCTTGAGGCTGCGACTCGTGCAGAGTGCGATGACCATGTGGTCGAAGTGCTCTCACTTGTGACATCGATCTGACAATGAAAGAATGAATCCATGACTCTTGACCGCACCCTTCTTGACATCCTTGCTTGCCCAGAAGACAAGGGCCCGCTGTTTTATATCGAGTCCGAGAACATTTTGTTTAACCCTCGTCTGAAGCGCTCGTATGCAGTTGCCGAGGGCATTCCTGTCATGTTGATTGAAGAATCCACGCAGGTTTCAGATGCAGAGCACGCTCGAATCGAGGCGCGCATCGCTGCTGAGGGCATAAAGCCCACCTTTACTCGTTGAGGTAGATACACTGATTCCGTAATCGGGCTGATCAGAGCGGTGCCAGTTGGCCCCAGCCTCGATTCATTATGTAACTCATTTAAGGAGCCTCTATGTCCTCTCTCGCCGATCGTCGTGATTATCGCGTCGCTGACCTCAGCCTT